>CAXUNZ010000111.1:0-10595 GCA_964252525.1 uncultured Acetobacteraceae bacterium
CATCGAAGCCGGTGCCGATGCGCGGAAGGAGAGTGGGGGCGAGGGTGCGTTCCACGCGGGCGAAATCCTCCTGGTACGTGATCTTGATGTTGTCTTCCGAGCCGGCGACCAGCGCGACAGGCAGGCCCGCCTGTTCGAACAGCCAGGCATCGTCGGTGGCCTCGCCGGGCGGCGGGGCGCGGTGCAGGGCGAGCAGCGTGGGATAGTCGAAGGCTTGCGGGGTCTGGGCGCGGTAGAGGTTGGCGCGGGAGAGCGTTGCGGTGATCAGGCCGGCTTGCCCGCGTTTGAGCGTGTCGGCCACGGGGGCGGCGGGAATGGCGCCGCGATGGCTGCTTAGCGCGGCGAGCAAGGCGGGGATGGTGCCGGGCGGAATGTGCGGCCGCGCGGCGTCATGAACCAGAACGATATCGGGTAGCAGGCGGGCCAGCGCTTCCAGCCCCGCGCGCACGCTGTGCTGGCGGGTGGCGCCCCCGGCGACGACGGGCAGATGGGGCAGTCCGTGCAAGGCTGCCTCTATCGGGGCGGCCTCACCGACCGGCTGAAGTGCCGAGACGTGCGGCAAGATCGACTCGGCCGCCCAGCGGATGAGGGGCTTGCCTGCAATCGTGGTAAATTGCTTTGGCGCGGGGGCGCCGAAACGGCTGCCTGTGCCCGCGGCGACCAGAATGGCGGCGATGCGCATGGCACGGCTTTGCCGGTGAGGCGCGGGCGCGTCAATGTTCCGCCATTTACGGCGTGCGGCGCCTCGATTATGCGTGAAAGGGAAGGCCGCGCGTACAGCTGCGCCTATAACCACGGGAGGTAAGGACAATGGCGCACCATTGGCCGAAGACGAGTATTTCACGGCACGCCGCCCGAAGCGGCGTTGCGGCATTCGCCGCCTGGCTTTGCGCCGGAACCCCGGCCGGCGCCGCGCCGGTGCCGCCGCTCTCCAGCACCATCCCAGCGAGCGTGGCGTCCCATTCCGCCACATTCCTGCGCGCCGCGGACAAGGATGCGCAGTTGCACCTGGTGATCTCATTGCCGCAGCGTAACGTCCAGGCGTTGGGCGCCCTGCTGCGCGATATCTACGATCCGCGCAGCCCCAATTTCCGGCATTACCTCTCGGTTGCCGATTTCACGGCGCGGTTCGCACCCAGTTCCGTCGATTACGATGAAGCGGTGGAATTCTTTGACCGCAGCGGCCTGACCGTCGAGACACGGACGCCGAACCGCATGCTGATCGATGTTGGCGGCAAGGTTGCCGACATCGAGCGGGTCTTTCACGTCTCCATGGGCATGTACCGGCACCCGACGGAAAACCGCGCCTTCATCGCGCCTGACAGGCCGCCGACGCTGGACCTGGCAGTACCCGTCCAGCAGGTGATTGGGCTGGACGATTTTGTCCGGCCATACTCAAAACTGGTCTATTCGCCACAGCCGCTGGGCGCGCGCGGTACCGGCTCCGGGCCGGGCGGCAATTTCACCGGCAGTGACATGCGCGCCGCCTATTATCCCACAGGCTCGCTGACCGGCGCCGGCCAGTCCGTCGGGTTGATGGAGCTTGCGGGCTATAATATCGCCGATGTGCAGAACTTTTTTGCCCAAGGGTACGGTCCGCCCAATTCCGTGCAGGTGATCGGCGTGAAAACCGATAGCGCCCCGCTCACCTGCACCGGACGTTGCGATGACGGCGAACAGGCGCTTGACATCGAATACACCATTTCCCTGGCACCTGGCCTGGCCAGCGTCCGGGTCTATGTCGGCAACTCGCCCGAGGATGTGCTCAACAGCATGGCGAGCGAAAATCTCAGCAAGGTGCTGAGCACGTCCTGGGGATGGAGCGAGAATTTCGCGACCGACGATGCCATCTTCAAGGAATTCGCGGCGCAGGGGCAGACCAACCTGACGGCCAGTGGCGACTATTCCTCGCTCAAAGAAAGCGGTCCATGGCCGGAGGAGGATGCCAACATCGTGGCGGTCGGGGGAACGGACGTTTCGACGTCCGGGCCGGGCGGCAAATGGTCGGGCGAAACGGGCTGGTCGCACAGCGCGGGCGGTCCATCGCTGGACAAGAAAATCAAGATCGAGAGCTATCAGCTGCCGTTCATCGACAAGGCCAACAAGGGGTCGAAGAAACTGCGCAACGTGCCGGATGTCGCCATGAATGCGAACACCGACATGGAGATCTGCGCTGATGGTTCGTGCGGCGGCGGCGTGGGCGGCACCAGCTTCGCCTCTCCCATGTGGGCGGGGATTGTCGCACTGGCCAATCAAGAGGCGGTAGCTGCCGGCAAGCCGGTCGTGGGATTCATCAACCCCGCCCTTTACGCCTTGGCGGGGACCCAGGCCTACTCGTCGGATTTTCATGACGAGACGAGCGGCGTCAGCGGCAATTACAAGTGTACACCGTCTTACGACCTGGTGACCGGTCTGGGTTCGCCGCAGGGGCAGTCGTTTATCGATGCGCTGGTAAATCAGTGACGATAGAGGCGTCTGTGACTTAGCGGGCAATTTCGTGGCGTAAAAAGACAGGGGAGATGTGCCATCCCCCCCCAGACCCCCCGTCTTGATTTTGGATGAAGCCTCTACTGCGTTGCACCATGCCGCCCTGGTGACTAATGTGCCCAAATCATGGGCAACAACGACGGCCTGAAAGCGATCGACCTGGGTGGCGGCACGCGCATCGACGTGCCGGTGATCCTGGCGCCGATGTCGGGCGTGACCGACCTGCCGTTCCGCCGCCTGGCCAAGCGGCTGGGGGCGGGCATGGTCGTCTCCGAAATGATCGCGAGCTGGGCGATGGTGCGCGAGAACCGCAACACGCGGCGCATGGCCGCCCTCGATGAGGGTCCTGGCCCGCGGGCGATCCAGTTGGCCGGCTGCGAGCCGGCGGCCATGGCCGAGGCCGCGCGCATCGCTGTGGGGCTTGGCGCCGAGGTGATCGACATCAATTTCGGCTGCCCCGTGCGCAAGGTGGCGGTGGGACAGCAGGCGGGATCGGCACTGATGCGCGATGAAATCGGCGCCGCGCGCATCCTGGAGGCGACGGTGGGTGCGGTCGCCGTTCCCGTGACGCTGAAGATGCGCATGGGCTGGGACCATGCCAGCCTCAATGCCCCGCGCATGGCCCAGATCGCCGAGCAGAGCGGTATCCGCATGGTCACCGTGCACGGGCGCACCCGGCAGCAATTCTATACGGGCACCGCGGATTGGGCGTTCGTGGCGCGCGTCAAGCAGGCGGTGGGCATTCCGGTCATTGTCAACGGCGATATCCTGACGCCGGAGGATGCGGCGCGGGCGCGGGCGGCCTCCGGCGCGGATGGCGTGATGGTGGGACGGGCCGCGTATGGCAGGCCGTGGGCCACGGCCAACATTGCCTATTATCTGTGCAGCGGGGTTGCACGGGCGGAGCCTGATCTGGCGGCGCAGAAGGCGATCCTGTTGGAACATTACGCCGACATGCTGGGTCATTTCGGACGCGACGCGGGCATGCGGCTCGCGCGCAAGCATGTCGCATGGTATTCGCGCGGGCTGGCGGGCTCGGCGGAATTCCGCGCTCAGATCATGCGGCTGGTCGATGCCGATCAGGTGGTGATGGCCATCGACGCCTTCTTCGATCCTTTGATCGAGGCGGGAACGATGCGGGCGCGGCCCACGCCGGAGACGGCGCGCCTCGATGAGGCGGCATGAGCGCGCGGGCCGCCGCTACCAAACTCACGACCGGGTTGAGGCGGGAGATGCCTGAGAGTGCGGCGCTGTTCGCGGCCATTCCCATCGCCTGCGTGATGCTGGATGCGCGCGACAGGTTCCGCGCGGCCAATCCGGCGGGCGAGCAGTTCTTCTCGCTCTCCCTGCCGCAACTGCGTCAGATGGCCATAAGCGACGTCATTCCGCGCGACAGCCCGATTTTCGCCATGTTGTCGCAGGTGCGCGATCATGGCGTGGTCATCCAGGAGCGCGACCTCGATTTCGACAGCCCGCGGCTGTTTCGGCGCGGGGTGAGCGTGCAGGCGGCACCCTTCGGCGAGGAGGCGGGCTGCGTGGTGCTCACCTTTTCGGACGGCGCGGCGGCGCGGGCGCTGGACCGGCAACTGAGTTTTCGCAGCGCGGCGCGCTCGGTCGCGGGCATGGCCGCGATTCTCGCGCACGAGGTGCGTAACCCGCTCTCGGGCATACGCGGGGCGGCGCAATTGCTGGAAAATACCGTCGTTGAGAGCGATCGCGAGCTGGCGGTGCTGATCCGCGAGGAGGCGGACCGCATCCGCGCACTGGTCGATCGGATGGAGGCGTTCGGGGAGGGACCGCTGGAGCGCGGCGCGGTCAACATCCACCGCGTGCTGGGCCATGTCCGCAAGCTGGCGCAATCAGGCTTTGCCGCGCATCTGCGCGTGGTGGAGCGCTACGATCCGTCTCTGCCGCCGGTTTGGGGAAATCGCGACCAGCTGGTCCAAGTGTTTCTCAACCTGGTCAAGAACGCGGCCGAGGCGATGACGCAGGCGGGGCGGGAGGGCGAGATCACGCTGATCACCGCCTACCAGCACAGCATACGGCTGGCCGCGCCGCTGACGAGCGGGGCGACTGGCGGCGTGCATTTGCCGCTGATGGCGATCGTGCGGGACCATGGCCCGGGGATACCCCAGGAAATCGAGAAGAACCTGTTCGACCCCTTTGTGACCACGAAGATGAGCGGCTCTGGCCTGGGGCTTGCACTCGTCGCCAAGATCATCGGCGACCATGGGGGATTGATCGAGGTGGACAGCAGGCCTGAACGCACGGAATTCCGCATCAGCCTGCCGATCTTCCCGGAGGCGCAGGAGGGCGGGGATGAAGGCGAAGCGGGTGCCCCCTGATGTCCACACCACCTACGGTGCTGGTGGCCGATGACGACCGGTCGATCCGCACGGTCCTGACTCAGGCGCTGGGCCGCTCGGGCTACCAGGTGCGCGCGACCGGACACGCGCAGACGCTGTGGCGCTGGGTGGAGGAGGGCGAGGGCGACCTCGTCATTACGGACGTCATGATGCCCGACGATAACGGGCTGGAGATGCTGCCGCGTATTAAGCGCCTGCGGCCGGAATTGCGTGTGGTGGTGATGAGCGCGCAGTCGACATTGCTGACCGCCGTCCGCGCGGCACAGCGGGGCGCGTTCGAGTATTTGCCCAAGCCGTTCGATCTGAAGGAATTGCTCGTTGTCGTGGAGCGTGCGCTGGCCGCGCCTGCCATCGTCGCCGAGGATTGCGCCGAGGCGCGCGATGGCGAGGAGAAGCTGCCGCTGATTGGGCGCAGCCAGGCGATGCAGGAGATCTATCGCACGATCGCGCGGCTGACGACGGTCGACCTGACCGTGATGGTCAATGGCGAGAGCGGCACGGGCAAGGAACTGGTCGCGCGCGCGTTGCACGATTACGGCCGCCGGCGGACGGGGCCGTTCGTCGCCATCAACATGGCGGCCATTCCGCGCGAGCTGATCGAAAGCGAATTGTTCGGCCATGAGCGCGGAAGTTTCACCGGCGCGCATTCGCGCAGTCTGGGCAGGTTCGAGCAGGCGGCGGGCGGGACGCTGTTCCTCGATGAAATCGGCGACATGCCTGGGGAGGCGCAGACAAGGCTGTTGCGCGTGCTGCAGGAGGGCGAGTTTACATCGGTGGGCGGGCGGACGCCGATCCGCGCGAATGTGCGCATCGTGGCGGCGACCCACCGCGATCTGCGGCAATCGATCAAGGCGGGGTTGTTCCGCGAGGATCTGTATTACCGGCTATGCGTGGTGCCGATCCGCCTGCCGCCCTTGCGCGAGCGGGCCGAGGATATCGCCTTGCTGGCGCGCCATTTCCTCGATCGGGCGCGCGATGCGGGGCTGCCGTTCAAGACGCTGGATGGCGGTGCCATCGAGGCGCTGGGGCGGCATCGCTGGCCGGGCAATGTGCGTGAATTGGAGAATGTCATGCGCCGGCTGGCGGCGCTGACGCCGCAGGAGACGATTACGGCCGAGGTGATTGCGGCCGAATTGGCCGAGCCCGCGGCGGATGCGGCGCAGGATGAGGGCGGGGTGGTGCCGGACGGATTGGCCGCATCGGTGGAGCGGCACATCAAGCAGATGCTGGCGGGAAGTGCGGCGGGAATTCCCACACGCGATATCTACGACCAGGTGCTGGCGGAAGTGGAGCGGCCGCTGATACGAATGACGCTGTCCGCGACGCGGGGGAATCAGATCAAAGCGGCGGCGATGCTGGGGCTGAACCGCAATACGCTGCGCAAGAAGATACGGGATTTGGGCATTCCGGTTGTCCGGGGGATTGGGTAAGTCTCCGCCGCTTATACCAAAAAGCAGAAAGATTGACTCTCAAAAGACCGGGGGATGGCACATCTTCCCCAACCTTCTTTTCCATTGCCTATGTGGCAATCTCAACGCCGCTTGGTATTACTTAGGTGCGGCGCCGATCAAGGGTTTGTTCTTGGATAAAGACGGGGGGTCTGAGGGGGCAGGCACTGCTTGCCCGGTTCTTTCCGGAGACGAAGCACCGGGGTGCTCGTCGATCTGCCAATTTATGACGACAGTGTCGTCCTTCCTGAGTTTGACCTTGCCGCGCACGGCCACCGCCACGCCGGGCAATGCCGTGTCATAAGCTTGTTCGATCGCGGTGCGCACGTCGCTGAGCTTGCCGTCGCGCATGGGATCGCCCGCATGCAGGCCGGTGATGGAGGTAAGCTGATCGGTGCTGAGCTTGGCGTTGCCGCTGAATGTCTGGCTAGCGAAATGGCGCGGATTGCGCAGCGGCACATCCGATAGCGCATCCCTGAGCTGAATGTCATAGATGACCCAGATGTGGTGGCCCTTGACGTCCTCCTGTTCTAGGGTTGCCGAGGTCATGTCGCCATGGATATGGCGTGTGGCGAGGATGGCGCGGACGCGATCCGCATCTTCTTTTATGTCCGCGTCAGTGATGACGTCGCCCTCGTGCTGGGGCAGGGTGGCGACGATTGCGTCCGGATCGATGCGTTTGCTGCCGCTGAGGCTGAAGCCGAGAAGATGGTAAACAGGCTCGCCCCTACGATTCACGGATTTGCCGGTCGCGTGTTTGGGGGCAGGCGGCGACGATTTGGCAGTCGCGGCAAGTGTTGCGGCGTCATTTGCGCCGGCATGCGCCGGCACGGTCTGGGCGCGGGCGGAGGGCGTGCTCGCGGCCACCAGCAGGAGGGCGACCGCGAGCCGAAGTGATGATGTAATGGGCATGTCTCGCAACGATACTGAGGGGCGTGTCTGGCTCAGGCTTCGGCCAGGTCGCCCAACGCTTCCTTGAGCGGGCCAAGCCAGGGTTCGTAGTTCTTCCATTGCTGCATGGCGTCACGAAAAATCGGCCGCCGTACCTGTTCGGCACTGGGTGTCAGCACAGCGCGATCCGTTTCCCAGAAGCGCAGGCACCTTTCCTCGAAAGGCAAGCCGCAATAGTCCAGCATGCGGCGGATTTCACCCTCTGTGTCATCAATCAAGTGCTCGTACGACACGCGCAGGATGCGTCCCGGCAAGGCACGATCCATGTCATCCATGAACGCGACATAGCTGCGGTAGTAATTGCCGAGATGGGTCAGATCGAACGAAAAGGCCGCGTCGGCCGGCAGCAACTGCTTGAACATGGCAAAGCCGGCTGACATCGGTGCGCGGCGGATGTCGATGAACTTTGCCTGCGGCAGGATCAAATTGATAAAGCCGATGTCCTGCCAGTTCCAAGGGCGCTTATCGATGACATAGGGCAGCGCGGTCTTGCGGTATTCAGCCATGGCATCGAGGCATTCCTGCCCGATGGCATCGAGTTGCGCGCGATCATAATCCAACACGCGCTTGGGATAAACGTCCGGCTCGACAAGCACTCGGCTCATCGCAACCTTTTTGACGAGGTTGGAAACAACGGGCAGTTCGCGTGTCGCTTCGACCTGGCTGTGACTGCCGAGTATCTGTTCGACAAGCGTGGAGCCGGCGCGTGGCATGCCGAGGACGAAAATGGGTGTGACCGCAGGACGCGTGCGCGTGGACACTGCGCGGGCGCTGAGATTTTCAGCGGTGAAGGTGGTGCGCAGGCGGTTGAGACGGTTCACGAACTCGTCCGGGTCGTGCGCCCTGTGAGTGTTGGCGACCTCTTCCTTACAGACACGCGCGCCGTATGCGTAGGCATCGAAGCTGCGTTCGTAGTCATGCGCGCGCTCCAGCGTGCCGGCGAGCGCATAGGCCATGCATTTGCGGCTGGTGACATTGGGAATGCCGCGGCGCAAATGGCTGGCCATGTCTTCAACGTCCGCCGGCGTCAGGTACTTGGCCTTTAGCTCGGACAGGCCGAAATAGGCGTTGCCGTTGGCGGGCTGGATCGAGATCAGAGTGCGGTAGGCCTTTACGCTTTCCTCGCGCCTGCCGAGTGCCTTGAGCACGCTGCCATAGGAATTCCACAGATGTACGTTGGTGGGTTCCTGCTTGAGAATCGCTTCGAAAAGAACGAGCGCTTCATCGAAACGCTCCATGTGCACGGCAGCGTCCGCACGCAGCAGGCGGTGGCTGATGCTGTTCGGCGCATTGGCGAGGAGATACTCGCTCTGCTTGAGTGCGGCCGAATAGCTGCGCTGTGTCATCAGCAAGCGGGCATAATCCACGCGCGCAATCAGGTAGCTGGGCGAGAGGGCGATGGCACGCTCGAAAAGCTGAAGCGCGGTAATCTCATCCTCGCCCATCTCCTCCTCGCCTGAAAGATAGCGCATGGCCACGACATCGAGCGGATCGGCGAAAAGCAGATCCCGCAAATGGGAGATGCGTTGCTCCGCGGGGATCTTGTCCAGGCGTTCCTTGAGTTTGCGGTCCATCCGCTCGAGCCGCGTGGGGGAGCGTTCGCCTTGGGCATCCTGCCAGGCACTCGGTGTGCTGGCCAACGCGTCCGCGCGGGCCTGGGCCTGGTCGGCTTCGGCGTCCCGCGCGGCCAGCCGCAGCAAGGTGGCGAGCGCGCGCCAGGCTCCTGCGTGATCAGGCGCGAGGGTGGTGACCTCCTCGAGGTTCTCGAGCGCCGATTCGTGGAAGCTCATGGCCACGCTGGTCAGCGCGACTTCGTAGAGGTGGCTGATCTGCGCGGGCGTCTTGTGTTCCACAGCTTTCGGGTGGCCCGAACCAGGATTGAGCCGCCTGATCGGAGCGGGTCGCGAAAGCCCGCGCGGATCCAGCACGTCAACGCCGGCGTACTGTACGCGCTCGCGGCCACCTGGTGCTTGGAACAACGCTAGGTCCGGCATGGATCGGCGAATGGGGGAGGAGGAGGGTGGCTGGTTCTTCAAGGCTTTTGACTTCCGATATCGCTGCGCCGACACAAGGCCCGACCTTTGCAGGAAAGCCTCTGGGAATTCAATTGAAACGCGCGTCAGGCGGCGGGCTGCGTGCAGCTGAACGGGAAGATGGCCAGACGGCAACGGTGCCGAGGATACCCGCATGGGTATGGGCCGCGTATATTGCGGATCAACCGCTCTCTTGACGTAAGATGGCCTGGATCATGAATGCTCACAGCGCGTCACGCGCAACGCCGAAGCTGACTGTCAGGTTTACACCTGCAGCGGCAACCCTCATTCAGTCAGAAGCTGGCGGCAAAACGCGCGCGTTTTGCTAAAGAAGAAACGAAATGTGCCGGCGAATAAACCGCCGGCACATCCCCGTTAACCAACAAATATGCTGGAAAGCTTACTTACCGATGGCAACGTTCACGTCGAGGGTCAGCTTGCCCTTCTCTTTTCCGCTGGAATTCTTGAAGTGCGCGGTCAGTGTCGAAGCAAACGTGTCGGTCTTGCCGGCTGCGCTCTTCGTCTGCAGGTCATAGATGTCGCCGTAGAACGTCGTCGGGCCAGACGAGCAGCCTTCGCTGTAGGTCTCGGTGCCCGTGCTCAGCTTGGCATACTTGGTCTTCTTCGTCATCAGCTTCACCTTCTCCTTCGGCTGCGTGCACAGCGAGGAGTTGCTGTTGAACTTGTAGAAAGTTCCGGCGAGCTTGGTCTTGTTCTTGTAGGCGGACGCCGTGGAGACCGAGGTGCTCACCGAGAAGGTGTAGGTAACGGCGCCAGGAGCAGCCTGCTTCATCGCGGACTTCTTAACCGCACCAGCGTGCAGAGCCGTCACATGGACGTGCGGCGCGGAAGCCGCGAGCGCAGGCGCCAGGCTCAGGCTGCACAGCGCCGCGCCAGTCAAAAGAATACCTTTGATCGTCATGTAAAACCCCGTGGGCATAAATTTATACGTCGGGCCAATCCCGAACCGCACGGCTCGCTGCTGCCCGGCAGAGCAAGCCTTGCCCTTTCTTAACAGTTCGGAAGCAAATGGCAACTGCCGATCACGCTGAGAGGAGCGGATTTTTTTTTATTCAACCTAGGTGCCGTATCGGAAAACTTTCTTTCTCTGAGATTTAATCTAGCGAAACCTATGATCGCGGTAAATCCTACTAGTTCTATAGGATACAGTTTTTTGCAAGTAACGAGCGGCTGCATGCATATAAAGCGAGTTACTCTCGGGAAAGAACAATCAACCACTAATTGAAATGCGATCTCAAACTCGCCAGCGTTTCTCAAGCAGCGTGGCCTTCCACCAACGCCGTCCGCAC
>CAXUNZ010000112.1:0-10593 GCA_964252525.1 uncultured Acetobacteraceae bacterium
GGTGGAGCTGAGGGGAATCGAACCCCTGACCTCCTCATTGCGAACGAGGCGCTCTCCCAACTGAGCTACAGCCCCGCCTGACAGCGGGCGACATTGCTCAAACCCTGGCCGCCGCGTCAATACGCGCTGCACCGCCCGATCTTGACAGACCATATACTCAATCCCAGCATAAGTGACACGGTGAACGGGCGTCCCAGGGGCTGCGTATCACCCCTATAATGCTCTATCTGAGCATAAGCCAGGACGTGCTTGCCATGGTCGCCGCTCATTCGCTCTCCGCCCGGCCAGTCCCACCCCTCGGTCTGTTGGCGGCGAACTCACAACTTTACCAGCGCGTCAGCCGAGTCATCCCACCCATGGAGTGGCCCGCCTTCGCGCCGGATATCGAGGCCATCCAGCGCCTCAAGCGCGACCGCCGCGCCGTCATTCTCGCCCACAACTACATGACGCCTGAGATCTTCCACTGCATCTCCGACATCACCGGCGACAGCCTGGCGCTCGCTCGCGAGGCACAGACCATTGAGGCGGATATCATCGTCATGGCCGGCGTTCACTTCATGGCCGAAACCGCCAAGCTGCTGAACCCGTCCAAGACCGTCCTGATCCCCGATTTACGGGCCGGCTGCAGCCTGGCCGCCTCCATCACCGCCGCCGATGTGCGCCTGCTGCGCGAGCGCCATCCCGGCGTGCCAGTCGTCACCTACGTCAACACCTCGGCCGCGGTAAAAGCCGAAAGCGACATCTGCTGCACCAGCGGCAACGCCAAGCGGGTCGTCGAAAGCCTGGGCGTGCCGGAGGTCATCATGATCCCCGACCAATACCTCGCCGCCAACGTCGCGCGCGAAACCGGCGTGCGCATCATTTCCTGGGCCGGCGCCTGCGAGGTCCATGAACGCTTCACCGCCCGCCAGATACGCAGCCTGCGCGCCGAAAACCCGGGCGTCACCATCCTGGCCCACCCCGAATGTCCGCCGGATGTGGTCGATGAAGCCGATTTCGCAGGCTCCACCGCGGCCATGAGCGATTACGTCACCACGAGGCAGCCCGGCCGCGTTGTGCTCATCACCGAATGCTCCATGGCGGACAACATCGCCGTCCAGCATCCCGCCATCGATTTCGTGCGCCCCTGCAACCTCTGTCCGCACATGAAGCGCATCACGCTGCCCGCCATCCGCCTGGCACTCGAAACCAACACCCATGCCGTGACCATCGACCCGGCTGTCGCCAGCCGTGCGCGCCAGGCGGTCGAGCGGATGCTGGCGGTATGATGTGGTTTGAAGGAAGGCCAAGGGGCTCCGCCCCCTGGACCCCCGCTAAGGACAAGTCCTTAGAACCTCCAAACAAATGGGCGTCTGGGGCCTCAGGCCCCAGCGGCGTCCAGGGGCAGAGCCCCCGGCCTTCCTGCCCATGACCGACAAGCCGATCATCATCGGCGCCGGCCTCGCCGGGCTCATGGCCGCGCTACACACGCCGGGACCAAGCATGGTGCTGTCGCGCGCACCGCTGGGCGAGCAGGCGGCGAGCGGCTGGGCGCAAGGCGGCTTGGCGGCGGCGATCGGGCCTGATGACAGCTGCGATCTGCATCTGGCCGACACGCTGGCCGCGGGCGACGGTCTTTGCGACGTCGAGACGGCCCGCGCGATCATCGGCGCGGGACCAGGTTTGGTCGAGGAGCTGGTCCGCTTGGGTGTGCGCTTCGACCGCAAGACGGATGGTGCCATAGGGCTGGGGCTGGAGGCGGGGCATGGCCGCCGGCGCATCGTGCATGCGCGCGGCGATGCCTCAGGCGCTGAAATCCTGCGCGCCGTGGCCGACGCGGTGCGCGCGGCGCCCCGCATCGAAGTGCGGGAGGGATGCACGGCCACGCGCCTAGTGCTGCGCGACGGGGCCATCGCCGGCGTGCTGGCCAGCGGTCCGGATGGTATGCCCTTCCTGACGGCCGCCAGCCGGGTGGTCATCGCCACGGGCGGCCTGGGCGGCCTTTATCTGCACAGCACCAACCCTGCCGGTGCGACGGGTCAGGGCCTGGTCCTCGCCGCCCGCGCGGGTGCCGCGCTGGCCGACCTCGAATTCGTCCAGTTCCACCCCACTGCCTTGGATGTCGGCCGCGATCCCTTGCCATTGATTAGCGAGGCCGTTCGCGGCGAAGGCGCGATCTTGATCGACGAGCGCGGCACCCGCTTCATGGCAGGCCAAGGCCGCGCCGAGCTCGAGCCGCGCGACATCGTCAGCCGCGCGGTGTGGGCGCACAGCCAGGCAGGCCACCGCATCTTCCTGGACGCACGCGCCGCCATAGGCGCTGATTTCGCCCGCCGTTTCCCTGGCATTACCGCGACCTGCCTCTCCGCCGGCATCGATCCTGCCACCACACCTATCCCGATCCGCCCGGCCGCGCATTACCACATGGGCGGCATCGCCGTGGACGCGTCCGGCCGCAGCACCATTCCGGGTCTGTGGGCCTGCGGCGAGGCCGCCTGCACCGGCTTGCACGGCGCCAACCGGCTGGCCAGCAACTCGCTTCTGGAGGCCGCTGTCACCGGCCGGGGGGGGGCGCGCGACCTTGCCGGCACAAGCGGGGCAAGCCCCCGCCCCCTGGCGCGGCTTGAACCCGCCTTGCCCGAGTGCGCGGCGCCGGTCCGCGCCATCCTCTCCGCCCATGCCGGCGTGTTGCGGAACGCAGCGAGTCTGGCGCGGGCCGAGGCACAGTTGCGGGCGCTGCCGCCATCGGGCCCGGCGATGCTTGGCCTGATGATGGTCACCGCCATGGCGCGCCGCCGCGAAAGCCGCGGCGGTCACTACCGCACCGATTTCTCGGGCCACGCCGCCCAGGTGCCGGCCCGCTCGCGCCTGACCTGGCCCGAAATGCTCGCAAACACCGCGCTCGCCCACACGCCGCAGCGGAACGCCACGCACGCATGAGCTTGCCGCTCGTCCTGCTCGAACCCCTGGTGCGAGCGGCCCTGCTGGAAGATCTTGGCCGTGCCGGCGATTTGACGACGGAGGCCTGCGTCCCCCCCCAGGCCCGCACGCAGGCCGCTCTGTCGGCGCGGGTGCCCGGCGTGATCTCGGGCCTCGATCTGGCCGCCTGCGCGTTTCGCCTGATCGATCCGGAGCTGCGCTTTACCCGGTGCATTCAGGACGGTGATCGTATCGAAGCAGACCAGACCATCGCCACCCTATCCGGCTCCGCCCGCGCTGTCCTGACTGCCGAGCGTGTCGCGCTCAATTTCCTCGGCCACCTTTCCGGCATTGCCACGGCCACGCGCGCTGTTGCGGACGCCATCGCTCACACGCCCTGCCATGTCGTCTGCACGCGCAAGACGACGCCCGGATTACGCGCCGTCGAAAAGGCTGCGGTGCGCCACGGCGGCGGGGCCAATCACCGCTTCGGCCTGGATGACGCAATTCTGATCAAGGACAACCACATCGCCATAGCCGGCGGTGTCGCCCCCGCCTTGCAGCGCGCCCGCGCGCGCGCGGGACATCTGGTCAAGATCGAAATCGAGGTCGACACGCTCGATCAGCTTGAAACGGTTCTGAAGATTGGCGTGGATGCCGTGCTGCTCGACAACATGCAGCCGGCGCAGTTGCGTCAGGCGACCGCCCTCGTCGCCGGCCGCGCCATCACGGAAGCATCGGGCGGAATTACACCCGGAACTGCCGCGACGTTCGCGGAAACGGGCGTGGACATGATTTCCCTGGGTTGGCTCACCCACAGCGTTCGCACGCTCGACATCGGCCTGGATATTGGGTGAGAAGCGGGCAACAAAAAAGCGGAGCTAAAGCCCCGCCCTTCACGCGACAGCAATGAACAGCGCTGAATTACCGGCGCTGCTTTTCAAGGATGAAATCCCCGCCGATATTATCGGCGGGCTTTCCACCCTCTGCCACGACCGACAATGACGGTCCGCGGCCACCGCGCAGGTCATTGAACAGCCGGATGAAATCGTCCAGCCGCCTGGCTTCCGCCAGGGCAGCATCGCGACGGGAGGTAGCTTCTCGGAGCACGGTATCTTCTTCCATGGGCGAAACCTAAACCCCAACTTCGTTGCCCCGCAACTAAGAAATGAGGCGAAAGGCGCCATTTCTCCGCTGTTTTAAACGTCGTTGCACAACAAGCACAGGTGTCGCCCCGCCGGGTGCTTATGGTCTAGGCTTGCGCGCCCATGCCGATGAACCTGCCCAACCTGCTGACCCTCTCGCGCATCGCCGCCATCCCGTTGCTGGTGGGGCTGGTCGTTTGGCGCACACCGGCGGGCGACCTGCTGGCCTGCACGCTCTTCACGCTGGCCGGCATCACCGACTGGCTGGACGGGCGCATAGCCCGCCAGCGCCAGATGCTTTCGGACCTCGGCCGCATGCTGGACCCCATCGCCGACAAGTTGCTGGTCGGCGCCACGCTGATGGTGCTCGCTGGGACCAGCCGGCTCTCGCTGCTGGGCCTCTATCCCGCCATCATCATCATGTGCCGCGAGATCCTGGTCAGCGGCCTGCGCGAGTATCTCGCCGGCCTGCGCGTGGGCCTGCCTGTCACGCGCCTAGCCAAGTGGAAGACGGGCCTGCAGATGGTCTCGCTCGGCATGCTGCTGGCGGGCGACGATGGCGCGCGCGTGCTTGGCCTCGGCGCCCTGCATGTCACCGCACTCGGCGGGGCCATGCTGTTCTTCGCCGCGGCGCTGACGCTGATCACCGGCTGGGACTACCTGCTGGCGGGACTGCACCACGTCAGCGCGCCGGCGCCCGTGCGGGGCCAGGTTGCGCCTGGGTAGGGGGGCTTGTTGGGGGAGGAAGAGCTGGGGCTTTGCCCCAGACCCCACCAAAGGCCGGCGGCCTTTGGAAACCCATTTTGAGGGTTTTGGGGATCGCTGGATGGTCGGGGGCGGGGAAGACCACGCTGATCGAGAAACTCATTCCCGCTTTGGCCGCGCGTGGATGGCGCGTCTCCACGCTCAAGCGCACGCACCATTCCGTCGATCTCGATCAGCCCGGCAAGGACAGCTTCCGCCATCGCGAGGCGGGCGCAGTCGAAGTGATGCTCGCCTCGTCCTCACGCTTCACGCTGATGAGCGAAACGCCCCAGCCGCTCGGCCTGCGTGCGCTAGTCGCGCGCATGGCGCCGGTCGATCTGGTCCTGGTCGAGGGCTTCAAACTGGATGCGATGCCGAAAATCGAGGTCTATCGCGCGGCATTGGGCAAGCCGCGCCTTTGGCCGGATACACCTGACATCGTGGCCATGGCCGCGGACACACAGGTCGCAGAATTGCCCTGCTTCGACATCAACGCCGCCGACGAGCTGGCAAATGCCATCGTCAGGGAAAACTGGGGAAGCAGCGTCTCATCCGACAGGCTTTAGGCGCAGCTCCACTGCTCAATCCGCCGCCTGCATCATGCGCGGCATGCGCATGGCGTGGCCGAACGCCTCGAAGATGCGCGCGGACAGGGTGTCCTGAGCGCAATCGAACTCCGGATGCCATTGCACCCCAAGCGTAAAGGCGGCCGCCGAGATGTGCCGCACTGCCTCGATGGTGCCATCCGGCGCCGCCGCCTCGCACGTCAGCCCGGCGCCCAGCCGGTCGATTCCTTGCGTGTGCAACGAATTGACCATGATCGACCGCTCGCCGGCCAGCCGTTGCAGCAGGCCGCCTTCGCATAAAGTCACTTCGTGCGCCTTGGCCATTTTCTCGGCGAAATCGTCCGTCTCGGGCGCGGAATGGTCAAGCCGCCCCGGCACATCGCACAGCTTCTGATGCAGTGTGCCGCCGAGAGCGACGTTCAATTCCTGCAATCCCCGGCAGATTGCCAGCAGGGGCAGCCCGCGGGCGATGGCCGCACGGATCAACGGCAGCGTGGTCGCGTCTCGTGCGGCGTCGCTCGGCGAATCGGCGGGCGGCGGCCCGCCGCCGTATTCGCGCGGGTTGATATTGGATTTGCTGCCGGTCAGTAGCACGCCATCAAGCGCGCCGAACAGCGCGGGCAGATCGGCCTCATCGCCAAGAGCGGGAAGCAGCACGGGCACCGCGCCCGCGAATTGCGCGACAGCGCGCACGGCGAAGTCCGAGGCGGCGTGGTTCGGCAGACTCGCCGCGCCAAAACTCTTGATGCAACAGGAGATTCCAACGATCGGACGCATGACTCGTCAAGAATGCGGAAGGCGCATCAACAAAAGAAGTAAAACTTGCCGCGGCGATCAGACGGCCAGCCTGTTGTGGCCAATGTGCCGCAACGCAGCAAACCGAACCAGACGACGGGGGGAGAAGTGCCATCCCCCCCAACCGTCGTTCCTCGGCTTTCGCTTAAGTACAGCCGCCAGCCAACGCCGCTTGCCTGGCTTCTTCTACTGCACCGTTCCGTAGGAAGGTGCACCCAGCCCCGGACAAGTGCACCCCTGTCCGATCGGCGAATAGGCTGGCGCCGCGCATTGATACACGCCCGCAAAGCACGAGGCGCCATAAGCAATCTTGCCGGAGCCCTGGGCCTGCGGCTGGGCCGGTGCCGGTGCGGCCGGCGGCGGGTAATAGGCCGCGGGCGGGTAATAGGCGGGATACGGCGGGTAGTAGGCCGGCGGATAATAATAGGGATAGCCCACCGGTCCGGGGGCGACGACCACAGGCGGCACACCGATGAAGAAGCCGCCGCGCCACCAGGCCCGGGCAGGGCTAGGGGTAAGCGTGGCGACCAGCAAGGCAGGGGCGGCGAGCAAGGTTGCCACCGCAAGGGCGCGACTCTTTGCAGAAGCCGCGCTGCGCGAAAGGGATGACATGCGCACACATCCAAGAAGAGGCGGCGCACCATTGCGCCGGACTGCATACGCCAAGGTGTAAATCGGGCTGAAGTTTCGCAAGCCTGTTGTTGGGTTACGGAGTGTTGCCGTTGCCGCCAAGCGAGTCCAGATCGACGTAGGTAAAGATGCTATTATCATAATGGCCGCCTTGCTGGATGCCGCTCAGCCGGATTCGCGTTTCCCGCCCCTGCGCGTCCACCACCGACCAGCCGGTCAGTGACAGCGGCTGATCCTCCATGACCAGCGTCAGACTGCCATCGCCGGGCGCGGCCGTTTTCACCAGGGTAATCTGGATCACGCCGCCCTGATGATTGAACGCGGTCACGGTCACGTCGCCCGACAATGTAATCTTCTCGCGCAGCAGCAGCCCCAGCGGTGTCTGGCCGACGGGCAGATTGTCGGTCTGGTTGAGCTTTGAATCATGCAGGACGACCAGCCCGTGGCTGGCCACCAGCAGCAGCGGACTGGGCGGATCGTACTGGAAGCGGATGCGGCCCGGCCGGACCAGCCACATCGTGCCTGTGGCGGTGGCGCCATCCTGCGCGATTTGCAGAAAATGGGCCTGCACGCTGGTCAGACCGTTCAGATAGTCCTGGACCTGGCGGAGGGTAGCGGCATCCGCGTCGGCCAGCACCGCCGCGTGCGCGTCATCGGCCCACGCCTCCGGCGCGCCAAGGGGAAGTGCCAGACAGGCCAGCAGGGCAAGGTGTCTCATCCCCCGCATGTGACACCCGCGCCGGCGCGCGGGAAGGCCCGGCGTGCTGCTCTAACACGGCTTTCATAATCTCCCTGGCGGCCAAGCCGTTCGATGCGCCGGGCAAATGAATGTCCGCCCGAGAACCCGAATACGCCCGTACAAAGGAATGTTCGCCCGCCTGCACTGGTGGCGGCAAGTGAGCGAGCCGCGAACCGTGCCGGCGTGACGCAGAAGTCTCAGAACAACTTCATTATTGAAAATACATGCAAAAACGTCGTTCTTTTCGCCTGCGTGGCAGCATGGGCTGGAACCGCTGGCAACCCGTGCGTTAAGATGCCCGGGTCAACGTCTGCACCAAGAGAGGTTATCCATGACATACGCGTCGAAATTAGCAGCCATGGCCCTGTTGGCCGCGGGTGGCCTCGTCACCACTGCCAGCACCGCCTCGGCCGCCATCGCCTGCAATGCGGTGGGCGAGTGCTGGCATGTCCGCCGGCCTTACGCTTACGCGCCCGCCTACGGAGTCGTCGTGCATCCGAATGGCTGGCGGTGGGGTCCTGGCGGGCATTATGTCTGGCGCGAACACGCCGGCCGTGGCTACTGGCGCAACGGCGTCTGGGTAACCTTCTAGAAACTAGCGGCGGGTTGTGGGCTTGGGCGCGAACCCGAGCCCAGCCACCCCCCTCTATCCTCCGGCCTTTGAAAACAAGCCGAATATTCCGCGCAGAAATCCCGGCGTCAGGGCAGACAGTGCATTAACCCCAATCTTCGGATCGCTCAACGGGCCGTGCACGGCATACTGCGCGGCAAACACGCCGCCGCCCTTTTCCGGGCTGAAAAGCTTGCCCAGGAGAGGGATCAATCCAGGCAGTTGATTGAAGAAATACGCAGGGACGATAGTTCCCGTCACGTCCGCCCGCCGTGTCAGCAGATCGATCCGGCCCTTAGCTGTTATCCCCAGCGACGCCGAGTAGGCCCGGGCTCCATCCATACTCAGCACCTGCTGCGCATAGGTGAACGGCACCACCGCGCGCGCAAACCCTAGACCTGGGCCGCGAAGCAGGTCGATCGCCCCATACAGCGTCATAGCTTTAAGCAACCGCCCGATCGCCGGCGCATCGGTGATGCGAAAGCCCGATAGGGTTGCCGTGCCATGCAATGGCGACTTCGCCTGCCTGTCGTCGTAAAACCCATCCACCCGCAGCTTGCCGCCGCGGATATTGTCGGCCACGCCCGCTGCCAGCAGCACCGCGCCCGAATCGGCTGAATCCACGCTGATGCGCCGTCCGCCGGGTGCCGGCACGATGGTGGCCGTCACCAAGCCCTCGGCCGCGCCGGCGCGCAGGTTTGCGCGCGCGATATGCAGCCCATCGCTCTCGGCCTCCAGGCTGACATCGGCCAGCGCCTGATCACGCGCCAGGATCACCCGGTTAAAGCCCAGATCGGCCACCCAGCGTGCCCCGGGCTTGGCCTCGGCGCGCGCCTCCGCCTTCGCCGCGTCCTGTGGCTTTGCGGTGCCCGTGGGGTGCGACAGCAGGGGCGAGATATCCAGCGCCGGCCCGCGGAGCGTCACGTGCAGCCGATCGCCCGCTCCCTGGGGCAGCCCGATGGCGCCATGCGCGTCGCTGCGTCCCATGCGTACCCGGTCCAGCACCAGCACCGTGCCTTTGCCGGGGCGTATCTGCGCGTGGCTGGCGATGCTCAAGCCCGGCCCGTCGGCGGAAAGCCGGTCGAGCCGCGTAATTCTACCCTGGTTCAACCCCAGCCGGGCGGAGGCGTGCGCGGCCGGCCCGGCCGCCTTGCTCCACCCCAACGGTGTGGCAATGGCAGCCGCGCTCAGATCGAGGTCGATGGCCGCGGTGCCGGTGCCGTCCCGCCGCGCGGCATAATCGACGCTCGCGCCGGCGCTGCCGGCGCTCAGCACGCCTGCGGGCAGGCCGGCCGCCACGATCGCCGCTGGGCTGGCCAGTCCGTGCGCCGTGTAATGCTCCAGCACCTGCCCGGGCGGCCCATTGCGGAAATCCATCTCGACGCCCAGACGCGCGGGGATGGCGGCGACCTCGCCCGTGCCGGCAATGCGCAGCCCATCCGCGGTCACATCCATTGCCAGCGCGCCATTCTCAAGGTCGCGTCCCGCCACGACTCCCCCCAGATGCACGTCTGTCATATCGGCGTGCGCCTTGATGCCGATATCATCCATGCTCACCCGGTCGTCGAGCGGCAGTCGCACCGAAAGCGCGATCTGTGCCGTGCCAGCGGGATCTCGCATGGGCATCGGTCGGCGGGAGAGCAGATGCAGGCGTGGATGGTTGAGCAGCGCCAGCACCTCTCCTAGCCCGCCGGCAATGGCCAGGTCGATCTGGCCGATCTGGTCGCGCGCCATCAGGCCGGTGATTTCCATCCGGCTCCTGCCGATGGACAGTGTGTTTTCCGTCCCCGGCACCGATTGGCGCGCCTGCGTCACCTCGATCAGCAGCGAATCCGGCCCCTGCAGCGTCACGTGCCCATTGGCATGAACTATGCCCGGCACGGGCTTGAGCCAGGAAAAGCTGAGATCGCGGGCATCTATGCCCCCGGCCAGGGCGGTCAGGTTCACGTCCGTTCCGTCGGCTGCCGTCTCGATCGTGCCCGTGACGTGACCGTTCTGCGCCGTGCCCGCGCTGATATTGCCCACGATCCACGGCCGCGCCCCGCCGCCCGTGCCCAGCGGCCAGTAGGCTGGCAGGTCGGTGAAATCGGCGCGATCCAGATCGAGCGCGAAATCCGCCCGCACCCGCCCGCCGGCCAATGCCGCGCGCCCGTGCCCGCTCAGCACCGGCGGCGGCAGATGCGCACCGGTCGCGGCGCGCGGCGCGATGCGCAAATCCTGCAAATCCACGCGGTGTGCATCCGGCGCCACAAAAACCGCGCTCGCCTCACGCAGCGCCAGCGTGCCTCGTCCCAAGGCCAGCGTGCCGGCGCCCACGGTCACCGCCAGCCGGCCCGAGCGCCAGGAAAAGTCAGGCGCCAGCTCTGCCTCCAGCGTGCTCTGCAACGGGGCATCCAACGCGGCCGCCTGCGCGAAGCCGGGCAGCGCGCGCGCCCCCCCACCCCGGGGAACCCGGGGGGGGCGCGC
>CAXUNZ010000113.1:0-3717 GCA_964252525.1 uncultured Acetobacteraceae bacterium
CCCCGCGGGGGGGCCGCCGCGCCCCCCCCCCCCCCCCCTTTTTCTCAATCCAGCGGCGCGCGCGCTCCATCGCCCAGCATTGCGCTCAAGACCTGCTCGATGGAAGCGGCCATCGCCGCCTGAGTCCGTGCGTTCGGATGCAGCGCCGGCCCGGGCCGAGGCTGCGCCGGGTCCAGGAAGCGCCCCGCATCCACGCGCCCACCCACCATGAACAGCGGCGCCAAATCCATGAAGGTCGCCGCCCGCCCATCCCGATAGCGCGCCGCCAGCGCCCGGTTGAGCGCCGCCGTGTTCTGGTCCACCCAGGCACCGCGAATGCACGGCAGCACGCCGATCAGCAACACGCGCACGCCTGGCAGGCGCGCGTGCAACTCGGTCACGATCGCCGCAATGCCCGCCTCGGTCGGCCCCGCCCCCCAATGCAGTTTGCCGAAATTGTTGGCGCCGATCAGCACCACCGCCGCGCGCGGATGAATGCCGGATGCCTCGCCGTTCTGGATGCGCCATAGCAGATGCGAGGTCGCATCGCCCTTGAAACCCAAATTCAGGGCGTGCCGTCCGCCGTAATAATGCTGCCAGGCGGGCGCGAAATCCGCCCGTTCCCAGTCCTGCGTGATGCTGTCGCCATACCAGACCAGATCGACCTTGTGGGCCGCGCGGATTTCGGCCGCCTTCTGCGCCAGCCGCGTCCGCCACCACGGCAGATCCGTGCGCGAGAGCGGCAGGCTTGCCGCGCGGTCAGGAAGCCCCGCTCCACCCAATAGGGAGGCCGCCGCCGCGGCGAGCAGCGCGCGTCTTACGCCGCGGTTCATACAGCCAGGACGATGAAGGCGGCACTCAGCCCGCCCGCGGCGATGCAATAATACGCAAACGGGTTCAGCGCCCATTGGTCGTGATCGGCAAACCAGCGCATCAGAAACGCCGTGCTGAGCCATGCCACCACGCCCGCCACAACCGCGGCCACCGCGGCAACCTGCAACGTGCCCGCAGGCACACCCGCATGAAGCAACTTGGGCACCTCCAGCGCCGTCGCGCCCAGAATGATCGGCAGCGCGATCAGAAAGCTGAAATGCGCCGCCCCGCTATGATCGATGCCGCGCAGCAGCCCGCCCACGATGGTCGCTCCGCTACGTGAAATGCCCGGCAACAGCGCCAGGCACTGCCACAGGCCGATGACGACCGCATCCATCGTACGCAGCGTCGCCACGGGCCGCGCGCCCGCGCTCGCGGGCCGCCCGCGCAGGCGCTCGCCCGCCAGCAGCAGAACGCCGTTTGCAACCAAGAACCCGGCTGCGATCACGGGCGCGCCGAACAGGCGGCGCAACGCGTGCTCCAGCGCCGCCCCCAGGATCACCGCAGGCACCGTCGCCACGATCAGCAGCCAGGCAATATGCCGGCTCTCCCGCGTGCGGTGCGCATCCGACAGGCCGAGCACGCCGGTCAGCAGAGCCCACCAGTCGCGCCAGAAATAGGCCAACAGCGCGGCCGCGGTGCCCAGATGCAGCAGCACCAGGAACGGCAGAAAGGCCGGCGCGTGCTGGTCCAACCCCCAGCCCAGCAGCCGAGGCAGAATGACCGCGTGACCCAGCGAGCTGATCGGGAAGAGCTCGGTGGCGCCCTGGACAATGGCGATGATGATGGCGTGGAGCAGGGTCATGCGACTCGCGGCACAGGTCAGGGCATGTGTGGCGGCGACTGGCGAGGCAGCGCAAGAGGCAAGACACGGCCCAAAAAACGCGCCGCCGCGGCGGCGGCTTGATCACCTCAGCGGGTCATCCTGCCGCGCGAGTCTTTTCCACCTCCGCCTGCATGCGTGACAGTGCGCGGTCCAGTGCGCCCTCGGGGCTGAGTTGCGGCTCCGCCCTGGCGGCACGCCGCAGCGCCGCCACCGCACGGCCGCGCAACGTGCCCGCGCCAACTCCGGTGCGGCCGCGCAGCCGCCAGCGCAGCCGACGCTCGATCTCCCGGCGCCCGCGCGCCGCGCGAAGCATCCACTCCAGGGCGTTGGACGGCGGCAGATCGTGCAGCCGCGGTGCCAGGTCCAGCGCCCCTGCCCAATCGATCCATTTGGCGCAATGCACCTCGAACAACGGCCGCATTGCAACCCATGGCACGCGCAGCGCATCGGCGACGATGGCGCCATGCATCGCCTCGCTCACCACCCGTTCGGCGGCCAGGATCTCCCCCAGCACCTCATCCACCGACCGGCGCGGATCGACGTAGCGCAGCCCCGCCGCCGCCGCCGCTTCGGGCCACGCCCATCGCAGGCGCTATCAACATGGGGGATGTAGATGTGCCGGGCGGGCACGGGCCTGCGCACCAGCCCCTGCCCGGCCAGAAGGATGGCGCCATCGCCGACGCCCAGGCGGGCGGGCAGGCCCAGCCGGGCGGCGGTCATCGGACCGCGCACAAAGCGCACGTCCCAGGCACCGTCCAGCACGGGCGGCTTGGTGTAGCCGCCATAGCCGCTGCCGAAGACGATCTTGCGCGCATGCGCCGGGTGGTTGTCGAAAAGGATCGACCCGATACCAAGGAACAGAGTGGCCCCGCTTCCGCCGAATACGCCCGGAAACAGCCGGGGAAAGAGCCAGGCGTTCAATTCGTCGCCGAAGTTGGCCGCGCGTCCGGCGTAATTGTACAACCGCAAGCAACCCGAACAAACAATCGACGGGGGGGCTGAGAGGGATGGCACATCCCCCCCAGCTCTTCCCTTCATCTTCCCTTGCTCGTCAAACAACCCCTCAGGCGACCTTGGCCGGCAGCAACGCGTCCGCGCGCGGCCGGCGGCGTCGATCGGCGGTCAGAGCGCGGATATCTCCAGGCAGCCCGCCCAGTTCCTCGAAGAACCAGGCGCAAACCCGCGCCAGCCGATCCAGCGCCGCGCTCCCCCGCGCATCGTCCTGGCGCACATGCAGCCGCAAAAAGAAGCGCCGTTCCCCCCGCGCCAGCATTGCGCGCATCAGCATGATCTGCGGCTCGGAGGCGATGCTGTCGGGCAACAGCGCCACGTCGTGCGCCATGTCCTCGCGTTCAGGAACGCTCGGCGCCATCGGCACCACCATGCCGCGGGTCAGCGGAATGGCGATCAGTCCGGCCACAGGGTCCAGTTGCCCCGCGACGATGGGAATGGCAGCGGCCGCCTCCGCGCTCGTAAACGACGGCTCCACGCCGCACCCCGCGGCAATCGCCTCGGCCAGCGCGGCCACCCTGGCGCGGCCCGCCTTGCCGTCCCACCAGGCCCCGATTCCGCATCCGCCCTCATCGTGCACGCGCCGCAGCGTCCGGCACACCGCCGCCTGGCCAGCCGAGGCCGCATCGAGCAGATAGGCCGGCCGTAGCCCGTAGCGTTCGAAAACGGCCTGGGCACGCAGAAAGAACGCCGTGCCCCGCGTGCCGGGGGCGCCGTGCAGCACCACGGACGCGAAGAGCGCCGGTGGCGCGACCGGCGCACCGGCCGTTGCCAAGCCCGCCGGCAGGGTCGCCGGCTCGGCCTGCGCGCGTGGGCGCAGGAAGGCAACCACCTGGCGCGGCACCATGCCCCGCAGGGCGGCACCAAGCAGGTCCCGTCCGCGCAGGCGCGACCGCGCACCCGGAGCAAAGAACGGCACGCTCGCCCAGGTGACCGTGCCTGCGCGCAACGATGCGCGCACCAGCCCTTCCCACAATCGCCCGGCATGCGCGGCCACCGCCTCGCGGTCGGACGGACCGCAGTCAGGA
>CAXUNZ010000113.1:3727-5756 GCA_964252525.1 uncultured Acetobacteraceae bacterium
CGCCAGCGTGTCGCGCGCCGCGCGCAGCATGTGCGGGTTTGCTGCCGGCATGCCGGCAGCAAACGTGCGCGCGATCAGCACGGGCGCGCCTTCCGGCATGCCATGCGCCCAGATGTCGGCCAGCACATGCCCCGTCTGCTCGACCATCGGCGCATGATTGCGCGCCGAACAGCTTGCGGGGTGGACGCGGTAGATCAGCAGCGGCTCGGGCAGGCGGGCAAAGCCGCCTTGGCCGCGCAGGCGGGCATAGAGGTCGAAATCCTCGGCGTAGCGCCGCTTCTCGCGCAGGAAATCGGGCAGGCGCTTCAGCGCTGAAAGCCGCATCATGGTGGCGGAAAAGCCGATCGGATTGCCCAGATGGAGCATCCAGTCCAGCAGCAGAGGGCTTGCCGGACCCCCGGTCCGCGGGGTGACCATGTCGCCATTGGGATGCATCTGGCGGATATCGCTGGCCACCAGCACGCAGCCTGGATGGCTGTCCAGATGCGCAACCCCTCGCGCCAGCCGTGTCGGATGGCTGATGTCGTCGGCATCCTGGATCGCCAGATAGGCGCCGCGCGCGAGCGCGAAGCCCACGTTGCGTGCCCGCACCGCGCCCAGATTGGTGGGGCTGGTCACCAGGCGTATGCGCGGATCTGCCATGGCGGCGACGATCTCGGCCGTGCCGTCGCTCGAAGCGTCATTGACCACGATCAGCTCGAAATCCCTGTAGGTCTGGCCGAGGATCGACAGGACGGATTGCCGCACCCAGGGTGCCGCATTGTGCGCGGCCATCAGCACGCTGACGCGCGGGGGTTTGGGCAGGCTGCCGCCGATCCTGCGCGGGCCGGCATCGCCGACTTGCCACCCGATGATGGCGCTGCTGTCCTGCACCGGCTTGCCTTTCCCAAGAAGACGCACGCTTTGGGATGTTTGATACAGACGGATTCGAGATCGTCCGGCTTGTTATTCCCCTTTCTGGTGTACGGATCAAGAAGATACTCAATTTACGGGATGGTCGTGGTTCTCTGGGAAGAGCAGCCCTCTCAGCCCATCCGCGAGCCTGGTCCGCGCCGAAACCCCAAGCTGGCCGGAGGCGCGCGACGGATCACCCAGCGATCTGCGTATGTCCCCCTGCCGCGCCGGCCCATGCGCGGTGCGCGGCGTCGCACCCGCCAGGCTGCCCAGCAAGGCCGCGAGGTCGGCCACGGAAGTCTCCCGCCCGGTGCAGACATTGAGCACGCCGGCACAAGGCGCATGCTCCAGCGCCTGCATCGCCGCGCGCAGATGCGCCACCACGTCAGCGACATGGACGAAGTCGCGCGTCTGCCCGCCGTCACCGTGCAGGGTGATCGGCAGGCCGGCGGCGATCCGGTCGGCAAAGACGCTGATGACACCGCTATAGGGCGAGTTCGGGTCCTGCCGCGGCCCATAGACGTTGAAGAAGCGCAGGCCCAGCGTCGGCACGCCGTGCACATGCCAGGCCACGCCGGCGTGCAGTTCGGAGGCGAATTTGTCCGCGCCGTAGGCCGTCTGCGGCGCTGGACGCACGTCCTCGCGGGCCACCTGTCCGCCCAGATCGCCATAGATCGCCGCCGAGGACGCGTAGACGACCGGCACACGCGCCGCCCGCGCGGCATCCAGCACCGCGATCGTGCCGCCGAGATTGACGCGGCTCGTGCCGATCCAGTCCTCGTTGCCGCGTTGCACGGAGGCGATCGCCGCCAAGTGGTAGCATCCCTCCACGGCCGTCATGGCGGCCGTGGGGCATGGGGCAAACGCCACCAACCCCCCCAAGACTTAGGGCAATTGGGGGAGAGATTGGCGCGCTTGCCGGTGGACAGATCGTCCAGCACACGCACCTGATGGCCCTGGGCTAGCAGGGCATCGACCAGGTGCGATCCGATGAAGCCGGCACCGCCGGTGACGAGAAGCAGGCTCACGGGTAGCGGCTTTCCAGATGATGAGGTGAAGACCTGGGGGGGATGTGCCATCCCCCCAGACCCCCCGTCGATTTTTGCGGCGGGGGCGGTGAAGCCCGCGTTAGTGG
>CAXUNZ010000113.1:5766-8028 GCA_964252525.1 uncultured Acetobacteraceae bacterium
CAGACAGCCATGCCCCCTTCGCCCAGCCACCCCGACGCCACCGCGATCATCCTGGCCGCGGGGCTGGGCACGCGCATGAAATCGGCGCTGCCCAAAGCCGCTCACCCGATCGCCAACCGCTCCATGCTGGCCCACCTGATCGATACCTGCCAGGCCGTGTTCGGCCACATTGTGGTGGTGATCGGCCCAGGCATGGACACGCTGGCCGCCATCGCCTCCCCGCATCCCATTTGCATCCAGCACGAACGCCGCGGCACCGCCCATGCCGCCCTGCAGGCCGGCGCCTTGTTCGGCGCCGGCGACGTGGCCGTGCTCTTCGCCGACAATCCGCTGATCACGCAGGCCAGCCTGGAGAGGCTGCTGGACGAACGCCACGCCACCGGCGCGGGCCTCGCTCTGATGGCCATGCGCCCCGCGGACCCCTCCCGCTACGGCCGCCTGGTGATCGAGGCGGGGCGCATCACCCGTATCGTCGAATGGGCCGACGCCACGCCGGCCGAACGCGCCATTCCGCTGTGCAACGCCGGCGCCCTCTGTGCCCCCGCCGCGCGCCTGCTACCTTGGCTTGAGGCGATCACGCCCGACAACGCCCAGAACGAATATTACCTGACCGACCTCGTGCGCCTGGCCGTGCGCGACGGCGATTCCGTCCATGCCGTCGAGGCCCCCGAGGACGAACTGCGCGGCATCAATTCGCGCGCCGAACTTGCCGCGGCCGAGGCCGTTCTCCAGCACCGCTTGCGCCAGGCCGCCATGGAAGGCGGCGCCACGCTGACCGCGCCCGATACCGTGTTCCTCAGCGCCGATACCGCGCTCGGCCCGGATACGGTGGTGGGTCCGCACGTGGTTTTCGGCCCCGGCGTCACCGTCGAGGGCCCCGCCGAAATCCGCGCCTTTTGCCACCTGGAGGGCTGCCGCATCGCGCCCGGCGCCGTCATCGGCCCGTATGCCAGGCTGCGGCCGGGCACCGTGCTGGGCGCGCGCGCCCATGTCGGCAATTTCGTCGAATTGAAGGCGGCCAGCCTCGGCGAAGGCGCCAAGGCCAACCACCTCAGCTACCTGGGCGACGCGACCATCGGCGCCGGCACCAACATCGGCGCCGGGACCATCACCTGCAATTACGATGGCTACGCCAAGCACCGCACGCAGATCGGCGCGCGCGTCTTCGTGGGATCGGACAGCGTGCTAGTGGCGCCGGTGACGCTCGGGGACGACGCCTTTGTGGCCGCGGGCAGCGTGGTGACCAAGGACGTGGCGCCCGACGCGATGGCCTTCGGGCGCGCGCGGCAGAGCGATGTAGCGAGCGGGGCGGCAATGTTTCGCCGGGCCGCTGAAGGGAGAAAGGCTGCTGCCTCCGCAGGGCGTTCGAGTGAAGGGACCGAAGGCAAGGGGGGCAATGCGGCTGACTTACACGGCAGCCCCACCACTATCGTTTGATGGGCTGCGGAGATTTGGCCGAGGCAGGCGCCTGCGGGTTGTGATCGGGCGCGGGACTTGCCGCGCCTTCTTGTTGCCGCGCCTGAACCTTTCGGCGACGCAAGTTTTCGCGCAAAGCTGCGGCTTCGCGGGCCAGGCGTTCTGCGGACGGTGTAGATTTCATCGGCGCTGATGGTGCTGCTGGAGGGGATTGAACTCTCGACCTCTCCCTTACCAAGGGAGTGCTCTACCACTGAGCTACAGCAGCGCCGTGGCGCTAATGGCGCGGCGTTGGTAGGCGCAACGCCGCGCCCGTGCAACCCCACGAATATTTTTGTGCGGTGCAACAAAACAGGTCTGGCGGCTAGCGTCAGGCGCCCTACGTGTAGTTCACGCGCCCGCAGCGGCGCATCGGGGAGGCAAGCTGAACACAACATGGAGTGCCACCCGCATGCTTCGTCTGACCGGCGCCTTGTGCGTCCTTTCGATTACCCTCGCATCCGCCGCCCTCGCCGCTGACCCCGGCGCCCAGCCTTCCCCGAGCGTCCTGCAGGCTGCGACGAAGGCCTGCAACGATGCGCTCGATCACGGCAATTTCGGCAGCTACAACACCATCGAAGAGTGCGCGGACGATACCGCGCACAAAATGCAACGGGCGCAGTCCAAACGGCAGTCCGTGGCGTCGGCCAAAAGCACCGGTCAGCCGAACTAGAAAGACCGCGGCGTTCTTCCAAACGCCCGGGTCCGCGGCCGATTTTTGGCGCGGGTTTGATCCAAACGGATGACGGGGGGTTTGGGGGGGAATGGGACATTCCCCCCAAACCTTGATCATCGGCGCCGGCGCCG
>CAXUNZ010000113.1:8038-10491 GCA_964252525.1 uncultured Acetobacteraceae bacterium
TTTCCCAAAGCGGTTGGGGGGGGGTTTGGGGGGGTACGGCCACACCCCCCCAAAACCTTGATCTGCGGCGCCGGCGCCGGGGGCCTGTCCGCAGCCATCATGCTCGCCGCGGGGGGCCTTCCCGTCACGCTCCTGGAGCGTGCGCCAACCCTGGGCGGCAAGATACGCCAGGTCGATACACAAGCGGGTCCGGTCGATGCCGGTCCGACGGTGTTTACCATGCGCTGGGTGTTCGATGAGATCTTTGCCGCAGCCGGGGCATCGCTCGCCAGCCATGTGGGGCTAAGCCCGCTGCCGGTGCTTGCGCGCCACGCCTGGGACAGGGGTGCGACGCTGGATCTGTTTGCTGATCTGGACGAGTCGGCGGATGCCATCGGGCGCTTTGCCGGCGCGCGGGATGCCGCCTTCTATCGGCGCTTCGCCGCACGCGGAGAAAAGATTTATCGGGCGCTGGAAGAGCCGTTCCTGCGCGCGCAACAGCCGGGCTCGGCGTGGGCATTGGCGCGGCGCGCGGGACTGGTGGAGATGCTGGGCATTGCCGCCGTTTCCACGCTGTGGCGGGAGGTTTCTCGCCAATTCACCGATCCCAGGCTGCGGCAATTATTCGCACGCTACAGCAGCTATTGCGGATCATCGCCCTACCTGGCGCCGGCGACGCTGATGATGGTTGCGCACGTGCAACGCGCCGGCGTCTGGCGCGTGGCCGGCGGAATGGCCGCCTTGGCCCAGGCGCTGGCGGCGCTTGCCGAGAGTTTGGGGGTGATCGTACGAACCGGCACAGAGGTTTTCTCTATCGAAACGACCGCTGGCCGCGCGAGCGGCGTGCGGCTGACGGACGGCGAATTCATCGGCGCGGACGCGGTGGTGATGGCGGGCGATGCGGCCGCGCTGAGTGCCGGGCTGCTGGGACAAGGCGTTCGTGGCACGGTGGCCGTGCCGAAGGCGCGCTCGCTCTCCGCGCTGAGCTGGGCGTTGGCCGCCGACGTTTCCGGCTTTGCCTTGCAGCACCACAATGTTTTCTTCGGCGCTTCCGATCGCGACGAGTTTGATGCGGTATTTGCGCGCGGGATGCTGCCGCGCGATCCCACCGTCTATCTTTGCGCGCAGGATCGCGGCGCCACGGACGCCGCACCCGAGGCCACCGAGCGCCTGCTGCTGCTGGTCAATGCGCCGCCGAACGGTGATATCCTCCCACCAGACGAGGAGCAGATCGCCGCGTGTCAGGCTCAGATGCTGGAAAGGCTGGCACGATGCGGGCTGCATCTGCGCGCGATGGGCGAGCCGGTGATGACGGGACCGGCGGAGTATCACGCGCTGTTCCCTGGAACGGGTGGGGCGCTGTATGGAGCGGCGACCCACGGCAGCCAGGCCCCGTTCCACCGGCCGGGGTCTCGCACGAAAGTGCCGGGGTTGTACCTGGCGGGGGGCTCGGCGCATCCGGGCGCGGGCGTAGCGATGGCGGCACTCTCGGGGCGATTGGCGGCAGCCTCGGTGCTGGAGGACCTGATTTCCGCGCGCCCATTGCGGATGGCGGTTGCGCCCGGCGGTATGCCGATACGCTAAGCGATGGTTGCGCGCGCTGGACGACGATTATTGTAGGAAGATTGACTCATAAGAAGACTGGGGGAGATGTGCCATCCCCCCCAGACCCCCCGTCAATATTTGAGGCGGCGTCCTAAAGTCGACGGGGCTTGGTGGCTGACGTATACGTCAGCCACATCTCACCCATTGGCCAGCCGGCCTGAGAGCGGGCGCACCCGCCACGTGGAGCCACCGCCAGCCCGCAGCTGATTATCTCCCGCCTATCAGCAAGAACGCGCTCGCCGAAGCGCCCAAACACACCGCCGCATCCACCCACATCGCCGCATGAAACGCCCCCAGCAGCGCCGAACCCCGCGCCGCCAGGACCGAGCCCAGCAGCGCGGTCGCCACCAGCCCGCCCGTCCGTGCAATCGCGCTGTTGAAGCCCGATGCCGACCCGGTATGCGCATCGTCCACCGAGTTGAGCACCGCGGTCGTCAGCGGCGCCACCGCCCCGCTCAGCCCAAGAGCCACCACCACCACCGCCGGCAGCACTTCGGTCCAATAGCGCGCCTCCACCCCGATGCGCGCAGCCAGCAAGAACCCGCCGGCCACCACCAGCGGCCCCGCCGCCAGCGGCCAACGCGGGCCGATCCGCCCTGCCAGCGCCCCCATCAGCGGCGAGGCGCAGGCAATGACCAGCGGCAAAGGCAGCAGCGCGGCGCCCGCCACCGTGCTCGGGTAATGCGCGCCCTCGATCAGGGTGTAGGGAAGTAGCACCAGCAACCCGCCCAGGGAGCCGTAAAGCAGCAGCGTAAGCAGCGTCAGTCCGATAAAATCGCGCGACGCGAACAGCGACAGCGGCATCATGGCTCGCTCGCCCCGCCGATGTTCCACGACGCCGAACATCCCCAACAGCAGCACCGCCGCAC
>CAXUNZ010000114.1:0-734 GCA_964252525.1 uncultured Acetobacteraceae bacterium
AGTGGCATAGGAGCGGCCTGCACCGGCATTCCGCCTGGCCCAAGCGCCGCCGAAGCAAAAACACCCGCCCGCAGAATGCGCCCGCCCCAAGGCCGCGTCGTGGATACGGCGTGCCCCAGCATCGCCACCCCGTTCAGCCCGAGATAAACACAAGCCGCCGCAACACCGGCACCGACACAGACGGCCGCGACGACCCGCCAGCTTGCCACGCGCTCCAACAGCAGCGCGCCGCTTACCGCGGCGAGGAAAAGCACGTTATCCGGGCGCAACAGGATCAGGCACAGCGCCGCGGTGAAATACCCGCCGGCCGAGCCGCCCCCGCGCAGAAATCCCCGCGCCGCCACGCACAACGCCATGCCTGCTGCGAAATCCCAGCCAAAATCGATGGCGCTCGATGCATCCGCCAGCAGCAGCGGAGAACAGCACAGCGCGCCAATCACCAGCGCACGCCGATCGCGCGGCACCAGCCTTCCCGCGACCACAATGCCCGCCGCGCTGACAGCCACGCTGCCTAGATTGACCGCCACCAACCCGCCCAGGCCGAACAGCACCGCCGAGGCCGCCTCATGCAGCGGAAAGCCGAAGGAGCGGCTGCGCACATACGAGCCGGCCAAGATCGCCCGGGCCGACGCAATGACTCGCAGGCTGTCGCGATCGGTCCCCCACCCCAGGCTCGCGCCATACGCGCCCAGTCCGACGAAGATCGTCAGCGCCGCCCAGCCCAGCCAGTGTGC
>CAXUNZ010000114.1:744-2271 GCA_964252525.1 uncultured Acetobacteraceae bacterium
CCCAGCCGCCCGCCCCGCCCGGACGCCAGAATCCCGCCCGGCCCCGCAAGGGCGCAAACACCTCCGCATCCGTGCCCGTCATCAGCGCCGAACCCGGCAGGGCCAGCAGCGCCGCGAACAGCGCCTCGCGCCGCGCGGCATCCAAATGCACGGCCGGCTCATCGAGCAACAGCATCGGCGGCGTTCCCCGCGCCTCGGTCACCAGCGCCGCATGGGCCAGAATAATCCCCAGCAGCAGCGCCTTCTGCTGCCCCGTGCTCGCCTGCGCCGCTGACAGACCCGTGGCGGCATCCTGCATGCCCATATCGGCCCGGTGGGCGCCCAGACCGGCACCCCCTTGCGCCGCATCGTCACGGCGGCGCGCCGCCAAGGCGCCACGCAGCCAGGTCTCCACCGCCAGCGCCGGCTCAGCCCGCAGCCGCTCTGCGATGGGATCGATCAGCCGCAGCGCCGCGCGCGGAAACGCGCCGGACGGCAGCGCCGCCGCATTCAGCCGTGCGATGAACCCCGCTCGGGACGCCGCCAGCGCCACCGCGTGCCGCGCCATGCTCTCCTCCAGCCCGGCCAGCCACGACCCATCCGCGCCGCGCTGGGCCAGCAGCCGGTTGCGGCTTGCCATGGCCGTGTCATACGCCGCCGCCTCGCGCGCATGGCCCGGCTCGAGCGCCCAGACCAGGCGATCGAGAAAGCGGCGCCGCCCGCTCGCGCCTTCACCGAACAGCCCATCCATCTGCGGCGTCACCCAGATGGCCGCAAACCGCGCCGCCACCTCGGCATGGCTGCGGGGCTCCTGCCCATCCAGCCGGTACACGCGTCGGTCGGCCGAGCCATCTCCGATCGTCCCCGTCCCCAGATCGAATATGCCGGCCGATCCTTCCAGCCGCGCCGCCACCGCCCAACGCCCGCTCCCACCGGCGCGCGCCAGTTCTCCCAGCCGCGCCGCCCGCAGGCCGCGCCCAGGCGCCAGCAGAGAGACCGCCTCCAGCAGATTGGTCTTGCCGGAGCCGTTCGGCCCCGTAATCACCCCAAGCCGCGCCTCAGGCCGCCAGCTCAGTGCCGCGTAATTGCGAAACTCCGTCAGGGTCAGGCGCAGCAGAGAGGGCATTTGGCACCTTCCTCCCCGAAGGCTTTCAGCCGCGCAACCTCGGCGCCGGCCAAAAATATCACGGCCCGCACCTATATTACACTTGTTAACTTAACAGCGGTAACCCACCTCCTGCTCAGTCGATAACCCTAGAAGGTGCGCCATGACGTCTCTTCTTTCCGCTCTCCCCTTCACCTTCACGACAGGCGTGCGAGCGCGCACCGCGCAGCCGGTCAGCGACATGGAGTATCAGAGTGTCTTCGCGGCCGCCGCCATCCTGCTCGCGGGCGGTGCGGTGCTATGCCTGACCGCCCTGACCCACGCGTCCTGAACCAGGTTTCCGCCGCGGTCCATCCGGCGGACGAAGGTGTCAAAAATGCTGGGGGAGATGTGCCATCCCCCCCAGACCTCGTCACGACTTCAAGGCGATATCCTAACACAAT
>CAXUNZ010000114.1:2281-8642 GCA_964252525.1 uncultured Acetobacteraceae bacterium
AGGTCTGGGGGGGATGGCACATCTCCCCCAGCCTTCCTCGCGCCGAATATCGCACTCCCCACGCGGACATGCGTGGCACCACAGGCAATCGCCGCCTCGAAATCCCCCGACATGCCCATGGACAGCACGCCGAGCCCGTGGCGCGCCGCCATGTCCGCCAACAGGGCGAAATGCGGGGCGGGATTCCCATCCGCCGGCGGGATGCACATCAACCCCTCCAGCCTGGCGCCAAATCGCGCCCGGCACGCCGCAATCAGTGCGTCCGCCTCGTGCAGCGCCACGCCCGATTTCTGCGCCTCGGCCCCCGTGTTGACCTGCACCAGCAGGGCCGGCAACCGCCCAGCCCGATCGGCCGCACGCGCGATGGCGTCGGCCAGACGCATCCGGTCCACCGACTCGATGACATCGGCGATCCGCACGGCCTCCTCGGCCTTGTTTGTCTGCAGCCCGCCGATCAGGTGCAGGCGCAAGGCGGGCCAGGCCTCGCGCAAGCCCGGAAATTTGGCCGCGGCCTCCTGCACCCGGTTTTCGCCGAAGACCAACTGGCCGCAGGCCAGCGCCGCCGTCACTGACTGTGGCCCATGGGTCTTGGACACGGCAACCAGCCGCACCTGCCCGGCCGGACGCCCGGCTGCCGCGCAGGCGGCATCGATACGCGCCCGCGCGGCTGCCAGTGCCGCGGCGATCTCCGGGGAGGCCGCCGCCGGGCCGCTCACGACCGCGCGCGCGGCAGCATCACGCACCTGTGGCAGAAATGATCCACCGCAGTCCGATCGCGCCGCACCGACACTCCCCCACCTCGCGCTAAACAACGTTTGGAGATTATGTCTTCTTCCCAAGCGGCTGAGAATGCTGTGGCTTGTGGAACACCCGAACAGAAAACCGCACGCTGACGTGGTTCTGTCATTTTACAAGTCATAACGATCCTGCTGTTTAAGCCCGTGCCGGGCTCCGACGAAGTGCCCCTTCTTGTTGAAACCACCAGGTCGTCCAAGGGAGTCTACTCCATGCGATCCATGCTTCTGGCAGGTGCCGCCACCCTCGCCGTGCCGCTCGCACTCATCGCGCCCGCAACCGCGCAGAACGCCGCCCAGCCGCCGGCTTCGACACAATTTCCCGGCAACGGCAACGGCCCCTCGCCGACTGGCGTCCCGCAGAACACCACGCAGCCTGCCCCCGTTCCCAAGGCCGCCGACAACGCCAGCCAGATGACGATCCCGGCGATGGTGCCCGTGATGGCCGACACCAGCGGCACAGCCACGACACAGCCGCAGGACGGCCAGGTCATCGTGCGCCTGAACGGCCGCTTCCGCTTCTACGGCGGCCTGTTCGACGATCAGGATTTCAACCGCGCTGTCCCCACGACCACGACGACGTTTTCCCCGGTCACCCTCACTTACCTGACATCGGGCGGCAAGACCGCGACCGGCACCTTTTTGACCGAGAAGACCAGCTCAGGCTTCAGCCAGAACAAGCAGGCCACCTACGGCTTCATCGAATACGTGCGCCTCTACCCCGGCTTTGACGGGCGCACTGCGGGTGGCTTGAAATACGGCGCCAGCATCGAAATCCGTCAGGATAATACGATCGCCCCGGGCGGCGGCACCGCCGGTTCGATTTCCTCCGTCGATACGCAGCGCGGCAATCTCTATGTCCGGCGCGAATGGGGCTATCTCGGCACCGACCAGCTCGGCACGCTGCGTTTCGGCACGATCGATGACGTGAGCTCGCTTTACCTGACCGGCGTGCTCGAAAACTTCAACGACGGCGGCTGGAATGGTGACGTGCGCTACGGCCTGGCCAGCAACGCGCAATTGCGCTGGCCCTTCCCCGATGACGGCAGCGCCTACGAGACCAACAAGATCGTCTACCTCTCGCCCAAAATCTGGGATTTCGATTTCGGCGTGAGCTTCGAGCCAAGCACGGCCGGCGCCAACATTGATGACGGCAATTGCTCGGCGGCCAACACCAGCAATACGATCGGCACCAGCCCGATCACAGTGCCCGCGCCCATTACCAGCATCGTGGGCTGCGACCGGCTGGAAAGCACGACGACCGCCATAGAAAGCGGCCGCCGGCGCGATACGGTCGATGCGCTGATCCGCTTCCGCCACGCCTTCGACAATGGGATCGGCGTCGCCGCCACCGCCAGCTACACCGGCGGCGGCCATGTCGATTATGTCGGCCCCTACGTCGTGGCCTCAGGCAAGGAATTTGTCCGGCCAGTCACGTATAACGGCCTCAGCGTGGGCGATTTCGGCGTGGCGCTGACTTATGCCGGCATTCTGATCGGCGGCAACTATCAGTTCGGCCGCTTTTCCAATGCGCTGGCCTCCGGTGCGAGCCAGAGCTTCTCGCTGGCCCCTGTCGGCTCCAAGCCGGCCAATGCCTGGACGGGCGGCGCTTCCTATACGTTCGGGCCGGCCATCGTCGGCGCGAGTTGGGTCAGTACGGACAGTGCCGGCGCGTACAGCTACTCGGCCAATGCCAATGCCGCCGACTCGGCGGTGACAAAAGGGCTCGGCCAGCGGCACGAGGCCGGCCTGAATGCCGGCGGTACGCTGAAGGTCGCACCGGGCCTGGGCGTGTTCCTGACCTATCTGTATGACGAGCGGCGCCAGTCGGGCTATGACTTCGTCAACTCCGAGATTGTCGCCGGTGGCGACAACCCCACGAGCAACAACAAGATCAGGGCGCAGGCCCTGACACTCGGCACCAGCCTGACCTGGTAGCGCTTCGGCCACGCGCGCGGTGCCCTTGGCGGGGCCGCGCCTCTTGGCTTAGACAGACGCCGCGCGGCGCTGGTGCCGCCTCCGTCGGCAAAACAGACATGATGACACGCAAGATGCGCCTTTCTTTCGCCACCCATCGCGGCGGCATGGCCGCGTGCCTGCTGGTCCTCTGCCTGCCTGCGCTGGGGGGTTGCGGTGGCGACAAGACCGTCAAGCCGGTCGCCGACACCGAGTACAACGACTACCGCTACAAGGACCCATCCAGCGGCACGCTGTTCGGCGATGCCGGCATCGTGCTCGGCCCGTCCAAGGACAACAAGCAGCAGGAAGCGGGCGCCGCCTTAGGCGTGAATGCCTATCTGTGGCGAGGCGCGCTCGACACGCTGAGCTTCATGCCGCTCGCCTCGGCCGATCCGTTCGGCGGCGTCATCATCACCGACTGGTTCTCCCCGCCGACCACCACGGGCGAGCGCTTCAAGGCCACCGCCTATATCCTGGGCCGGCAACTGCGCACCGATGGGGTGCGGATTTCGATCTTCCGCCAGGTGCGCGATGGCGGCCAGTGGGTGGATGCGCCGGTCAACCCATCCACCGCGTCCGATATCGAGAACAAGGTGCTGGCCAGGGCGCGGGAGTTAAGATCGCAGCAGGTGGCGGGGTAAGACAAGGTTTCGCCACCCCCACCCTCCTGGCCCACTCCATGCCGGCAACGCTCCGCTCTACCCGCGACCTGCTGCGCGCCGGCCTGGTTCCCGCCGGACATGCGGCGTCCTTGCGCGACAGCGAAACCCGCTACGCCACCGCCATTCCGCCCGCCTTCCGTGCCCTGATCGAGCACCCGGACGATCCGATCGGCCGCCAGGTCATCCCCCACCCCGACGAAGCCATCACCGCCGCCCACGAAAGCGCCGATCCCACCGCGGACGCGCCGTTTTCGCCCATGCCCGGCCTGGTGCATCGCTACCCGGACCGCGTGCTGATCAAGCCGCTGCTGATCTGTCCGCTTTATTGCCGCTTCTGTTTCAGGCGCGAGCATGTAGGCCCCGGCGGCGGCCTGCTCGGCGCCGTGCAACTCGATGCCGTGCTGGCCTATGTCCGCGCCCGCCCCGCCATTCGGGAGGTGATCCTGACGGGCGGGGACCCGCTGATGCTCTCGCCGCGCCGTCTGGGCGGATTACTGGGTGCGCTGGACGCCATTCCGCACCTCGATACGCTGCGTATCCACACCCGCGCGCCGCTCGCCGCGCCTGAGCGCGTCAGCCCGGCGCTGCTGGCCGCCCTTGCCACCGACAAGCCGCTCTTCATGGCCGTGCATGCCAACCACGCGCGCGAATTCGGCGCGGCGGGCGCGGCCGCGTTGCGCGTCTTGGCGCGCGCGGGCGTGGTGCTGCTGGGCCAATCCGTGCTGTTGCGCGGCGTCAATGACAACGCCGATGCGCTGGAAGCGCTCTTCCGCGCCATGCTCCGCCACCGCGTCAAGCCCTACTACCTGCACCAATTGGACCCCGCCCCCGGCACGTCCCGCTTCCACGTGCCCGAAGCCGAGGGTCTGGCACTTATGGCCGGCCTGCGCGGGCGCGTGACCGGTTTGGCTCTGCCCGCCTATGTGCGCGAGCAGCCTGACGGCGCCGGCAAGGTTCCGGTCGTCAGGTCCGAGGTCAACGATCGGCGCCACCCGCTTGACGCCTGAAAGCCGGCACCTGACGCCTGTGCTCCAGCCTTGCCGCCCAAAACGCCCCAGGCTAGACAGCCCACCCCAATCCTAGCAGAGCCTATTCCATGAAGCAGCAGGCGAACCTGATCCGCGCCGGCCAGGTGATCGAGCATGACGGGCGCCGCTGGACGGTGCTCAAGCAGCAGATCATCACCCCGGGCAAGGGCGGCGCCTTCATCCAGGTCGAAATGCGTGACCTCAAGACCGGCAACAAGACCAATGAGCGCTGGCGCACGGCCGATACGGTCGAGCGGCTGCAGACCGACAACAAGGATTACACCTACAGCTACACCGAGGGCACCAACATGGTGCTGATGGACCCCGAGACCTTCGAGCAGACCCATGTGCCGCTCGATCTGCTGGGCGAGAGCGCGCCCTTTCTGCAGGACAACATGACCATCGACGTCGATCTGGTCGAAGGCGAGCCGGTGGGCGCGCATCTGCCGCCGCAGGTGACGCTGGAGGTCGTGGAGGCCGATCCGGTGGTCAAGGGCCAGACCGCGGCGAGTTCCTACAAGCCTGCCAAGCTGTCCAATGGCGTGAAGACGAGCGTGCCGCCCTTCATCGAGACCGGCGAGCGTATCGTCGTGCGCACCGATGACGGCTCATATGTGGAGCGTGCGAAAGGGTAGAGCGGTGAGGGCGAAGGGTGTAGACTGGCACGTATGGACGATCAGCCGCAGCCAGTTCCGCTTGATGCGGGGGAAAAGAAAATCGTCTTCACGCCGTGAGAGCTCGAGATGATCGCCGAAGCGGAGGAGTCGATCGCCAAATATGGGACGATTCCCGGCGATGAGGTCCACGCCTGGCGGGATAGTCTGTTTACGCCCAACCCGTTGCCTATGCCGGAACTCCGCAAGCCCGCCTGATGCGCCGCCTCGTTTACGTGCATCTTGCCCGCTCCGACTTGCGGCAGGTGATGCTTTGGGAAACGCAGCCTGGTTCTGATCGTCGGCCGCTACCGCGTGATCTACAGCGTGCCGCCAGACACCGGCCGCAATGAAACCGCTGGCGACGTGACGATCCTGCGTATCTTCGGCCCCGGCCAAATGAACTGAAAGCCCGCCTTGCCCGTCCGCCTTTCCCCCCACATGGTCGTCATGCAGAACGCGGCGCAAAAAGCGTCCAAGCGTCTGTTGCGCGATTTCAACGAAGTCGAGCAGCTTCAGGTCAGCGTCAAAGGTCCGTCCGATTTCGTCAGCCAGGCCGATCTGCGCGCCGAGAAGACCATCCGCGAGGAATTGGAAAAAGCCCGGCCAGGCTATGGCTTCCTGATGGAGGAGAGCGGCGCGTCGGGCAGCGAGAACTGGACGTGGCGCTGGGTTGTCGATCCCCTCGATGGCACCACGAATTTTCTCCACGGCATTCCGCATTGGGCCATTTCCATCGGCTTGCAGCGGCGAAACGCCGACGGCTCGGCCGAAATGGCGTGCGGCATGATCTATGCGCCCGCGGTTGACGAAATGTTCTGGGCGGAGAAGGGCGGCGGCGCCTTCGTCAATGAGCGGCGGCTGCGCGTCTCGGCGCGGCGCGATATGAAGGAGGCGCTGTTTGCCACCGGCATTCCCTTCGCCGCGGTCAGTGCGCGCCACCGCCTGGCGTTTGCGCGCACGCTGAGCGCGCTGATGCCCGCCACGGCCGGGATACGCCGGTTCGGCAGCGCGGCGCTCGATCTGGCCTGGGTCGCGGCCGGGCGTTACGATGGTTATTGGGAATTGGGCCTCAAGCCGTGGGATGTCGCCGCGGGCCTGCTGATCGTGCGCGAGGCCGGGGGAATCGTCACCGATCCCGCCGGCGCGGAATTCCTGCTGAGCGATGAGGCGGGCAACGATGTGGTGGCCGGCAACGCACACCTGCACGCCAAGCTGCGCGAGGTCGTCGCCGATGGGGTGATCGCCGGATCCCGGGAGTGACC
>CAXUNZ010000114.1:8694-10260 GCA_964252525.1 uncultured Acetobacteraceae bacterium
GGTGGGCCGGGGGGGCGCGGGGAAAAATTTTTAAAAGCGCGGGGGGGGGGGGGGGGGGAGGGCACATCTCCCCCTGCCTTTTTTCTGGCTTTACTAAGCCACCTGTCGCTGCCTCGGCGCGCGATGGTCTAGTCTGCCGCATGGTGCAAACCGGACCCACCACGCCGCCGCGACCTATCGACCGGGCCGCCATCGCCACGCTGCCCAACGCCATCAGCCTGGCGCGCCTTTGCGCCGTGCCGGCGGCGATCTACCTGGTGATCGAGGAGGCTTGGATTCCCGCCTTCGTGCTGTTTGCGCTGGCCGGGATCTCGGACGCCATCGATGGCTGGCTTGCGCGGCGGCAGGGCGGCACGGCGCTGGGGGCGGCGCTGGATCCGCTGGCCGACAAGGCGCTGATGGTGGGGATGTATGTCACGCTGGCGGCGATCAGGCAGTTGCCCGTTTGGCTGGCGATCCTGGTGGTGTTTCGTGACATCATGATCGTGGGCGGCTTGTTGCTGCTCTGGGTGTATGATCACGCCATGCCGATTGCGCCGCTCAGCATATCCAAGACCAATACTGGCTTGCAGATCGGGCTCGTGGCCGTGGTGCTGGGGCTGAACGCGGCCGGCCTGGGCGCGCCCTCCTTCCGCGCCGCCTGGGTCTGGCTGGTGGCGCTTAGCACGGTGGTCAGCTTCGCGGCCTATGTGCGCCAGGTGGCGCGGCCGCCGCGGATTCAGTCATGACCGACCGGCCCGCCTTGGCCGAGATTGCGCGCGCTGGCGTTTCCGGCATTGGCGAGCCGGCCGCGCAGGTGCCGCAGGCGCGCGGCACCCCGCAGGCGACGCGCGGCCAGCGCATCGCCCTTCTGGCCGGCGTGCTGGTGGTGCTGTGGCTGACATTGCAGCTGTTCGACAGCATCCTGCTGCCCTTCGTGGCAGCGGCCGGCATCGCCTACGTGCTGGACCCGTTCTGCGCGCCGCTGGCCCGGGCGCGTGTGCCGCGCGGACTGGCCGCGCTGCTCCTTGTGGTGGCGCTGATCACCGCGTGTCTGCTCTTTGCCTTGCTGCTCTATCCTCTGGTGCTGAGCCAGGTGGCCATCCTGGTGGGACGCGTGCCCTCCTACGTGCGCGATGTGTCGGCCTTTGCGGCCAAGTCGATCGCGCAGTTGCAGCAGCATTTGGGCCCCGAATACGTGGACGCGAAATTGTCCGACCTGGTCAGCGGGCAGGCGGGCGCCATGCTCAGCTTCCTGGTCGGCGCGCTGACGCGCATCGTCGGCGGCGGCTTCGCGCTGTTCAACGTGCTGAGCCTGATGGTGGTCACACCCGTCGTCTCCTTCTACCTGCTGCGGGATTGGCCCGGCGTGCTGGCGCGCGTGGATGGCTGGGTGCCGCGTCGATACCAGACAGTGGTGCGGGCGCAGGCGCGCGAGGTGGACCGTATCCTGTCGGCCTGGGTGCGTGGTCAGGCGATGTGCTGCCTGCTGCTGGCGATCTTCTACGCGCTGGGGCTATCGATTGCCGGGTTGGATTTGGGGCTGGTGGTGGGGCTGGCGGCCGGCACGCTGAGCTTCATCCCCTA
>CAXUNZ010000115.1:0-6057 GCA_964252525.1 uncultured Acetobacteraceae bacterium
ACATCAAGCAGAAACATTGACTTTCAGGAAGGCTGGGGGAGATGTGCCATCCCCTCCCAGACCCCCCGTCATTATTTTTCACATTGCGCACGGCCTATCTGGCGGCGTTCCCCGACCCGCCGAGTTCCTTCCCGATCGGCAGGACACGGCCATCCGACGCCAGCGGCGGCACGTGCAGGAACTGCGCGCCGGGCCCGACAGAGACAAGCCCCATGTCCCTCATCAACCATAGCGGCTGCCCGTTGCCGCCGGCATCGGCGTCCACCACCTCGCTGGTGCCGACCAGGCGGCCGGTGAGATTGTTCCGCAATTCGATGCGCTCGGGCGTGGACATGCTCCGGTTGAGCAGGCGGTCGAGCCGGTCCGTCGTCACCCAATCCACCCTGTAAGTACTGTCGGGCGAAACGGCGCTGGCGAGGCGGCGTCCGCCGCCGCCGAGTGCCGAGGCCGCCAGAGCCGCGGCGAGTGCCACCGCGCCGCCGCCGGCCAGCCAGCGGTTGCGTCCGCGCGGCACGGTTTCGTGGCGTCCCGCGCTCAGAACGTCACCGCAACGGGAATTGGGAGCTTCGTGACGCGCACGTCAGACACATTGACATAGTCGTGGCCCTTTCCGGCCTTGGTCCGGTAGCGCGCGAAATCTGCGTTGGAAACGCTGTGCCATTGGCGCTTTTCGGCTTCCGCCTTCTGCGCGGGGGAAAGCTGAATGGGCATGGCAAAACCGCCCATGGGACTGACAACGGGCTGCGCCGCGGCCGCCCTGTCGGCCGCAACCGCTTTGTCGTATTCGGCCTTGTCCACTGCGATAGGACTGCAGATCGACACCTGCGAGGCCATGAACTCGTCCAACCGGCTGCGGTTGACGCCGGTTTCCGACCATAGCCCCAGGAACTGGTCGCCGACGAAATCATAAGTGTCGCGGAGATAAATGCCGATGGCGCTCACCTGCATGGAGGCGGGCTGTCCGTCCGGCCCGTTTGTGACCTTGCCGCTAATAGCCGCTTTCAGCGTGCCGCGGCCGACCGCACCGTAGAAATCGTCCAAGGGGTCGGTCATGGCGCCGACCGATAGGTAGTTCACCTCGAAGCTGGCATCGATGGTCCCGGCTGGCAGGCTCAAATCCCCAAAATCCCAGGCGGCGCCCGCCTGGCGCAGCGGCGGCCGAGGCAGTTGCCAGGCACGTATCTTGGCCAGCAGCTCGATGCGGCCCTTCGGCGTGTTCCACTTTCCGGCCAACTCGTCCGCGACCTTCTTGACGCGGCCGAATCCCATTGCCCAGTCCATGGTCAGGATATCCGTCGCCAGGGTGGGACCGTCCAGCCGGTCCATGCCGACGCGCCCCGTCTTTTCGTCCGGCGTCAGCTCGTGCGGCCCGAGCCTGAACCAGCGTTCCATGCACGCCGCCGCGGTAGCCCACCCCTCCTTGCGCATGATTGCGGGCAAGCCGGTTATGAGGAGCATGCGGCGGCTTTCCCGACCCCTGCCGCATCCCCGATCGTCAGGGTGCGCAAACGGAAATCGCCCGAGCGCCGCTCGCGAGCGAGCCGGGTCTGGCCGGTGACCGGCCCTTCCTCCGGGAGACCAGCGGCGATCAGCCGAAGCCCGGTTGAGCGCTGCGTCGTCCAGGCAGTCGGGAGCGAGGTTTTGTTCGTGCCGCGCCCCGCCTCGGCGGTGATGAAGGCGCCCTGCGCCGGGGTGGTGTCCCCGCTCGGCTGATCGACCATTGGCCCGACCCTGATGCGGAGAGGCGGCGGCGGTCAAGTCGGAAGCGCGAAAAGGCGGCCCCCTCGAACGCGCGGCGACCCCGCGCACAGGAAAAATGGGGGAGACGTGCCACCTGCCGAACCACGGCATCGATTGAAGCCAGGCCTGGCACCGCCCAGCCAGGCTGCCGCACCCGCCTCTCTTGATTCCCGGCCCGGGCAAACGCTCCTTGGAGGCGCGCGCTTCCTCGAGCCGCGATCTGGAGATACAAGGATGACAGCAAACGAAGCAGGCCATCATGGCGCCGGACCAGGGCGTAACGGCCGGGGGACCAGCCTCTCCGGCGTGGTCGCCATCGTCACCGGGGCGAGTTCGGGCATCGGTCTGGCCGTCGCCGAATATTTCGCAAACAGCGGCGCTGCCGTCTGCATCAACTATCATGCGCATCGGGAGCCGGCGGAAGCATTGGCCGACCGGATCCGCACCAGCGGCGGCAGGGCGATCACGGTCGGCGCCGACGTCTCGGCAGAGGCGGACGTCGCCCGCCTGTTCGCCGAAGCCGCGGCTGCCTTCGGCCGGGTCGATGTGCTGGTCGCCAATTCCGGCGCGCAAAAGGACGCGGCGATCGCCGATATGACCCTGGCCGACTGGAAATCCGTGCTGGATCTCGACCTCACCGGCCAGTTTCTCTGCTGCCGCGAGGCGGTGCGGCATTTCCGCGCCCAACCCGCTTCCGGCCGGCCGTTCCGGGCGGCGGGAAGCATCGTCTCAATGAGCTCCGTTCACGACCATATCCCGTGGGCCGGCCACATCAACTACGCCGCCTCCAAGGGCGGTGTCGGCATGATGGTGCGCACGCTGGCGCAGGAGGTCGCGGTGGACAGGATCAGGGTCAACGCGGTCGCGCCGGGGGCGATCCGCACGCCGATCAACAAGGCGGTGTGGGACGATGCAAAATCGCTGGAAAAGCTCCTCACGCTGATCCCGTACGGCCGGATCGGGGAGCCGGAGGATGTGGCGGCCACGGTCGCCTGGCTTGCCTCGGATGCGGCGGATTACATCACGGGCACGACGCTCTACGTCGATGGCGGGATGACCCTCTATCCCGAATTTCGCGCCAATGGCTGATGGGGCGGCCTTGCCGGGGCCATGCGCGGCGCGCGAGTCGCTCAACCCCGTCCCGGGGCGGACGATCGGCGAGCACGGCGTGATCGGCAATCTCGCGACCGCCGCGCTGGTTGCCGCCGACGGCACGATCGACTTCATGTGCTGGCCGAACCTGGACAGTCCGACCGTGTTCGCGGGCCTGCTCGACCCGGCCGAGGGTGGCGAGTTCACACTGGCCCCGGCGGGCGAGGACTGGCGCAGTCTTCAGCTCTACGCGCCGGACACCAATGTCCTGCTCACGCAATGGCTGGGTGTGGAAGGCTCGGCGGAAATCGTCGACCTGATGCCCTACCCGTCGGGCGATCCTGGCGCGGAGATCCGCTGTTCGGTGATACGCCGGGTGGCCGCGACGCGCGGACGCATTCGCTTTACGCTGCGCTGCCGCCCGCGCCCCGACTATGCCCGGATCGTTCCCACCGCCGGCGCGAGCGAGGGCGGCGTCACCTTCTGCGTCGACGGCGAAGCGATGCTGCGGCTCTGGGCCACGGTTCCGCTCACGCCCGGCGAGGGCGAGGCCGTTGCCGACTTCACGCTTGAGCGTGGAGAGGAGGCGCTGCTGGTGCTGGATGGTGCCGGGGCGGATTTGCCCGATGCGGATTCGTTGAACCAAATCATCCTCGACACCAAGGCGGCGTGGCGGCATTGGGCGGCTCAGTCGACCTATCGCGGCCGGTGGCGCGAGGCGGTGATGCGCTCGGCCTTGGCGCTGAAGCTGCTGACCTCGCACCGGCATGGCTCTATCGCGGCGGCGGCAACCTTCGGTCTGCCGGAGGCGAGCGGCGCCGGCCGCAACTGGGATTACCGTGCCATCTGGATCCGCGACGCTTCCTTCACCGTCTATGCCCTGATGCGCCTCGGCTACAGATCGGAAGCCGATCATTTCGGCAAATGGGTCAGCGAGCGCATGGGATCGGCAGCGCCCGGCGGCAAGATCCGCGTCATGTACGCGCTCGATGGCTCACCAGCGGCGGAGGAGTCCGAGCTTGGCCACCTCGCCGGCTACGCCGCCTCCCGCCCGGTCAGGATCGGTAACGCAGCCCGCCAGCAGCGGCAGCTGGACATCTATGGCGAGCTGCTGGACAGCGTGTACCTCTTCAACAGGTATGGGTCCGCCGTCAGCCATGAGGGCTGGTCCAACATCCGCGCCCTTGTCGAACACGTTTGCCGCAACTGGCGGGCCGCCGATGACGGCATCTGGGAACTGCGCGATGGCGGGGCCCCAATGCTGCATTCGAGGCTGATGTGCTGGGTCGCCATAGACCGCTCGGCGCGGCTGGCCAGCAAGCGCTCGCTGGTGGCACCCCTGGCGCATTGGTTGGAAGAACGTGACCGGATCGCCGAGGATATCTGGACCAATTTCCGCCATCCGGAACGGGGCTTTTTCGTCCAGCGCCAAGGCGGCACGAAAGTCGATGCCGCCCTGCTGATGATGCCGCTCGTGCGTTTCGTGGCCGCGACAGACCCGGTCTGGCTCGCGACGCTCGATGCCATACATGCCGAACTCGGCGACGGGGCGCTGATCCACCGCTACCGGAACACCGATGGACTTGAGGGTGGCGAGGGGGCGTTCACCGCCTGCACCTTCTGGTTCGCCGAGTGTCTGGCGCGCGCAGGCCGGCTGGACGAGGCGCGGCTGGCCATGGAACGGGGCATGCGTCTGGCCAACCATCTCGGCCTTTTCTCCGAGGAGGCGGACGAGCGCGGCCTGCCACTCGGCAATTTCCCGCAGGCATTGACGCATCTTTCGTTCATCAGCGCCGCCTACTTCCTTGACCGGCGCCTGTCGAATACGGATGGCGGCGAATGGCAGCCGTGAGGTGACCTTGCTCTCCACGTCCGTCTTAACAAGCAGGTTTTAGGGACCTGTCCCCGGCGGGTGCGGGGGCAGAAGACCCTGGGCCATCACGCGTCAACCTTAACGCGGGTTGGCATTGTTCCATGATCCAGACGCTTCCGCCTCAGCAGAACGCGCGTGGCGCCCGGGTTGGCCGCATGGGGGTGTGCGGCGGCCAGGATCAGCGTCCGTAATCCGGCCTGATTCAACCAGAATGGCAGCTCGCGGCGGATGACTCCTCCGGCCTCGCCGCTGCCGCGCCCGGTGATGATCTCGACGCAGCGCACATGGTCGGCACTGGCGGCGTGCAGGAAGCGTTGCAGGGCATGAAACGCCGCCTGGGCTGTCTTGCCGTGCAGATCCAGCGTGCGCGTCGGCGCCAGGCGGCCGCCGGAAAAGCGATTCCACGACGACCGGTCCAGGCCGGCGGGTGCCACGCCGGTGACAAGCTCGGTGGCCGGCGCGCGCCGGGGCCGTGGCGCGGCGGCGGGTGGACCCGCTTGCGTTGTGACGATGGCGGGCGCCGGCGCGGGTGAAGGAGTCTGCAAAGGCGCGGCGCCGGGGAGCCGGCGTATGTCGCGCGCGAAGCTGGCCCACAACGCACGATCGGCTTCACTGAGCAGGCGGGATTGACGGGGCATGACGGGCCAGATGTAGGCCGGCCTGACGCGGCGTGCACGGTCAGCCCACTCGCGGCGCGCCGGCAATCGTGCTCAATCGGGTGATGCGGATGTGGCTACATCGTTGACCCGGGTCGGCTTGATGCGTGCGGCCCAGGGTCCGCTCGGCGCATTGATCGTCATTCTGGCGGTACTCGGCGTGGCACAGCGCGCGCAGAAGCCGCTCTCGCTCAGCGCCTTCGATCAGCCTTTCTACCTGGGCATCGCGCATGATCTGATGCTGACCGGCCGCTTTACCAACGGCTTCATGTTCGCGCCCGCGGGCGCGGATGGTGCCAGCCCCTCTGGCATGCGCTTCGCGCCGCTCTACCCGGCGCTCCTTGCGGTTGCGGCTTGGCTCGACCCGAGCCTTCGCGCCGGCATGGACTGCGTGGTCGCGACGCATGACCAGCCCGATGCCTGCCCCGCCGCAGCCCCGCTGATGCGTGACCTGCAATTCGCCATGCTGGCAGGCTTCTACCTTCTGCTGTGGTGGATGGGCGCGGAAATTGCCGGCGGCCTGGCGGGCGCGTGGCTCACGCTTGGGCTAGGGCTGATTGCCGCACCATTGCTGCTGCGCGCGGCCGGTCTGGTGATGACCGAGATGTCCTGTCTGCTGTTCTGCACGGCGGCCATCGCCGCCTGGCTGCGCGGCCAGCGCGCGCAGCGGCCATGGGCGTGGTCCGGCACCGCCGG
>CAXUNZ010000115.1:6067-9984 GCA_964252525.1 uncultured Acetobacteraceae bacterium
ACTACTGGATCTTCCTGGGCGTGCTGGCCGTGCTGCTGGGCCTGACGGCGCTGACGCGGCCGGGCTTTCTCTACCTTTTGCCGTTTTGCGTGCTGCTCGCTTGCCTGCACGCGGGTCGGCGCTGGCCGGGTCGGCGGGACGCGGCCGCCATGGCCTTGGGCGGGGCGGCGGTCCTGGCGCCGTGGATCCTGCGCAACCGGCTGGTGCTGGGCCGCGCGGCGCTGACCTACGGCTATGACAGCCACACGTTGGTCCAGCGCATCGCCTTTAACACCATGTCCTGGCGCGAATATGGCCTGGCCTATCTGTGCTGGCTGCCGGATGGCACCTCCCTGGGCCGGCGCTGGGTGGGCGCCGGCGCGTGCGACCGCTTTGGCTGGGATGAGCAACCCAACTCCTTCTACACGCTGGGTCTGCGCCACATGCTCGACGAGACGTTGCGCGCCGCCGGCGGCTACGACCACCATCTGAGCTATCTGGTGCACACCTATGTTCTGCCGCATCTCGGCTGGCACATGATGGTGTCCATCCCGCTCGCCCTGCGCGGCGCCTATGCGGCCCATTGGTGGGGATTTGTGCTGCTGCCGGTGTGCCTGTGGACAACATGGGTGACCCTGCGGGAAAGGGGCTCGCGCTATCTTGCCCTGGCGCTGCCGGCGTTGTTCATGCTCGCCTTCAACGCATCAGTGGCGGTCAATCAGGTGCGCTACAATTTGCTGCTGGTGCCTGCCTACGCCGTGGCTGGGGCGTCGGGTTTGCGCAAGGCGGGCAGGCGCTGGCATGATGGGCACACGCAACAGAGCGGAGCGGCGCGCGCGTGATGGCAGGCAGAGGTATGGCAGAATCAGGCGTCATTGCTGGGCCGTCTTGGCCGGTCATCGCCGGCCCAGGCAGCTTCGGGCGGGTGGACCCCTTCAACCCGGCCGACGCGCTGCTGTTCGACACCTCATTCGGGGCGGCGCCGGCGGATGCCCTGGCGCTGTTCTTTTCACGTGAATTGCCGGCGCTGGACTGGCTGGCCGATTACGTCATGGACGAGACGGTCAAGACCTACGCGCAGGAAAGCGAGCCGAGCTTCGAGGTCGAAGAGGAGGAAGAGCTCCACTTCGAGAAGCGCGCATTGACGACGACGGACACGGATTCCGGTTGGGATAGCTGATGAGAAAACTCTTAGCCCTGGCTTAGAATTCCACCAGCATGGGGCCGAGCGGCCTGCCGCCGAAGATGTGGACGTGGAAATGCGGCACCTCCTGATGGCCGTGCGCGCCCATGTTGGCGAGAATGCGATAGCCCGGTTCTTCCAGGCCGAGTTGCTTTGCGACATGGCCGACGGCGGCGAAGAAGCCGGCGATTTGCGTGGGTGTGGCAGACGCGGAAAAATCGGCCAGCGAGACGAAGGGTGCTTTTGGGATGATCAGAACGTGGACTGGCGCGCGGGGCTGTATGTCATGGAAGGCGAGCGCGAAATCGTTTTCGTAGACGCGCTTGCAGGCAAGCTCGCCGCGCAAGATGCGGGCAAAAACATTGGAACTGTCGTAGGGTGGCAGGCCGGAGACGGGCATGATGGATCCATGGAAAGGGCTGTTGCAGCAATATATCGAAGACAGGTAGAGCAAGAATCAACGAGCGCTGCCTACCGCTGATCTTTCCGCTCATCTGTTTAGCGCAGCAAACGTGGCGCGCACGCCCGGCGATTGCGCGCAAATCGTATATTCGGACAAGGGCGCGCACATTGCAGTGGCCCAAGGACGGGCCATGACCACTGGGCGAAAGCCGGGCTGGATGACGAGCAACGCTCCCTCTGCCGGTGGCTGCGCCAGTGCCTCGGCAAGATCGCAGCTTTGCCGATGGGTGGCGCGCGCGACATAGGCCGTGTTGGTCGGCATCCGCGTTTCCGCCGCGATCCAGAGCGGCTGCATCAACGGCATGTCGTGCCCGGGCGTACATCCGAAGGGCGGCACGACAATCATGCGGTCCGAGAGGCGCGCTGCCTTGCGGAGCGAGGGCGCATCGAACAGCCACGACGCCGGCGCGTTCAAGCCCGAATACACACGCGCGAACAATATGCCGGAATCGACGGCCTGCAGGAATGCGGCGATCGGCAGCAGGGCAATGGCAAGACGGGGCCTTTTTGCCGCAAGCATGCTCACGCCGGCGATCAAGGACACATAGGCCACGGGCCAGAAAAGCCTGCTGCTGGCGCGCACCAACTCAAGCGGTCCCAATGCGGTATGTAAGCGGAACAGGAGGAGTTTTCCCGCCGTCACCTTGTTGCTCAGCGCGAGCAACCAGAGTGCCGCGCAGGACAGCGCCAGGCCGGCGTGGCGGGTCAATGCCGCGCGCCAACAGCCTCGGCAAAGCGCCAGCGCCGCAACGATCAGACAGATCAAGCCGACGCCGAGATAGGCGTCGCCCGCATTCTGTCCACCTGTTGCGTCCAGATCAGCCGCGGTGAAACCCGGAATGATGGCCGAACGGACAGGAAAGAGGGGCGCCAGAAGATTGAGCGAGAAATGTCCATACCCGCCCGGGCTCTGCCCCGCCGTCAATCCAAATACGACCGCGACGATATAGACCGCAATGCAGGATGCGGCGAGCGCTAGCGCCACCTTTAGCCAGACGTGATCGCGCCGGAGCAGCAACGTCAGCGGTGCCGCGGCGAAAACCGTGGCTGCCATTACGACGAGATAGGGATGGATGAGCAGCAACGCAGGCAGCAGGATGAAAGCGGCGATGAGCGCCCATCGGCTATGGCGCACGATCCGCAAATACAGTCCAATCATGCCGAGCAATGCCCAATGCGTCTGCAAGGAGGAATGCCAAAAACCGGAAAGGAAGGCCGGCTGGGCGGACGCCATGACGGCCACGGCGCAGGCGGGTAGAAGCCGCTTTTCGCCCGCGCCGCGAAGGGCGAAGATCGCGCTGGCCGGCTGGGCGAGCCAGGACAGCGCCTGCCAGATCGTGATCACCTGATCGAAGGGCGGCAGCGCCGGGCGCAGCAGCTTGGCGAGCATGACCGCGAGCGGATTGCTGTCCGTAAACGCGATGTTCACGCCCCAGGGCGGCATCAATTCCGGCACGACGAGCACGGGCCAATGCCAGGGGTAAGGCAGAAAATACCGCTGGCCCACGATGTCCGTTGCAAAATCCGCATTTGGCGGTGCGCCTGCGGGCAGCCCGCCGGTTACTGCCCAAAGCGGAAAAACAGCCGCGACCAAGGCCGCGCCAAACACCAGCGCCAAAACATAGATCAATCGTCCCGTCGCCGGTCCCATCATCAGCCTTGAAAAAATAGACGGGGGGTTTGGGGGGGCAGGCACTGCTCCCCCAATCTTACTTGGCTCAGGGAATCTTGCTCGTCGCCGCCACGCTTGCCAACCGCCGACGCGCGGCCTTTTCGGCCACGCCCGAAACCCCCTCGCGCCGCTCCAGCTCCGCCCAAACCTCGGAGGGATGCACGCCGGCCGACACCCACAGCACAAGGAGATGGTAGAGCACGTCGGCGCTTTCCGCGACGAGGGCGGCCGTGTCCCCGCCCACCGCCTCGATCAGGCACTCGACCGCCTCCTCGCCGAATTTCTGCGCGACCTTTGGCGTGCCCCGTTGCAGCAAGCGCGCGGAATGGCTGAGCGCGGGATCGGCCTGCCGGCGGTCCATCACCACCTCCCACAGCCGGTCGATCACCGCGGGCGACACGCCGACAGAGACGGGCGCGGGCAAAATTCGTTTGGACGTTTTGGCGGCTTTCTTGGCCAAGACTCGGGTGTCTCCTCAAAGGCCCGGACCAGGTAGGCGCACAGGTAATCCCGCGCCGTGCAAGGCATATTTGACCTGAGGGATGGTAAAACGCCCGTAATGGAAGACCGAGGCCGCCAGCAACCCCGGCCATAAATCCGGGTCGATACAATAGAGGGGCG
>CAXUNZ010000116.1:0-9820 GCA_964252525.1 uncultured Acetobacteraceae bacterium
ATTTGTCAGACATCGTCTGCAAGCGGCCGGGATCGTTCAGCAGCGCCCACTCGGCGCGCAGCAAGCCGGTGCGCTCGCGTGCCGCCTCCGTGCCGTGAATGGCGCGCGCGATTTCGCGGTCCAACAGGATCGCACGGTGCTTCTCACCATAAAGGTACAGCCCCGAGCCGAATGCAGCCAGCAGGCAGAGAAAGGTCAGCGGTCGGATCATCTCAGCGCATCCCCTGATCGGTCGCGGTGTGGCGTTGCAAGGCGCGCAGCCGCGCCGAACGCGCGCGCGGGTTGCGCGCAAGTTCGGCCTCGCCCGGCCGGCGCGCCCGCGGCGTCAGCAAGGCAAAGCCGGGCGCGCCACGGCTGTCCAGCCCGCGCGGGTCATGGCGGGACGGCGCGGGGGCGCGCCCCGCGGCTTCGGCCATGAAGCGCTTGACCAGCCGGTCCTCCAGGCTGTGGAAGGAGACGACCACAAGCCGGCCGCCCGGCGCCAGCAGCTCGGCCGCCGCGGTCAGCGCGCGCGCAATCTCGCCAAGCTCATCATTGACCCGGATGCGCAACGCCTGGAAGCTGCGCGTGGCCGGATGGATGCCGTCGCGCGACGGCGGGACCACGCCGCGGATGATCTCGGCCAGGCGGGTCGTGGTCGTAATCGGCGCCAGCGCCCGCGCGGCCACGATGGCGCGCGCGATGCGGCGGGACAGGCGCTCCTCGCCGAACTGGTAGAGCGTGTCGGCGAGCTCCGCCTCGGGCAGCGTCATCACCAGCTCGGCCGCGGTGATGCCTTCGGCACCCATGCGCATGTCCAGCGGTCCCTCGCCGCGAAACGAAAAGCCGCGCGCGGGATCGTCGATCTGATAGCTCGATAGGCCGAGATCGAGCACGACGCCATCCAGCGCCGCCACACCGTGTGCGCCCAGCAGGGCGAGCATCTGGCCGAAACCGCCTTGCAGCACGTGCAGGCGCCCCTTGTAGCGCGCCGCCAGCGCCGCACCTCTCGCCACGGCCGCAGGATCGCGGTCGATCGCCCAGAGCGTGCAGGACGCAGCCTCCAGAACGGCGCGCGCATAACCCCCGCCGCCGAAGGTGCCGTCCAGGTACACGCCGCCCGGGCGGGGCGCGAGTTCCGCCACAACCTCGTTCAGCATGACAGGGACATGGCCGCTCATGCGCTCACCTGCGCCTGACTGGGCAGGGTCAATCCGCGGGCAAGCGCCCGGCTGCGGGCCTCGGTCCGCCGGGCGGCGGCGGCAGCGGGCTCCCAGATACGAAAGCTCTGCCCCTGACCCATGAAGACCACGGCATCTTCCAAGCTCGCATGCCTCACCAACCAGTCGGGAAGACTGATGCGCCCCTCGCGATCCGATTCCACCGGGTGGGCATCGTTGAACAGCGTGGCCGAAAGGTCTTCGTGGTCGGGGCTGAAAACCGCCATGCGCTGCAGCGATTCGCCCAGCGCCTCAAACCCCTCTGGTGGCCAGACCTCGATGCAGGGATGGGTGTGGGACGCGCGCAGCACGGCGCTGACGGGCCCCTCGGGCGCGCCGCCGCGCAGGATCGTGCGGAAAGGGGCTGGAATCGAAATCCGCCCCTTCGCATCCACCCGGCTTTGGTGCGTGCCCATGAACTGCGCCATCCGGCCTGTCGCACCCCTTCTGCCCGCCGTGCGGCCCGACGGCCGTGTATAACCCGTTTTCTTGGGCCGGCATGGGATAACATGGGATAACTTGGGACGTCAAAGCATTTAGCGGGATAGGCGTCCGCCTGCTCCGCAAAGCCTCAGCCGGATTCAGCAGGTTGCGCAAACGGCGTACGCCGGCGCCGTGCGCAGTTGGCGTATGCGGCGGGCGTGTCGCAATCCTGTGGATAAGTGTGTGGGAAAGGTTTCGACGGGAGGCAGAAGATCCAGACGGCCTGTAAGCCGGGTTCTGTCCTCGCCTTGCGGCGATGTGCAGCCATTCCTCTGGGACGCGCGTTGCCGCGCGCCTCTGGCGACCAACCCGGAGGGCGGGGCGGAAATGCCCCTGGCCGCAGCGACCGGATATCTATCCGCAGCGCCCGGCCGGCCATCCCTATTCGGTCTTGCTCCCGGTGGGGTTTACCCTGCCACCCCCGTTACCGGGGGCGCGGTGCGCTCTTGCCGCACCGTTTCACCCTTGCCCTCGCCCGCAGGCTTTGGGCGGTTTGTTTTCTGTGGCACTTTCCCTGGGGTCGCCCCCGCCGGCCGTTAGCCGGCACCGTATTCCCGTGGAGCCCGGACTTTCCTCTGCGCGCGCAGCGGCTGCCCGGCCGTCTGGATCGGCGGATTAGTGGATGCGCGCCACGGGCGGGTCAAGGAAGACTTCTGTCCGCGGAAAGACCGGACGCTCGAGACGGATGCGCTCCAGCCTCGACCGGCAGATTTCTCCTTGTTCACGTGCCAACAATCTGCGATACCAGGCAGTGACTCGCGAATGATTCTCATTCGTAAGCAGGCGTGCGATCCGGCTCATCCGGGCCGTGAGCGCATTCTTGGCCGCCATTTCCAGGAAAGAAGGTTGACATGTCTGACAAGAAATCGATCCGTTATGCCGCACTGTGCGGCATGACCGCCTTGAGCGCCTGGGGCGGCCCCGTCTGCGCCGCGACGCCGGCGCACGAGCAAATCATCTCGGTCTCGGATGGCACGATCGTTGTCCCCGCATCAAGCATGGCGCGTCCGGAGGATGCCGGCGTGCGCGCGCACACCAACGTTCAGCTGTTTTTCCCGAAAGCCCACCACGACGCCAGCATGCCGTCCGGAAAATATGAAACGCCGGCATCGCTGGCGTGTGTTTACGGCCTGACCGCCGCCTCTCCCGGTTGCAATCCCGAGACGCTCAAGACGGTGCTCACAACCGGCAGCAAGGTGGTTGTGATCGTCGATGCCTTCGACTACCCGACCGCGGCCAATGATCTGAGCACCTTCAGCACCCAGTTCGGCCTGCCTGCGATCACCAGCGACAATTTTCAGGTGGTCTACGCATCCGGTAAACAGCCCAAGCAGGACAGCAGCGGCGGATGGGAGCTGGAAGAAGCGCTCGATATCGAAATGGCGCATGCCATGGCGCCGAATGCCAAGGTCATTCTTGTCGAGGCGAAGTCGAACAGCAACCGTGATCTCGAAGCCGCCGAGGACGTCGCGGGGCAACTTGCCATGCAAGCCGGTGGTGGCGAAGTGTCCAACAGCTTCAGCGGCGGTGAGGCGCCGGGCGAAAGGAAGCAGGAAAAGCATTACAAGGATAAGGGCGTGGTCTATCTCGCCTCGGCGGGCGACAGCCACGGCATCGGCACGCCGGCGGCGCTTGACGATGTGATCGCCGTCGGCGGCACGACCATCGAGCGCGACCAGAACGGCAATTTCACCGGTCAGAAGGCGTGGTCGTCAACGGGCGGCGGGTCGAGTGCGCGTATCCTCAGGCCGGCGTACCAGGATCCCGTGGCCAACATCGTAGGCACCTATCGCGGCACACCGGACATTTCGCTCGACGCCGATCCCCAATCCGGCGTCTGGATTTACGACACGACGCCATATAACGGCAGAACCCTGGATTGGACGACTGTCGGCGGTACCAGCGTGTCTTCGCCCGCTTTGGCCGGCATCCTCAACAGCGCAGGCAGCTTCGCGAAGAGCACGATCGCCGAACTGACGACGGTGTACAACGATTTCACCAATCAGGCCGACTGGACCGATATCACGACCGGCACATGCGGCAATAATGGCGGATCATCAGCCGTTGCCGGTTGGGATTTCTGCACCGGTGTCGGCGTCCCGAATGGCTTCGCCGGCAAGTAGCAAGCCAAACTCCAAAATAACGACGGGGGGTTTGGGGGGGTAGGCACTGCTCTCCCAATCTTCTTGACAACCAATCGTTCGCGTAGGTGATGACTATCCTAATGGGGACGGAGCGCCGGCCCCGACGGCCGCTTCCATCCTGCTCGATGCGCCGTTAAAGCAGCGCCACCCTGGCCAGGATCCGCGCGCATGATCACCGCCCCGACCTACAAACGCGTCCTGCTCAAAGTCTCGGGCGAGGCGCTGATGGGGCGGCGGGAGTATGGTCTGGACAACGACATGGTCGCGGCCATCGCCAATGACGTCAAAGCCACCGCTGAAATGGGCGTGCAGGTCTGTCTGGTGATCGGTGGCGGCAACATCTTCCGCGGTGTGGCGGGCGCCGCCAGCGGCATGGACCGCGCCCAGGCCGATTTCATGGGCATGCTGGCGACCGTGATGAACGCGCTCGCCATGCAATCGGCGCTGGAGAAACGCGGCATGCCGACGCGCGTGCAAAGCGCCATCCCCATGTCGAGCGTCTGCGAGCCCTATATCCGCCGCCGCGCCGAGCGGCACATGGAAAAGGGCCGCGTGGTGATCTTCGCCGCCGGCACGGGCAACCCGTTCTTCACCACCGACACCGCCGCCGCTCTGCGCGCGGCGGAGATGAAATGCGACGCCCTGCTGAAAGGCACCCAGGTCGACGGCGTTTATTCCGCTGATCCTCGCCGGGACCCCGAAGCCAAACGTTACGACGAACTGACCTACCTCGAGGTCCTCTCGCGCGATCTGGGCGTGATGGACGCCGCGGCGATTTCATTGGCAAGGGAGAACACTTTGCCTATCATCGTGTTCAACATTCATGCAACCGGCGCGTTTGCGGCGGTGATGCGGGGCGAGGGGGCGTTCACCAGGATAACCGAGCCAAGTTGAAGGCTGGGCGGGCCGAGCTTGTCTGCCTGCTTCTTGCCTTCGCCGCCAATCCCTCCGAGAACGCTAAATCTGCCAGGGAAAGCCCCCGTGCCCGCCGACCAAACAGCCCTCAAGGAAGACCTCTCCCGCCGCATGGACGGCGCACTGGACACCCTGCGCCGCGATTTCGCCGGCCTGCGTACCGGCCGTGCCAGCCCGGCCCTGCTGGAACCTGTCAAGGTCGAGGCTTACGGCAGCGAAATGCCGATCACCCAGGTCGGCACGATCGGCGTGCCCGAGCCGCGTATGCTCACGGTCCAGGTCTGGGATCGCTCGCTGGTTGCCGCGGTCGAACGCGCCATTCGCGACAGCAACCTGGGATTGAACCCCCAGACGGACGGGCAGATCGTTCGCGTCCCCATCCCCATGCTGACCGCCGAACGCCGCGCCGAACTCGCCAAGCTGGGCGGGCGCTACGCGGAGGGCGCGCGGGTGGCCGTGCGTGCGGTGCGGCGTGATGGCAACGATCAGATCAAGGCGCTGGAGAAGAAGCACGAAATCGGCGAGGACGAGAGTGCGACCTGGAGCGAAGCGGTCCAGAAGCTGACGGACGGCTATATCAAGCGGATCGACGAGGCGCTCGCCGAAAAGGAACGCGAGATCAAACAGGTATGAAGCAAAGCGGAAAAGTTGGGGGGGATGTGCCATCCCCCCCAAACCCCCGGTCGAAATTGAATCCTCGTCCAGAGAATGACGGGGGGTCTGGGGGGGATGGCACATCTTCCCCAGGTCTTTCCTTATGAACGTCTCCGCCTTCAAACCCCTCCGCGCCGAAGCCTCGCTCAAGGCCGGCGCCGTGCCCCGTCACGTCGCCATCATCATGGACGGCAACGGCCGCTGGGCGAAAGCGCGCCACTTGCCGCGCGTGGCCGGCCATCGCGCCGGCGCGCAGGCCGTGCGCCGTGCCGTCGAGTCCGCCATCTCCACCGGCGTCGAATGGCTGACGCTCTACGCCTTCTCCAGCGAGAACTGGCGGCGTCCCGGCGAGGAGGTCGCCGACCTGACCGGCTTGTTGCGCCACTATTTGCGCACCGAAGTCGCCGAACTCCATCGCGAGGGCGTGCGCCTGCGCAGCATCGGCGACCGCGCCCGTTTCGGCCCCGAGATCGGCCGCGAGCTTGCGGACGCGGAGGCCCTGACCCGTGGCAATGCCCGCCTGAACCTGACCATCGCCCTGAATTACGGCGCCCGCGCCGAAATCGTGGCCGCGGCCCGCGCCCTGGCGCAGGAAGCGGCCGCTGGCAAGCTGGACCCGGAGGCGATCACCGAGGCCAGCTTCGGCGCCCATCTCTCCACCGCCGAAATCCCCGATCCCGATCTGGTGATCCGAACCAGCGGCGAGCGCCGCGTGTCGAACTTCCTGCTCTGGCAATCCGCCTACGCCGAGTTCCTGTTTCCCGAAGTGCTCTGGCCCGATTTCAGCCAGGTGCATTTCGAAAGCGCGCTCGCCGATTACGGCCAACGGGAGCGCCGCTATGGTGCCCGCCCTGGATAAGCCGGCTCTGGCCGACCCCGCGCTGTTCGATCCAGCCGCCGCCGCGCGTCTGCGGACCAGGTGGCGGGATCTGGCGCCGCGTGTCGCCTCCGCCCTGGTCATGGTGCCGCTTGGCCTGGCGACGATCTTTGCCGGCGGCCTGGTCTGGCAGGCGGTACTGACGGCGTTGTCCATGATCGCGATGCTGGAATGGGCCTCGATCTGCGGCGCGCGGCCTCCCACGGTGCTGGCGCGGATTGCCGCGGTGAGCCTGCCGATCGGCTGGGCGTGCCATCTGGCTGCGGCTCACTGGCGCGGCGCATTGCCGCTCTTCCTGCAAGCCGGGCTAATCGTGGACGCTGCTCCCTTGATGATTGTGGCGCTGGCGGCGTTTTGCCTACTCCCCGCCAGCCGGGCGGTGGCCCTAGGCGTGGCCTATGTCGGATTTGGCTGGGCATCCCTGCTGATCCTTCGCGAGGGCGCGGGCGGCCTCGGGCTCGTGCTGTTCGTCATGCTGGTGGTCTGGGGCAACGATATCGGCGCCTATCTCGCCGGAAGGCTGATCGGCGGCCCGCGCCTGGCGCCGGCGCTCTCGCCGGGCAAGACCTGGGCAGGCGCCGCGGGCGGGATGCTGCTGGGCGTGGCGGCCGGACTCTGCGTCACCGCCGCGCTGGGCGGCGGCAGGCCACATCCGCGTCTTGCCGAGGCGACGTTCCAGGCCGTGGTGCTGGTCATCATCGCCCAGGCTGGCGATTTGCTGGAAAGTGCGCTCAAGCGGCGCTTCGGCAAGAAGGATTCCGGGAACTTCATCCCGGGCCATGGCGGTCTGCTCGACCGCGTGGATGGGCTGATGGGCGCGGCCAGTGGGGCGATCCTGCTGCGACTGGCGACCATCGGCGCCTATGGAGTGGATGCCTGGCAATGCGCGTCAAGACGGTGACGGTGCTGGGCAGCACAGGCAGCGTCGGCCGCAGCACGATCGACCTGCGGGCCGCCGCGCCGCAGCGCTTCCGCGTACTTGCCCTCGTGGGCAACCGCAATGCCGCCCTGCTCGCCGAACAGGCGCGCGCCGTCCGTGCCGGGCTTGCCGTCTGCGCCGATCCCTCTATGCACGCCGAACTTTCCACGCTGCTGGCCGGCAGCGGCGTGCGCGTGGCCTGCGGCGCGGCCGCGGTGCTGGAGGCGGCAAGACTCGGCGCGCAATGGACCATGGCCGCCATTACCGGCATCGCCGGCCTGGCGCCCACGCTTGCCGCGGCCGAAGCCGGCCACACCGTGGCACTGGCCAACAAGGAGGCGCTGGTCTCGGCCGGTGACGTCATGCTGCGCGCCGTGGCGCACGCCGGCGCCACGCTGCTGCCCGTCGATAGCGAGCACAACGCCATCTTCCAGGCGCTCGCCGGCTCGCCGCGCGCGGCCCTGGACAAGATCGTGCTGACCGCCTCGGGCGGGCCGTTCCGCACCGCCACGCGCCAGGAGATGGCCGCGGCCACGCCCGAGATGGCGCTGCGCCATCCTGTCTGGTCCATGGGCGCCAAGATCACGATCGACTCGGCGACGCTGTTCAACAAGGGCCTGGAAGTGATCGAGGCCGCGCGGCTGTTCGATCTGCCTGCCGAGAGGATCGAAGTCCTGGTGCATCCGCAATCCATCGTGCACGGGATGGTTTATTTTTCCGATGGCAGCGTGCTGGCGCAATTGGGCGCGCCGGATATGCGCATTCCGATCGCCCACGCTCTGGCCTGGCCGGAGCGGCTGGCCACCAAGGCGCCGCGCCTGGATCTGGCCGCAGCCGCGCGGCTGGATTTCCTGCCGCCCGACGAGGCGCGTTTCCCCGCCCTGCGCCTGGCGCGCGAAGCCTTGCAGGTGGGCGGTGGCGCGCCAACCATATTGAATGCCGCGAATGAAATCGCCGTCGCCGCCTTTCTGTCGCGGCGCATCGGATTTCTCGATATCGCCCGTATCGTGGACGCCGTCCTGACCCGCATGGGACCGCGCCCCGCCGATACGCTGGCGCAGGTCGAGGGTCTGGACGATCAGGCGCGGCGTTACGCCAGCGAGGTCAACGCGCATGCTGCGTGATATTCAAGCGTCCACCCCGCGCCTATGATGGACGCACTCGACCCGGGAGCCGCCGCGCCTTGAATGTCATCCTGAACGCTGTCCAGACGCTCGCGAGCTTTGCCTTGGTGCTCGGCGTCTTGGTTTCCATTCACGAGATGGGACACTATCTCGCCGCGCGCTGGTGCGGCATCGGGGTGGAGGCTTTCTCGCTTGGCTTCGGACCGGCGCTGAAATCCTGGACGGATCGGCGCGGGACGGTGTGGAAGATCTCGATGCTTCCGCTTGGCGGCTACGTGAAGATGCACGGCATGAGCCCCACCGCGAGGGCCGATGCCGCGGCGGCGGATGAGCAGTACCGTGCCGAAGAGGCGTTTGCCGAAAAGCATGTCGGCAAACGCGCCTTCGTGGCCTTTGCCGGACCGCTGGCCAATTTCCTGCTCGCTGTCGTGCTCTATATTGGTGTGCTCATGGCCGTGGGCCGCCAGGTGGCCTTGCCGGTGGTGGGCGATGTGCTGGCAGACAGCGCCGCCTCCCATGCCGGGCTGCGGCCCGGCGATCAGATCACCGCCGTCGATGGCGTGGCGATCGATCGTTTCACGGCATTGCAGCACATCATCTCGGCAGCGCCTGGACGGGACATCAAGCTCTCGGTGAGCCGCGGGACGAAGAGCCTGGTCCTGCCGGTGCACGTGGCTTCCGAATCCGCGGGCGGACAGGCGCGCGGCAAGCTGGGCGTGATCAGCGGCCGGGCGATCTATGAACCCGTGGGTCCGATCGATGCGACCGTGGAAGGCGCGTCGCAGACCTGGGCGGTGGGAAGCCAGATCCTCGGCGGGCTTGTCGCGCTGGTCACCGGTCGGCAGGGTGCCGACGGGCTGGGCGGCGTCATCACGATCGCCGATTTTTCGGGCAAGATGGCGCGTCAGGGCGCGCTGGCGCTGGTCAGCTTCATCGCGTTTCTCTCGGTCAATCTGGGGCTGGTAAATTTGCTGCCGATCCCGGTGCTGGATGGCGGGCATCTGATGTTCTGCGCGGCCGAAGCGGTGCGCGGACGGCCCGTGCCGCCGCGCGCCCAGGAATACGGCTACCGCGTGGGTATCGCGCTGATCGCATGCGTGTTCGTCTTCGCATCTTGGAACGACCTCAAGCGGGAGGGCGCGCTGCACTGGGTGGCGGGACTGCGCGGCTAAGTCGCCTCCCGGCTGTTTGAGCGACCGCCTGAGACAATCGCCGGCGACCGGCGACTGTCCCCTGATGGCAGGCCCGCCCGCCATGGACACGACCCCCAAACTCGGGTAGCCCGCCTGCCTGCCGGCGGTTTATCTGCTGCCCGCACACGCCTTTTGCGCAGGCGTGATCTGGGGGGTTTGTTGTTGCATCCGTTCCGACTGACCGTGTTGGCCACCACCTGCCTCCTCTCGATAGCCGGCCCCAGCGGCGCCTGGTCGCAAGAAGCGCCCCCGCCGGCCGCGACGCCGGCTCCACCCGACTCGGGCCCTGCCGCGCCCGCACCGCCGCAGGCC
>CAXUNZ010000117.1:0-3357 GCA_964252525.1 uncultured Acetobacteraceae bacterium
GAAGTGCGAGGCGAAGGCGTAGGGCAGGCCGAGATAGGCGGCAAGCTGGTCGCGCGTCTGCACCAGCTGCGTGCGCAACGGCACCACCAGCGCCTCGGTCTGGGCGAGCTGGCTCTCCTGCGTCGCCACATCCGTGCCGGTGGCGCCGCCCAACTGGAATTGCTGGCGCACGGTCGCCAGCAGGCGCTGCTCGGCCGCGATCAGCTGGTCTTCCGCCTCGATTTCGGCTTGCAGCGCGGCCGCATTGATCGCCGCGGTGACCGTGTTGGCCGCCAGCATGTTGGCCGCGGCCTCCAGCTGGAAGCGCTGGTACTCGGCCTGCGCGGCGTCGGCCTGCACGGTGCGCGCAGTCTGGCCCCAGATATCGAAGGTGTAGGTGACGCCAAGCTGGGCGGTGTAGAAGGAGTAGGTGGTCGGAAAGCCCACCAGTTCCGAGGGGGTCGCGCCGCTCTGCGCTGCGCTGATCTTCTGGCGCGACCGGTTCAGCGTGCCGGTCAGCGCCGGAAACCACGCGCCCTCCGCGGCCAGCCTCGTCTCCTGCGCCTGGCGCAGCGTTTCGCGCGCCGCAGCCAGGCTGGGATTGCGTCGCAGGCTTTCGGCCACCAGGCGCGTCAGTGCGGGCGAGCGGAACAGCGCCCACCAATTGCCAGCGACATCGGCGCCAACGGCAAAATCCTGCGCCTCGCCATGCGCGGCGGCTGCCGTCTGAGTCGCCCCGGGCAGCTTTTGCGCCGTGTAGCCATCGAGCGCCGGCACCGCGGGGCGATGGTAGTCGGGGCCGACTTCGCACCCCGCCATGGTGACTGCCAGCAGGACCAAAACCCCCCGCGCGCAAATAGGCCGGCACACCGAAGGCATCACGCTGGTCCAGTCTCCACGGCATAGTGCCGTCGCGGCGTATGACTGCATGGCTCGTGCCAGAGCAATCTTGTAAATATGAACAATGCCTTAGCCGCTGGCCATGTGCCTACGCCACGAGCTGATATGACGGCAACAGCCACAAATTGGCGACGGATGCCAAGCTTGTGCGCGGCGTGGAATGGGGAGATGCAGGGCCATGCGCCTGACTACCCACCATCGCGTGATGGCCGAGCGTCTCTCCCACCGCGCGGTGACCGTCTGCGTGGTTTGCCTGCCGTTCGCTCTCCTCTACGCCAGGGCGCTAGCCGAAATCCTCATCGGCGTAACGGACGCGCTGTTCCTGATCCATTTCTGGCTGACCCGCCAGTGGCGCCGGCCTTTCCCCGGCCGCGCCTTTGCCGGCGCGGCGCTGACCTGGTGGCTGTGGCAGATCATTTGCTCGGCATTCGGCACGGGCGGGTTGCTGCTTTCGCTCGTGCTGATCCGCCTGCCGCTGTTTGCCGTGGCGCTGTGTACCTGGGTGCTGACTGGCGCGCGCGCGCGCGCTGGCTTGTGGGTGACGATCGGTCTCGCCGTGGCATGGATCGTCATCGAGTGCTGGCAGCAATATCTGACCGGCCACAACATCTTCGGTGCCGGGCGCTGGGGCGATGGCGCGCTGACGGGTCCTTTCACGCGGCCTCGCGCCGGGCCGGAGTTGATCCTGACGCTTTTCGCCGTTTTGCTGCCGGCCGCTTCACACTTGATCGGGGGCGCGGGACGCATGCGGCGCGTCAGCGGTGTGCTCCTGGCTGTGCTGGGCGCGGCGACGGTATTGCTGATCGGTCAACGCATGCCATCGGTCCTGCTGCTGCTTGGCTTGCTGCTGAGCGGACTTTTGTTGCCGCGGCTGCGCATCGCCTTCGCCGCCGCGTTGGGGGCTGGGATCGTACTGCTAGCGGCCATGCCGGTCGTGGCGCCTTCTACCTACGACAAGCTGGTCGTGCACACGCATGAGCAGCTCGATCACTTCGCGGCGAGTGCCTACGGTCAGATCTGGCTGCGCGCAGCGGGCATGGTTCGTGCCAATCCGTGGATGGGCCAGGGCTTCGATGCATTCCGCCGCGCCTGCGCGGGCCACGCCGACGATGCGTGCAACATCCACCCGCACAATTACTATCTGGAGCAGGCTGTTAATGGCGGACTGCCGCTGTTGGTGCTTTTTACGATCATGATCGCCATGGCATTTGCCGCCCTGGCGCGGGGCAGGCTAACGCCGGCGCGCGCAGGCTTGCTGGTGGGATTTGTCCTTGCGCTATGGCCGGTCGCCTCGACCAGCGCGTTTACCTCCATGCCCAATAGCGGCTGGATTTTTCTATTGTTGGGCGCCGGTCTGGCCGCAAGCGAAACCTGAAGTAACCTCTCATTCGTTGAGGAGGTTTTCCCGGCTGGGAGTCTGTGGTCGACCGCCCTGGTCGCTGAAACGGTCGGGATATTCACCCAGGTTCTCCTGGATCGAAGCCTCTTCGATGATTTGCGTGCGGTTCGGATCCGCACCAGGCAAGGTGGCAGGGTTGGGCAGTTCGCCGGCGTGCGGGGCTTCTTCCATGCGCGTCAGCGTCTCCGCCCGATCCCAATACTCCGCCGCCTGGTTGTCGGGGCAGCCATCCGCTTGCCAAAGATGATAGGCGCGCTCACGGATGCGCTGCGCCATCGCCTCATCCGGCGGCTCCAGCGGGTTGCGGTCCAGTTCGTCCATACCCGGCACTCCTGCATCTTGGAGCGCCTGCAACGCATGGCCGGACACCGCGTTTTCGCCTCGAGCGGCCCTTATCAGGCGCAACACGGCGAACTCTTGTGCGAGTCGCCGTAAGGATATAGCAGTCGACAGGCGATTGCCCGCTGTATGATGGTGCCAGCATTCGCCGACCGCCGGCAAATTGGCGTGGCCGGGCTCGTTTTTTGCCGATCCGCAGCATTCTAAAGCCGTGGTGGGGGCTTCCCACAAGGCTGGTCCGGTGTATGGTGCGGGTCCCTGCACCGGGGACCACAAGCCCCCCGTGCCTTTATTGTTTTACGGACGACCTGAAGTATGGCGAAGACGGATAACTGGCAACGACGCAAGCGCGGCGACCGGGGCTTTGGTGATGATTTCCCCTCCTTTCCCGATCCATCCCCCGCACCCTCCTTTGCGCGGCGGCCCAGCCCCATGGCGGCACCGATGACCTCGACCGGTCCTGAGAGTTCGGCTGTGGTCAAATGGTTCAATGCGGAGAAAGGCTTCGGCTTCGTCGAGCTTGGCGAAGGTGCGGGCGACGTGTTCCTGCACGCTTCGGTGCTGGCGCGCACCGGCGCGACAAGCGTCAATCCGGGCGCCACGCTCAAGGTTCGCGTGGGCCAGGGCCAGAAAGGCCCCCAGGTGACTGAGGTGATCGAGGTCGATGAGAGTACGGCCAGTGCCGCCCCGGCAGCGCCGCGCGCGCCACGTTCGGGCGGCTTCGGTGGCGGCGGCGGTTA
>CAXUNZ010000117.1:3367-7564 GCA_964252525.1 uncultured Acetobacteraceae bacterium
GGTACGGGTAACATCACGGTCGCCGCGCCGATCAGCGACAACGGCGGTGGCTATGGTGGTGGTGGCGGCGGCTACGGTGGAGATCGTGGCGGGTATGGTGGCGGCGGTGGCGGTTTCAGCGCCCAGCGTCGGGGCTTCGATGCGCCTGTCGCCTCGGGTCCGGAGCAGCAGGGTACTGTCAAGTGGTACAACCAGGCCAAGGGATTTGGCTTCATCGCGCCCGAGGATGGCGGCAAGGACGTGTTCGTCCACGCCTCTGCCCTGCGCCGAGCCGGATTGACCGAGCTTGCCGAGGGCCAGCGTGTGATGATCCAGATCACGCAGGGCCAGAAGGGTCCGGAAGCGGCCTCCATCCGCGTTTCCTGAACGGCTAGGCAGAACAAAACCGTCTTCCCCCTGGAAGACGGTTTTTTTGTGCCCGAACTTCGTCCCCTGAAAAGACGTGCGGGCATTGCCACTTGAGGCATGACGGGGCTGGCGGAACCGGCGCGGTCACTCGCCCCGTCTCTGCTCCCGTGACAGGAGGTTCTTGACCATGGACAACGCGCAGCAAGCCGAAGCAGTGCTCGCGGGTGGGTGCTTCTGGTGCCTCGAAGCGGTGTTCCTCGATCTGCGCGGCGTGCTGGCGGTCAAATCCGGCTACGCCGGCGGCCACACCGAGGCGCCGCGCTACAAGGATGTCTGCTCCGGGCGCACCGGCCATGCCGAAGTGGTGCGTGTCACCTACGATCCCGCTCAGCTCGACTATGCCGATCTGCTGCGCGTCTTCTTCACCATACACGATCCCACCACCAAGGACCGCCAGGGTGCGGACGTCGGCACGCAATATCGCTCCGCCATCTTCGTCAGCTCGCCCGAGCAGCGCGCCACCGCTGAAGCCGTGATGGCCGAAATCGCCGCGGCCGCCCTCTACCCTGGCAAGCTGGTTACCGAGATCACCGATCTCACCCAGTTCTGGCCGGCCGAGGACGAGCATGACGATTACTTCGCGCGCAACCCCTGGAGCGGCTACTGCCAAGCGGTTGTTGCCCCCAAAATTGTCAAGTTCCGCAAGCATTTCGCCGATCGTCTCAAGGCCCGCGCGGCATGATCCGTCATCTTTTCCTTGCCTGTCTGGTGGCGGGCGGTCTGTCCGCACAAGCGGCCCGAGCCGCTTCCGATTACACGCGCATCGGTAATGTCAGCACGACCTTCAAACTGCTCGGCCGCAACGACCGGATCGTCGTCGACCGCTACGACGATCCCAAAGTCGAGGGCGTCTCCTGTTACATGTCGCGCGCGGAAACCGGTGGCATCAAGGGCTCGCTGGGCTTTGCCACCGACCCGAGCCGGTTTTCGATCGCCTGCCGCGCGACGGGACATGTTTCAATCAAGGGCAATTTGCCGGACAATGAAGTCGTCTTTGGCGCCGCGGCGAACTGGCTGTTCAAGGAAATTCGCGTCTCGCGTTTGTACGACAAGGAAAAGCAGGTTCTGGTTTATCTGGTGTGGTCTACACAGGCGCTGACACCCGAAGGATCGCCGTATAACAGTGTCAGCGCGGTGGCGATCAATCAGTAAGGCCGGCGGAGCAGTGCCCGCCGTCCAGGTCCCCCGTCATTGACTCAAGGTAAAGCCATAATCGGACGGGGGGTCTGGGGGTGGATGGCACATCCCCCAACCTTCTGCTGCAAAGCGAGCCAGACCTCCTGCATCAGCGTCGCGCCCGTGCTCTTCGCCCTGGCCAGTCGGCGAGATGATGATCAAGTGGACCGGCTTGACGCTCATCGATGGCGCGCCCTCGCACGGATATTCCCGCGCTGTGCACAGTATTCGGATCGCCCGAGACCAGCGGGTGCCACCAGGCCAATTCCTCGCCCTCCTGCACGCGACGATAGGCGCAGGAAGGCGGCAGCCAGTCGATCTCAGCCAATGCCTGCGGCGTTAACTGCACGCAATCGGGCACACGTCGGCGCCTGTTGGCGTAGTCGCTGCATTGGCATGTGTTGGTATCGAGCAGCCGGCAGGACACGTTGGTCCACCACAACGCATCCGTCTCCTCGTCACGCAGCTTGTGCAGGCAGCATCGCCCACAGCCGTCACACAACGACTCCCATTCTGCGCGAGTCATCTGATCGAGCGTCTTGGTTTTCCAGAAGGGCGGCGGCATGCCTGTCTATAGCGGGCCATTGCACCATCCCGCCAGTCACGCCGCGGCACCTCAATCGGCTGCGAGCAGCATCGGCTCGTCGGCGAAGACTTCAGCCGCCTCCAGCAACACCGCCGTCGGCACGGCGTGGCAGCGCAAGCCCCATTGCGGGGCAGAAAGGCGGCGCGCGTGCCAGCCGCCGGCCGGGTGCTGGCCGATCTCCAGCTTGACAGACCTGACATCGGTGCCGTGACTGACCGTTGCCGTGACGACACCCGGAACAGGACCCGTGATGCACAGGATTTCCATCTGCCGCCTCCGAACTGAAGCGCGATCCTGCACGGCCGGAGTTGCTTAAGGATTAATGCCGGCAGCCTAAAAAGAAAACTGGGGGAGCAGTGGCTGCCCCTGCCCCAACACCCCCCGTCATGATTTTAGGCGAGACGCGGCTTGACTTAGTGCGCCAGGAAGCCGCCCACGGTTTCGAAAAACACCGCTGGCTGCTCGATCCAGGGGAAATGTCCGCTACCATCGATCACGACGAGCTTTGCGCCGGCAATGCCCGCGCTGACGTGCTGCGCAATCAAAACGGGACAAATCCAATCCTGCTTGCCCACCACCACCAGCGTCGGCGCGCGCACCTGGCCAAGCCGTTCCTCCTCCCGCCAGTCATGCGCGCGATCCGCCTTAGCCTGCGCTGCCGAGGCCCAGGAGGACGGGGGCGCCCCGGCACTCGTCGCTTCGAAGGCCGTCACATTCTTTTGCGGATCGGCGAAATAGACGGGCAATTCCTTCCGCATGCTCTCGGCAAAGGCGCGATCGTCGGCCGGCGGCCGCTCCTGGCTCATGGCCAAGGCCGCCTCCTTGTAGCGGGGGTCCTGGCTGATGCGCGTCATGATGCGCTGCGAGTCCAAACCCTCCTCGTGATCATTCGCGCTTTGCCCGTGTGTCGTGCCGTCGACAAAAACCAGCTTGCTCAGCGTGGCCGGATAACGCTCGGCATAATCCAGCGCGATCGCCGCGCCATCGGAATGACCCAGCAACGCAATCTTGGCCATGCCGAGGTATTGACGAAGATGTTCGATATCGTCGGCCATGTCCGCGCCGCTCATCTTGTCCGCGTCTGCCGGCCGGGCGGATTTGCCGCTTCCACGCGGATCGATGAAAAGCAGCGTGTTGTGCGCCCCAAGCGGCGCCAGCCCACGTTGCAGGTAAAGCGAGCCGGGCCCCCAGCCGGGTGCGGACACGAACAGCAGGGGCCCTTGGCCAGCCACGACATAGTGCAGGCGGATACCAGGCAGCGCCGCGTCGTGCTCGCCGGGCGCAAGCTTCTCGGACGAGGCGGGTGCCGCCATCGCGCCCACGGACGCGAGCAGCATGGCCGCCAAGCTGAAGCCAGTCGCCCACCGTCCGATCATCCTTGCCCGCATCATCGTCTCCCGTGTTTCCGCCCCCATTGCCGAAAACACAGCCGCGGACAAGCGCGGCTAAGGCGTCCCCCGATCGGCCGCGCGGGCCGGTTCCAACAGCCGTGCGACCGCGGCCGTGATCTCGCTGCTGGTGTAGGGCTTGCTGACCATCGCCTCGGTGTGTGGGTCCAGTAAGGGCACACGGTCCGGCCGCCCTGTCATGAAGATCACCGGCATACCCCCGCGCACCCCCCGCGCGGCCGAGGCCAGGGTCAGCCCATCCATTGCCCCGCTCAACTGCATGTCCGTCATCATCAGCGCAATGCCGCCATCGGCACGCAGCAAATCCAGCGCCTCCTCGCCGCTGTCCGCGGCAATCACCTCGTAGCCCTCGTCTTCCAGAACCTCGACCAGCGTGGCACGGATAAGGAACTCATCCTCCACGATCAGGATACGCTCTCCCGCCATTGCCGCTCCCCTGCCAGCGCATACAGTAACGTCGCCCTGGTGTTCAAAGTTGACGAGGGTTGGGGGATGGCACATCCGCCCGGACTTCTAAACTCCCGCCAGCTTCTTTGGCTTGTCTTCCGTCCAAGCTGCACTTAGGCATAGAAGCATGACGGCGAACGGCCCGGCGGAGCCTAACCTCGCAGCAGCGAT
>CAXUNZ010000117.1:7574-9798 GCA_964252525.1 uncultured Acetobacteraceae bacterium
GGTTTTGGGCGATACCATGCTCGACCGCTACGTTTACGGCAGCGTCAGCCGCATCAGCCCGGAGGCGCCGGTTCCCGTCCTTGCCGTGTCGCGCGAGCTCGCCTTGCCTGGCGGCGCCGGCAACGTCGTGCGCAATCTCACCGCACTGGGGGCCGCGGCCGCCCTTGTCTCCGTCATTGGCGACGACCAGGCGGGCAGCGACCTGACGGGCCTGATCGGCGGCCAGTTCAATGTGGAACCCTGGCTGCTGGTCCAAGGCAGCCGCTGCACCACAGTCAAGACCCGTTTCGTGGCCGACGGCCAGCAGCTTCTGCGCACCGACCAGGAAACCACCTCCGCCATCCACCCAAAGCTCGCCGAGCGTATGCTGCGCATCGCCGGCGACGCGCTTGCCGCCACCAGCGTCACTGTGCTGAGCGATTACGCCAAGGGCGTGCTGGCCGGCGACATTCCCAGCCGCGTCATTGCCGCGGCGCGCGAGGCGGGACGGATCGTGGTGGCCGACCCGCGCGGCGTCGATCTGGACCGCTTTGCCGGAGCGGATGTGGTCGTGCTGACCGAGCGCGCACTGACCGCCGCCACCGGCATGGCCGCCAAGACCGACCGCCAGATTGCCGCGGCCTGCCGCTGGCTGCGCGCCGCCCATGGCTTCGGCGCGGTCGCGGTCAATCGCCGCGAGGACGGGTTTTTCCTGGTCACCGCCGAGACCGAAGCCGCGGTGGCGCCTGCCGCCGGCGAGACGTTCGATTTCACCGGCGCCGGGGATACGGCCGTGGCTACCATCGCCGCCTCGCTGGCCGCCGGGCACGATCTGCTGCTTTCGGTGCGCATCGCCTGTCTGGCGATGATGCTCAGCGCCAGCCGGCCAGGGATGTCGGTGGCGACCGCGGAGGATTTGCTGGGCGCGTTGACGCCCCAGGGCCGCGCACGGCGCAAGATCATGGCCGCCGATGCCGCGGCCGAGCAGATCGCGCTTTGGCGGCAGGCGGGGCTGCGCACGGCACTTGTGTCGGGCCAGGCCGGTAAGCTCAACCTTGAAGCAGTGACCGCGTTGCGCGCGCAGTGCGACCGGCTGGTGCTGGGCGTGGCCACGGACGGCGGCGATGAGGGCGCGGCGCTGACGCGTGCCGCCGAGGTCGAGGCATTGGACCTGATCTGCGATTTCGGCACCGCGGAATGCCGGGACATGGCCGCCGTCTTGAGGCCTGATCTGGTCATCGAACCTTAGGAGGGCGCGGCCCTTGTGGGCGCATGGCACTGTGTGGCCGTTCCCTGTCTTGCGGCGTTGACGCGATCTCCGGCGCATCCGCATTGTCCGGCGCCTCACCCACCGCCACGGACCCCTTGCACATCACAGCCGACCTGCCCCTGGACCAGATCCTACGCGGCGACTGCGTTGAGATGATGCGCATGCTGCCGGCGGCATCGGTGCATTGTATTTTTGCCGATCCGCCATACAACCTGCAATTGCGCGGCGAATTGCGCAGGCCCGATGACAGCCTGGTCGATGGCGTGGACGAGGACTGGGACCGCTTTACCGATTTTGCCGCTTACGATTCCTTCACCCGCGAGTGGCTTACCGAAGCGCGGCGCGTCCTGCGCAAGGACGGCACGATTTGGGTGATAGGCAGTTATCACAACATCTTTCGCATCGGCGCCATCCTCCAGGATCTCGGTTTCTGGATTCTGAATGACATCATCTGGCGCAAATCCAATCCGATGCCGAATTTCCGCGGCAAACGTTTCACCAACGCGCACGAGACCCTGATCTGGGCGGCGCGCCAGCAGGACAGCCGCTACCGGTTCAATTACGCCGCCATGAAGTCGCTGAACGACGATTTGCAGATGCGTTCGGACTGGCTGATCCCGCTATGCACCGGCGAGGAACGGCTGCGCAACGAACACGGGCTTAAACTGCACCCGACGCAAAAGCCCGAGGCGCTGCTCCATCGCGTGCTGCTGGCCAGCACCAATCCGGAAGACGTGATCCTGGACCCCTTCCTCGGCAGCGGCACGACCGCCTCCGTCGCCAAGCATCTGCGCCGGCACTTCGTCGGCATCGAGCGTCATCCGGCCTATGTCGAGGCCGCCTGGGGGCGCATCCGCCGGCAAAAGGCGGCACCCGCTGCGGCGGTCGATCCGGCACCCACGCGGCGGGACAGTCCACGCGTGCCCTTCGGCACGCTGGTCGAGCGCGGACTGCTCCCGCCTGGCACGTTGCTGC
>CAXUNZ010000118.1:0-9796 GCA_964252525.1 uncultured Acetobacteraceae bacterium
CGCGTCCGCCGCCGCGACGGCGCCGAAGTCGGTGGCCGAGGTGCTGGACCGCCACGCCCGAACGCTGGACGCCGCCCGCCCCGAGGCGGTGGCGCGAAGGCGCCGCACGCGCCAGCGCACGGCGCGCGAGAACGTGGACGATCTGTGCGATCCCGGCAGCTTCACCGAGTATGGGGCGCTGGTGGTGGCCGCACGGCGCCGCCGCAACACGCTGGACGAGCTGATCGCCACCACGCCCGCTGACGGCATGGTGATGGGATTCGGCCAGGTGAACGGGGGTCAGTTCGCCGAGGACCGCGCCCGCGTGGCCGTGATGGCCTATGACTACACCGTGCTGGCCGGCACGCAGGGCGCCTATAACCATGACAAGCTGGACCGGATGAGCGAGCTGGCCTTGCGCTGGCGCCTGCCCACTGTGTTCTTCACCGAGGGCGGCGGCGGCCGGCCGGGAGATACGGAGCACGGCACCTACACGCGCGGCTTCGAGTTCTGGGGCCGGCTGTCCGGCGCGGTGCCGCTGGTCGGCATCACCTCCGGCCGCTGCTTTGCGGGCAATGCCGCCATTCTCGGCTGCTGCGACGTGATCATCGCGACCAAAAACTCGGCCTTGGGCATGGGCGGCCCGGCGATGGTGGAGGGCGGCGGGCTCGGCGTGTTCCGGCCGGAGGAAATCGGCCCGGTCGGCGTGATGCAGGCCAATGGCACCATCGACGTTTTGGTGGAGGATGAGGCGGAAGCGGTGGCGGCCGCCAAGAAATATCTGGGCTATTTCCAGGGTTGTCTGGCGGAGTGGTCTTGCGCCGACCAGCGGCGGTTGCGTCGCGCCATCCCCGATAATCGGTTGCGGGCCTATGATGTACGTGCCGTGGTCGGGCTGCTGGCCGACGCTGGCACAGTGTTGGAACTGCGCCCGAAATTCGGCCAGGCGATGATCACGGCGCTGATTCGCATCGAAGGGCGCCCGCTTGGCGTAATCTGCAACAACCCGCAGCACCTGGGCGGCGCAATAGATGCCGAAGCGTCCGACAAGGCTGCGCGCTTCATGCAGCTTTGCGAGGCTTTCGACATTCCGATCCTGTCCCTGTCCGACACGCCGGGCAACATGGTGGGACCGGAGGCGGAGAAAACCGGTCTTATCCGCCATTGTTCGCGCCTGTTCGTCATTGGCGCCAACCTCACCGTACCCGTTTTCTCAATCATCCTTCGCAAGAGCTACGGACTGGGCGCCATCGCCATGACCGGTGGCAGCTACCAGGCGGCGGCGTTCTGCGTGTCCTGGCCCACGGGCGAGTTCGGTGGCATGGGACTGGAGGGCGCGGTGAAGCTCGGCTACCGCAACGAGCTTGCGGCGATCGGCGATTCCGCCGCCAGGCGCGCCAGGTTCGACGAGATGGTGGCGGCAGCCTACGCGAATGGCCGCGCCTTGTCGCGCGCGGCCTATCCGTCTTTGGACGACGTGATCGACCCGGCGGATACGCGGCGCTGGGTGGTGGCGGGGTTGCGCGCCATGCCGCCGGTGGCGCCGCGGACGGAAAAGAAGCTGCGCTGGATCGACACGTGCTGAGATGGCGGAAAGGCGCAGCGACGAACAGAACCGGATAACCGGTCTTCGAGGAATCCCAAGATGAACAGCCAATCCGCCATTCTGCGCCCCCACGAAGCGGTCCATTTCAGCACGCCGCCGCGGCATTTGTGGACCAAGCTGTTCTACGGCTCCGGCTCGCTTGCCTTCGGGGTGAAGGATAACGGCTTCAGCGTTCTGCTGCTGCTTTACTACAATCAGGTGCTGGGGCTGTCGGCCGGGCTTGCCGGCACGGTCGTGGCACTGGCGCTTGTCGTGGATTCCGTGTTGGACCCGATCACCGGCTATTGGTCGGACAATATCCGGACGCGTTGGGGGCGCCGGCATCCTTTCATGTACGCGGCGGCGATTCCGACCGCGCTCAGCTATTTGCTGCTGTGGAATCCGCCCGCCGGGCTGAGCCAGGGGTGGCTGGCCGCCTATCTTTTCGTCGTCGCGGTGTTCGTGCGCTCCTTCATCACGCTTTACGAAGTGCCCAGCGCGGCGCTCGGACCCGAGCTCAGCGAGGATTATGACGAACGTACCTCGTATATGGGTTATCGCTATCTGTTCGGCTGGGTTGGCGGGGTGACGATGTATATCCTCGCCTTTTCGCTTTTCCTTCAGCCGGACGCCAGGCATCCAGTGGGGCAGCTCAACCCGCGCGGCTACCACAATTACGCAATTGCCGCCTCGGTCATCATGTTCGCCAGCATCATGGTCTCCTCCTTGGGCACGCACGGCGCCATTCCGCGGCTGAAGATGCCGCCGGCGCGGCGGCGCGTCTCCGCCTGGGTTGCCATGCGCGAAATCGGCGTGGCGCTCGGCAATCCCTCCTCGATGGCGCTGCTGGGCGCCGGGTTGCTGGGCGGTCTGGCCGCGGGTCTCGGCTTTGCGCTGAACCCCTATTTCAACACGTTTTTCTGGCAGATCTCCGCCCACCAGATCGCCATTATCGGTTATAGCAGCTACCTGTCCGCCTTTGGCGCGCTGTTGCTGGCGCCGATTGCGTCGAAGCGGATGGGCAAGAAGCGGGCGGCGATCGTCATAGCGCTTATCTACACCGCGCTGGTGCCTTTGACATTCCTGCTGCGTCTGGCGGGGCTTTTTCCGGCCAATGGCTCGTCGTGGCTGGTGCCGCTGCTGTTCTTTTCCAGCACGGTGGTGATCGGGCTATCCATTGTGCCGCCGATCCTGGTCGGGTCGATGATTTCCGATGTTGTCGAAGACAACCAGATCAAGACCGGCCGCCGCACGGAAGGCGTGCTGTTTGCCGCCAACGCGTTCATGCTGAAAGCCGTGTCCGGGCTGGGGCTTGCCGGCAGTGCCATCATCCTCACTCTGGTCCATTTTCCACAGAAGGCTGTACCGGGCGGCGTGCCGGCCTCCACGCTCACCAGCTTCGCGCTCGTCTATGTCGGTTCACTGGTGGGGCTTGGACTGGCCAGCATCTATTTCCTAGGCAAGTACCGCATCACGCGTGAGGTGCACGAGGCCAATCTCGCCGCACTTGCAGCGCGCGCCACAGAGGCCTCGCACGACGAGCCGAGGCTGACCATGCCAGCGCCGCAATAACGAGCAAAAGTTTTTTGGTCCTTTTTTTCAAAAAAGGACTGCTTTCTTCCTGCCCCGTTCAAGGACGTCACACATGGATCTCGCCCTCACAGGCAAAGTCGCAATCGTCACAGGCGCCAGCTCAGGCTTCGGCCGTGCCATTGCCGTGCTTTTCGCGAAACATGGCGCCAAGATCGTGGTCGGCGATGTGCGCGAAGCGGTGGCACCGGGCAATTTCGACGAGGCGCCAGCGCTCACCACGACGCAACTGATCGAGCAGCATCAGGGCCAGGCGCTTTTCCAGGCGTGCGATGTTTCGCGGCAGGCCGAGGTGAGGGCGCTGATCGGCGCGGCGCAAGAACGGTTCGGTCGGCTGGACATTCTGGTCAACAATGCCGGGATCTGGCGCGGCGGCCGGCGCATGCACGAGCTGACGGAAGACGATCTGGATGCGTGCTGGCGCGTGCTGGTGAAGGGAAGCTGGTTCTGCGCGCAGGAGGCGGTGCGCGTCTTTCTGGCGCAGGGCGGCGGCGGATCGATCATCAACATCGTTTCCACCGCCGGACTGCGCGGGCACGGCTATCAGTCGGTATACAACATCTCCAAGGGAGCGCAGGCGAACCTGACGCGCTGCTTGGGCATAGAATATGGCGCCGACAACATCCGCACCAACGGGATCTGTCCCTCCTTTGCCAAGACGGCGATGTCGCGCGACGGCCATGACAGCGAGTTCTCGACCGAGATGATCAAGCGCGCGATCCCGCAGGGCCGCTGGGGCGAGGCGAGCGACGTGGCCGGTCTGGCGTTGTTTCTCGCCTCGGATGCGGGCGCCCATCTGAACGGCGCGCTGATCCCGCTCGACGGCGGCGAGACGCTTGGCGCGATGCGGAGCGCGTGAGCTTGGCGGCGGCCGCCAGCGTGCCGCGGCTCGACGGCCGCGTGGCCGTGGTGACGGGCGCCGGCGGCACGCTGGGCCGCGCGCTGGTGGCGGGGCTGATCGAGGGGGGTGCGCGAATTTTCGGGGTGGATTGCAACGCGGGCGGGCTGGAGCGCGCACGCGGTTTGGGTGGACGGGCGTTTGCCGGAGAAGTCGCCGACGTCGCCGAGGAGGCGCAGGTCCGACGCTACATGGCGGCGGCGCAGGCGCGGTTCGGCCGCGTGGATGTGCTGTTCAACAATGCCGGCATCGAGGGCGGCGAGGAAGCCGCGTGGCGGCTGACGCCCGAGATTGCCTGCGCCGATGTCGAGCGCATCTTCGAAGTCAACGTGACCGGCGTGTTTCTCAACATGAAGCACGCCGCGCCGCTGATGCAGGCAGCGGGTGGTGGCGCCATCGTCAACATGTCCAGCGTGGCCGGGCTGCGGCCCGGCACCGGCCAACTGCCCTATGCCGCCAGCAAGACGGCGGTGATCGGCATGACCGCCACGGCGGCCATCGAATTGGGCCCGCTCGGCATTCGGGTGAACTGCATCTGTCCCGGTCCGCTGGAAGGGCGGATGATGGAACAGATTGCCGCCGGCATGGCGGCGCGCCGGCCGGGCGGCGTGTGGCCGGGCCTGCGCGACACGGCGATCCCGCTGGGCCGCTGGGGCCGCGCGGAGGAGGCCGCCTCCCTGGCGCTGTTCCTGGCTTCTGATTTGGCGAGCTTCGTGACCGGCGGCGCCTTTACCGTCGATGGCGGATTGGGCGCGTGACCGACGCGGGCAGCCTGGCGCTGGATGGGCGCGTGGCGGTGATCACCGGCGCCGGCGGCGATGTCGGCGGGGCGGCGGCGGTGCTGTTCGCCGAGCGCGGCGCGCACATCGTTGGCGTGGATTGCAATGCCGACGGCTTGGACGCGCTGCGCGCCCGCATGCCGCAGGGTGCCCGGCTGACCGGCATCGTGGCGGATGTGAGCCGGGAAGAGGACGTGGCGGGCTATGTCGGGGAGACGCTGCGCGAATACGGCCGGCTGGACATTTTCTTCAACAACGCGGGCATCGAGGGCAGCCGCACCGCCGCCTGGTGTCCGCTGGTGGAATTATCCGCCGCCGATTTCCGCCAGATCATGGCGGTGAACGCCATCGGCGTGTTCCTTGGGCTGAAGCATGTCATTCCGGCCATGGTGCGCGGCGGCGGGGGTGCGATCGTCAACACCTCCTCGATCAACGGGTTGAAGGGCGCGCGCAACCAGCTGGCCTATGTCGCCTCCAAGCACGCGGTGCGCGGCATGACGGTGAGCGCCGCGCGGGAATGGGCGGCGAGTGGCATCAGGGTGAACGCGGTGGCACCAGGCGCCATCGAGGGGCGTATGCTGCGGGATTTCGTGGCGATCATCACAGAGCACACGCCGCCGCCCGATCCGCACAGGCCGGCACGCTATAATCCGCCGCCGATCGAGCGCTGGTCCGATCCGAGGGAGATTGCGCAGGTGGTGGCGTTCCTTTGTTCGGACGCCGCAAGCTACGTGACGGGTGCGTGCTATTCCGTGGATGGCGGATTGGTGGCGCTTTGAACATTGCTGGCGCGTTTCCGCGAACGCGTGCCGCCTGCTTGTTGAGGTTTTTATGAGCCAGAATGATTTCGTGCTGAACCATACGATGCTGCGTATCAAGGACCCGCTTCTTTCCGTGCCGTTCTATCGCGACGCGCTTGGCATGACGCTGCTTGATCGTTACGACTTTCCGGCAATGAAGTTCTCGCTGTATTTCCTGGGCTATCCGGCGGGATCGGGTCCGGCAGACCGGGCCGAACGGGTGAAATGGGTATTCGAGCAGCCAGGCGTGCTGGAGCTGACGCATAATTGGGGCACCGAGGCGCAGCCTGGCCCCGTCTACCACAATGGCAACGCCGAACCGCGCGGTTACGGACATATCGGTCTGTCTGTGCCGGACGTGCAGGCGGCGTGCGCGCGGTGCGCGGCGCACGGCGTGGAATTCGTCAAGCGGCCGGACGAAGGATCGATGCGGGGCCTGGCGTTCGTCAAGGATCCGGACGGATATTGGATCGAGATACTGGACGCGGCGCGGTTGCGTGATTTCATTATGGAGGCAGGCGAGGCGGGGTCGGTCTGATCGGCATGAAAAGAAGGCTCTTCTTTTTCTGAAGAAAAAGAAGCAAAAAGACTTTGGTTTTTTTCACGTCGTTCTAATGCCGCTCGGGCTGTGTCTGGACGCTGGCGCGCCACTTCTCAAGCTCCTCCCAGCCTAGGTATCCGGTGAAGGTATCGTTGTCGAAATATAGCAGCGGGCCGTTGCAGATGAAAAGGTACTCGGTGTCTTCCAATGCTTCGGTCGCACCGTGCAGCACGCCGTTTGGCTCGTAGACATAGTCGCCGGTCTCCAGGATGCCTTCGCGAACCTTGAGCTTGCCGTGCAGGATGTAGGTGTGGGAACCGGCCAGGTGCTTGTGCGTGGGTGCGACAAATCCCTTCTTCCAGCGGAATACCGCGGCCCAGGTGCCGCTCTCCGATCCGGTCCATAGAATGCGCATCCAGGCCATACCGGGCGCATTTTCCATCCATTGCGCGTCGCTGGCCTTGAACAGGCTGTCTTGCAGGTCCTGGTGAAATGGCCTGATCTCTTGTGGTAACGGCATCCTGGTCCTCCCGCTCGTTTCGTTGCTAATGGCTAGTTTTGCGCCGCTGTTTTTACCGCCCGCGCCGCCGGCTCCTCGACAATGCCCACTGCCCTCACCCAGCCGGCACTCGCGGCGCGTATCTTGACCGGGAAGCAGGCGATCTGAAAGCCGCTCGATGGCAGCAATTCAAGATTGTGCAGCTTTTCCATCTGAAAATAGCCGATCTCCCGCCCGGCCTTGTGGCCTTCCCAGATTGTGGCCGGATCTCGCTTTTCCTGCCATCGCAGATTGGTGAAAACGAACGGGGCGTCCCAAGACCAGCCATCCGTGCCGACAATGCGCACGCCTTTGCCCGCGAGATAGAGTGTGGCCTCGCGGCCCATGCCGCATCCTGTCGAGACGTAATCAGGGCGGCCATAGGCTGCGCCGGCGGCGGTGTTGATCACGACGATGTCGAGGGGCTGAATAGCGTGCCCGATGCGGGCCAGCTCCCGCTCGACATCGGAGGCCGTGACGACGTAGCCATGCGGAAGATGACGGAAATCCAATTTCACCGCGGGACGCCAGCACCAATCCAGCGGCAATTCGTCGATCTTCATCGCGGGGCGCTCCCCCGTCGGCAATGCGGCGTCCTGTGTGGCGTGGTAGTGCCAGGGCGCGTCCATGTGCGTGCCGTTATGGGTCGTCATCTGCACCAGTTCGGTGGCCCAGCCTTGTTGTTCCGGCAATTCCGCCACGCTCAGCCCGGGGAAGCAGGCGGCCAGTTGGGCTGCGCCCTCCTGGTGCGAAACATAATTGAGCTTGGGACCGTAACCGGGCGGATCGGCGGCGACATCGTTTTCAAGCGCCACGGAAAGATCAATGAAGCGGCGGGGCATGGATGTCTCCGGCTGTTGTCGGGCACGGGATAAAACGCCGGAAGCGCAAGCCGCTACAGGGCATACTCGCGACGAGTTTAGCAACATGGGATACAGGTGTAAGGACATGGACGATGCGGCACGGCGTGTGGCGTGGACAACCGGTGCGTCTTCCGGAATTGGCGAGGCACTGGCGCAGACGTTGGGTGGGGCCGGATGGGCGCTCATTTTGTCGGGGCGGCGCGTCGAGGCGCTCGAAAGGCTTGCGGCCGGAATCAGCGCACCGTCACTCGTGCTGCCGTTCGAGGCAACGGCGTTCGAGAGCCTGGAAGCTGTGGTTGAAAAGGCCATGGCATGGCAGGGACGGATCGACATGCTTATCAACAACGCGGGCATCAGCCAACGCAGCCTTGCGATTGACACCAGTTTCGACGTGTACCGGCGTTTGATGGAGACGGATTTTTTCGCGCCGCTTCGGCTGACGCAACTCGTGGCGCCGCACATGGTACAGCGGCGGTCCGGCCGGCTGGTGGCGATCAGCTCGCTTGCAGGCAGGACCGGCTCGCCGTTGCGCACCGGATATTGCGCGGCAAAGCACGCGCTTGTCGGCTATTTCGAGGCGCTGCGGGCAGAGTTCGAGGTTGCCTATAACGTGAAGGTGACGACCGTGCTGCCCGGATCGGTCCGAACCGCGATTGCCGCGAATGCGGTGCAGGGGGATGGCTCGATACGGGGCGTTTCGGACGCGAATATCGATGCGGGGATGGATCCGGGCGAAGTTGCGCGGATCATCCTTGATGGGATTGAAAAGGACATGCGTGAAATCATCGTCGCGCAGGGCCCTGAGCTGACCGGCTTTCAGATGCGCGGCACCGATTTGGATGGGCTTCTGGATTATCTGGCATACGAGGGCGCGCGGCTTGCCGCGGCACGCGAAAGTGCAGGCGGAAATTACCGTCCGGATCCCGCGCGCGTGGTCTAGAGATGTGCCATCCCCCCAACCAAGTCATTTCGTGGCGTCCCGTAAAGTAAAGACGGGGGGTTTGGGGGGGGGCAGGCACTGCTCCCCCAGTTCTCCCTAAAGAGTGCCATCGCTTCAACCAGCCTTTCCCAGCTCGCTCTGTCCCTGCGCCCAGGAACTTGCCGGCACGACCGAGCCTTCCCGCGCGCCGATGTCGTTCCAGCGCGCGACGATCTGCTCGGCGGCATCTTCGCTTTGCCCGACATGGATGCCGCGGGTCAGAGTCACATGCGCCTGTTCGAAACTGCCGGCGCCGGCGCAGAGGATGGCGCGCGTGGGCGCATCTTCCGCAACCAAGGCGAGCACGCCGGGGCTGACTGATTCCGGAGTCAATCTGGCGAGGATGTCTGGCGAAAGCAGCCCTTCCATCATGCGTGTGGCCGCGCTGGGCGCCAGACAATTGACGCGGATATTGTTCTTTTCGCCTTCAATGGACAATGTCTGCATCAGCCCTACCAGCGCCATCTTGGCCGCGGCGTAATTGGCCTGGCCGAAATTGCCGAACAGGCCGGAGGAGGAGGTGGTCATGACGATGCGGCCGTAATTCTGCGCGCGCATGGTGTTCCAGACGGCCTTGGTGCAATGGACGGCACCCATGACGTGCACCTCCATCACCGCGCGGAAATCGTCCATCTCCATCTTGGCGAAGCTCTTGTCGCGCAAAATACCCGCATTGTTGACGAGAATGTCGATGCGCCCCCACCGTTCCATGGCCGAGGCGATCATGGCTTCGACCTGAGCCATATCGGCGACCGACGCGCCGTCGGCGATCGCCTCACCGCCAGCTTGCGTGATTTCGTCCGCCACGCCGCGCGCGGCGGCATTGGATCCTCCGATGCCGCTGACGCCACCGCCCAGATCGTTGACCAGAATTTTCGCACCGCGCTTGGCAAGCAGAAGTGCGTGCGCCCGCCCCAGACCGCCGCCGGCGCCGGTGACGATGGCCACGCGGCCGGTGAGATCAATTGCCATAAGCAAGTCCTTTATCGATCGCCGGCCGCTTGAAGCGGCCAAGAAATTCCTGGGCGACACTGGCCACGAGCACGCCCGCACGCGTGAAGACCGAGGCGTGGGAGAGTCCCCTTCCATGCGCCATGGTGGGCGCAGTTTGCACATGCAGCATCCAATCGTTTGCCGAGACGTCGCGGTGAAACCAGATGCTGTGATCGAGGCTCGCGAACTGGATATCGGTGTTGCGCGCATGCGTGCGCAGGGCGGTATGGATCAGGCCACTATCGGAGGCG
>CAXUNZ010000119.1:0-8460 GCA_964252525.1 uncultured Acetobacteraceae bacterium
GTGTCCGGTGCTTCGGCGGCGGCCATTGTGGCAGTGGAAGCGGCGGGTGGGGCGGTGACGACGACCGTGGCCGCCGCGAAGGCACAAACAGCAGATTGAGAGTTGGGGGGGTATGCCGTCCTCCCAAAGCCCCATCGATCGGTTGGCCTCAGCTTAAGATTATTGCGAGATCCGGGGGCGGCACTGCTCCCCAGCCGTTATTCACGTTGACACACCGCTGTTGAAGGTCGCCAGATGCCCAGGCGATTTGGACGACGGCCATGACAATTCATACCATTACGAAGGCGGTCACAAAGACCGTCCACCTCGGCACCCAGAGGTATGCGGCCACGCTGACCGTAACATCTTCCGGCAGCGTCATCCCCTCCGCCAACGGCGCGGCGGCCGTGCTCGCTTCAGTTGTGGGCGCCGATCTCACCAACAATGGCATTATCCAAGGCGCATACGGCACGAAAACAACCGCCGGTGGCTTCGGCGTAAAATTCACCAACCTCGGCACCATTACGAACACCGGCACGATAGCGGGCGGTGCCGGCTATGCCGTCAGCAGCGCCGGCGTGGATCTCGTTCAGGGTGGCGTGCTGAGCAACTCAGGAACGATCACGGGCGGCGGGGTCTATTATACCCCTGGCAAGGCAGCGGCGGGCGTCATCACAGGCGGCGGCACCCTATCCAACACCGGCCAGATTTTGGGTGGCAGCGCGTATGGCGGCTCAGCACCTGGCGGCATCGGCGTTGACCTCACAAACGCGACGCAGGTGACCAATGCCGGCACGATCTATGGCGGGTCGTGCTATGCGGGCACAGGCGGCGACGGCCTGCTCATGCAGAACGGCGGGATGCTGCTAAACCAGGCAACAATCCTGGGTGGACAATCGTTTAAAATTTACGGCGCCGGCGGGTCGGGCGGCGCCGGCGTTGATCTCGTTTTCGGCGGCGCGCTGCAGAATGCGGGCACCATAGGCGGCGGCGGTTCAAACTCCCTGCAAGACGTATATGGCGGCCAAGGCGGCGCCGGCGTAAGCGCCTCCTCTGCCACCGTGCAAAACACCGCGCTCATTTATGGCGGCAGCGATGCGCTCGGCGGCGGCGGCACAGGTGTCTATCTCCACGCAAGCCGGCTGACGAACGCAGGCACAATCATGGGTGGCGAGGGAAGCTCAAACGTCAAGGGTGTCTGCGGCATCGGCGTGCTCGCTACCGCGGGCGCCACGGTGACGAACACGGGAACAATCGTGGCCGGCGCGCAAGCGCCACACGACAGCGGCCGCGATTATTCGCAGACGCCGGATGTGACGCCGTCACAAGGTGTGGGCGTGGAACTGTCGGATCAGGCCATTTTGTTGAATGAGGGCACCATCGCCGGCAGCAACGGCGCCATCACCGATGGCGTTTACGCTACTCTAGGCGGCAACGGCACGACCGGAGTCTACCTGAGCGGCGCGGCATCGGCGACAAACCAGGGTCACATCACCGGCGGCAATGGCGGCAACTCGGCGTATTCGGGCAATGGTGCCACAGGCGGCAATGGCGGCGCAGGCATCTATCTGACCGGCGGCGGCATCCTGACCAACGAGGGCACGATTGCCGGTGGCGCGGGCGGCAGTGCGCTTTACGGCCGGCAAGACAGTTACGGCGGCAATGGCGGTGCCGGCGTGCTCATCGACGGTGGCACGCTGATCGATCGGGCGACAATTTCCGGCGGCGCGGGTGGTGCCGGTCCGACAGCCGGCACGAACGGTGCTGCAATCGAATTCGGCTCAGCGGCAGGCACGCTGGAAATCTCCAAGGCCGCCGCCTTCAACGGTCTGGTTGCGGCAAATGCCGGCGTCAATGACGTACTCGTCCTAAACTCTGGCGGCGTCGGTTCGCTCACCGGTCTTGGCGACACGAATTTCACCGGATTTACCACCATCCGGGATGTTGGCGACTGGGTGCTGAACGGCCAGGACAGTGTAAGTTCGACAGGCACGCTGATCGTGCAGGGGATCCTCAGCGTCGCCGGCACGCTCAGCGATGCAGGCAGCGCGACCATCGACAATGCATTAGACGTCACCGGTACGGGAACCGCGCTGCTTGCGTCGCTCACGCTCAGCGGCGGCACACTCTCCGTCGATCACCAATCGGCGTTGGTCGTCGGGGGCAGCGCGGCCGAGGCAAAGGCCGGCCAAATTCTGCTCGATGCCGGCGTGCAAATTGCCGGCGGTGGCAGCATCGGCGATGCACAGGCAACCGCAATCGTGGACAACGCCGCCATCGCCCTTTCCTCGGGCAACGAAACGCTCAGCTTTCTGACCCCTGTCAGCGGCAACGGCACAATCACCATCGCCAACGGGTCGACATTGCTTGTCGAGGCGGGACTGCACACGCCATCGGCCGTTTTCGCCGATGGCCACACGAATGTCCTGCGTATCGAAGGGACGGGCAGCGTCACGAGCACACTGACCGGCTTCAGCGGCTCCGATCAGATCGACGAGCGCATGCAGACCGTCACATCCGTGCTCTTTGCGAACGGCACGCTGACCTTGCTCGACGGCCATGCCACCGTAGGAACCCTTTTCCTTGCCGGCAACTACACCACGGCCAGTTTTGCCCTGTCCGACGACGGCTTCGGCGGCACCGACATCACGCTGAGCGCCAACGATATCCGCATTGATCACACACACGATGCGCCCGCGCCATCATGGCCGGTGACGCATACGCAAGGTGCCTGGGCAATGCTGGACCACGCCCCGACCCCGGAGTGGCTGGCCGAACTGCACCACTACCCGTTCTGAAGAAAGATGGGGGGGCAACGCCTCTCCCCTCGAACAAGCCGCCTCTCCCGCCGGCGCTTGCCCTCCCGCGCCACGCCCCTTAAATCCTGCCACTCACCGCCTCACCACCAAGGACCGGCCCATGGCCTCGGCCGCCGAGCAATTCGCCTCCAGCTTCAATCTCTCCACGCTGTCCAAGGCGACCGAGCTCCGCCGCCGCATCTGGTTCACCCTGGGTGCGCTCGTCATCTACCGTGTCGGCACCTACATACCGCTTCCCGGCGTGGACCCGGCGGTCATGGCCGAAATGCTCAACCGCCATGGTTCGGGCATCCTGGGCATGTTCAACATGTTCACCGGCGGCGCGCTCGGCCGCATGACGGTCTTCGCGCTCAACATCATGCCCTATATCAGCGCCAGCATCATCGTGCAGCTGATGTCCTCGGCAATCCCCACCCTCGAAGCCCTCAAGAAGGAAGGCGAGAGTGGCCGCAAACGCCTCAACCAGTACACCCGCTACCTCACCGTGCTCATCGCCCTCATTCAGTCCTACGGCATCTCCGTGGGCCTGGAAGGCATGCACGGCAATGGCGGTGCCGTGGCGGTCGCCGATCCCGGCTGGTTCTTCCGCCTCTCCTGCGTCATCACGCTCGTCGGGGGCACCATGTTCCTGATGTGGCTCGGCGAGCAGATCACCGCGCGCGGCATCGGCAACGGCACGTCCCTGATCATCTTCTCCGGCATCGTCGCCAACCTGCCCAACGCTCTCGGCAATCTCCTCGAGCTCGGCCGTACGGGCGGCCTCTCGCCCGTCTTCATCGTCAGCTTCCTGGTCATTGCCGCGGCGGTGATCGCCTTCATCGTCTTCATGGAGCGCGCCCAGCGCCGCGTCATCATCCAGTACCCGAAGCGCCAGGTCGGCAGCCGCATGTTCGGCGGCGACAGCACGCACATGCCGCTGAAGATCAACACCGCGGGCGTCATCCCGCCGATCTTCGCCAGCTCGATCCTGCTGGTTCCTGCCACCATCGCCGGCTTTTCCAATTCCGCCGCATTGCCGGCGTGGATGCCCGGCTGGCTCGGCAATGGCGTGGGCTTCATCAGCGGCCAACTCGCCCACGGCCAGCCGCTCTACATGGCCATGTATGCGGGCATGATCATCTTCTTTTCGTATTTCTACACGGCGGTCGTCTTCAACCCGCAGGAAACGGCGGACAATCTGAAAAAATATGGCGGCTTCATTCCGGGCATCCGCCCCGGCACCAACACCGCCGCCTATTTCGACAGCATCCTGATGCGCCTCACCACGCTGGGTGCGCTCTATCTGGTTGCCGTCTGCCTGCTGCCCGAAATCCTGATCAGCCGCTACGGCGTACCCTTTTATTTCGGTGGCACCTCGCTGATGATCATCGTCTCCGTCACCATGGATACGATCACCCAGATGCAATCCCACCTGCTTGCCCACCAGTATGAGGGCCTGATCAAGAAGAACCGCACGCGAGGCCGCCTGCGTTGAACCTGATCCTTCTGGGCCCGCCAGGCGCGGGAAAGGGCACGCAGGCAAAACGGCTGGAACAGGCCTACGGGATTGCACAGGTCGGCACGGGGGACATGCTGCGCGCCGAAGTCGCGGCGGGCACGCAGATCGGCCTGCACGCCAAATCGATCATGGATGCCGGCCAGCTTATGCCGGACGATATCATCATCGACATGCTGGGCGCGCGCATCGCCAGGCCCGACTGCGCGCGGGGCTTCATCCTGGACGGTTTTCCACGCACCGTGCCGCAAGCCGACGCGCTGGACACGATGCTGACCGCGCATGGCGTGGCGCTAGACGCGGTGATCGAATTGCGCGTGCAGGACGATATGCTGGTCGATCGCATCGCCGGCCGTTTCACCTGCGCAAAATGCACCGCCGGCTATCACGACAGCTTTCACCCCACGAAGGTCGAAGGCATCTGCGACGTCTGTGGCAACCATGAATTCGTCCGCCGCGCCGATGACCGGCGGGAAACGGTCAGTGCCCGCCTGGTGGCCTACCACAAGCAAACCGCGCCGATCCTGCCGCATTACGCGGCGCAGGGGCGGCTGCACACCGTCGATGGCATGGCGGAGATGGACGCGGTGACGGATGCCATCGGCGCGGTGCTGCGGAGTACGCCGGCAAAACGCGAGAAGTAAGAAAGACCTGGGGGGAATGACTCATTCCCCCCAGACCCCCGTCAGTATTTGTGTGGAGCGCCATAAATCACCGGGGGCACCTTTGTGGCTCTTGCCCCAGCCTTTGGCCTTGCCTGTTCCCCCACCCTCTGCAGCAAAGAAGCATCCAATGCCCAAAGTCGCCGTCATCACGGGCGCGGGTGCCGGCGTCGGCCGCGCCGTCGCCGAGGAATTTGCACGCCACGGCTGGGATCTCGCTTTGCTCAGCCGCGATCCCGCGCGGCTCGGCCTCGCCGCCAGCCAACTCACCGCGCGCTACGGCATTCGCGCCCTCGCCATTCCCACCGACGTGGCCGAAGCGAACGCAGTGCAAGCGGCCGCGGACCAGACAGAGCGCGTGCTGGGGCCGATCCACACCTGGGTCAATGTCGCCATGGCAACCGTCTTCGGCCCGGTGAGCACCCTGAGCGCCGCCGAGGTCGAGCGCGGCACCCGCGTCACCTACCTAGGCCAAGTGCACGGCATGATGTCCGCGCTGGCAAAAATGCGCGGTCGCAACGAAGGCGTGATCGTCAATGTCGGCTCGGCGCTCGCCTACCGCTCCGTGCCGTTGCAGGCGATCTATTGCGGCGCCAAAGCCGCCATTCGCGGCTTCACCGACAGCCTGCGGTCGGAAATCATCCACGACAAGCTCAAGATTCAACTTACCATGGTGGATCTGCCGGCAGTGAACACGCCGCAATTCGACTGGGCTCTCAACAAGACGGGGCGTCGCCCGCAGCCGGTGCCGCCGATCTTCCAGCCCGAGGTGCCGGCCCGGGCCATCTACTTCGCGGCCACCCACAGGCGCCGAGACGTTTGGGTGGGCTTTCCGACGGTCAAGGCAATCCTCGCCAACCGGATCGCCCCAGGTCTTATCGACCGCTACCTGGCAAAAGCGGGCTACTCCGGCCAGCTCACCGATGAGCGCGAGCCACCCGGCGCCCCGGGCAATTTGTTTGCCCCGGTGCCCGGTCCTTACGGCGCGCATGGACGTTTCGACGCGCGGGCACGCACTCTCAGTTGGGAGATGTTCACCAACCGGCATCGCACGGCGGTCTTTGCTGCCGTCGCGGTCATGGCGGGCGCCGCGCTGCACCGGCTTGCCAAACGCCTCAACTCCTGACCGGCCGCGGTTGCCGATCAGTGCAGGCGGTGACAAAGTTCGCCATGCGTTGCTGCCGCACTGCAAGCTGAGACATTGCTTCACCTCACCGTAATTTGATCCTTCCTCGTTGACTCTCGACCGCGCCCCGCTATAACTCCGCCCTCCGGCGGCGTGCGAAAGCGCGCGGCCTTCACGCTTTCAAAGCGGTTCAACCAGCCCCACCAGGGCAAGCGCCTCGCGTGGCCACCGGCTCGCGGGCAAGGAGCAACAGGCGTGGCGCGTATTGCCGGCGTAAATATCCCCACCAACAAGCGGGTCACCATCAGCCTGCGCTACATCTATGGCATCGGTCCGGCGAAAGCGGCGCAGATTTGCGCCAAGCTGCACATCCCTGAAGATCGGCGCGTCAATCAGCTCTCCGATGACGAAGTGCTGAAAATTCGCGAAATGATCGACCGCGACTACCGTGTGGAGGGCGATCTGCGCCGCGAAGTGGCCATGAACGTCAAGCGCCTGATGGATATGGCCTGCTACCGCGGCCTGCGCCATCGCCGCGGCCTGCCCGTTCGTGGTCAGCGCACGCACACCAACGCGCGCACCCGCAAGGGCAAGGCCGTCGCCATCGCCGGCAATAAGAAGGTGACGAAGTAACGGGCCCGCGCGCCCGACTGCCCGCCCTCACCGACAAGACAGGATAAAGCCCCATGGCGAAACCCGCCGCCTCCGCCGCGCGTCCCCGTCGCAAGGAACGCAAGAACATCACCTCCGGCGTCGCGCACGTAAACGCGTCCTTCAACAACACCATGGTCACCATCACGGACGCCCAGGGCAACGCCATCGCCTGGTCCTCCTCCGGCAGCCAGGGCTTCAAGGGCAGCCGCAAATCGACGCCTTATGCCGCCCAGGTTGCCGCCGAAGATGCGGGCCGCAAGGCGCGTGATCACGGCATGGAAACTCTGGAGATCGAAGTTTCCGGCCCCGGCTCCGGCCGCGAAAGCGCGCTGCGTGCGCTGCAAGCTGTCGGCTTCGCCATCACTGCCATTCGCGACATGACGCCGATCCCCCATAACGGCTGCCGCCCGCGCAAGCGGCGGCGTGTGTAAGTAGGCCAGGGGCTCTGCCCCCTGGACCCCCGCTAAGGACAAGTCCTTAGAACCTGTTTGTTTGGAAGAGGAGGGGGCCGAATACACCGTTGTTACGGTGCGTATGGCCCCTCCTCTTCCAAACAAATGGGGGTCTGGGGCCTCAGGCCCCAGCGGGTCCAGGGGCAGAGCCCTTGGCCTTACCTAAACCTGTCACCCGCCCCGCCCGCGCGGAACGGGAAGCGTAACGAGGTATTCAGTGGTCATTCAACGTAACTGGCAGTCGCTGATCAAGCCGGAAAAGCTCGAGGTCGAGCCCGGCAACGATCCGCATCGTGTGGCCACTGTCGTCGCCGAGCCGCTGGAGCGCGGCTTCGGCATGACGCTGGGTAATGCCATCCGCCGCATCCTTCTGTCCTCCTTGCAGGGCGCGGCAGTCACCGCCGTGCAAATCGACGGCGTGCTGCACGAATTCAGCTCCGTTGCTGGCGTGCGCGAGGATGTCACCGACATCGTGCTCAACATCAAGCAGCTCGCTTTGCGCATGCACGGCGAAGGCCCCAAGCGCATGGTGCTGACCGCCACCGGTCCCGGTGAGGTCCGCGCCGGCCAGATCCAGGCCGGGCACGACATCGACATCATGAACCCCGATTTGGTCCTCTGCACGCTCGATGAGGGTGCCAAGCTCGGCATGGAGCTCACCGCACAGCTCGGCCGCGGCTACGAGCCCGCCACCGCCAACCGCCCCGAGGATGCGCCGATCGGCCTGATCCCGGTGGACGCGATCTACAGCCCGGTCCGACGCGTCGCCTACAAGGTCGAGCCCACGCGTGTCGGCCAGGTCACCGATTACGACAAGCTCGTGCTGACGGTGGAAACGAACGGTGCCGTCGGCCCGGAGGATGCGGTGGCGCTGGCCGCGCGCATTCTGCAGGATCAGCTCAAGCTCTTTGTCAATTTCGACGAGCCGCAGCAGATCCGCTCCGAGGAGCATCGCGACGATTTGCCGTTCAACCGCAATCTGCTGCGCAAGGTCGATGAGCTCGAGCTCTCCGTGCGCAGCGCGAATTGCCTGAAGAACGACAATATCGTCTATATCGGCGATCTGGTGCAGAAGACCGAGCAGGAAATGTTGCGCACGCCCAATTTCGGCCGCAAGTCGCTCAACGAAATCAAGGAAGTGCTCACCAATATGGGCCTTGCCCTGGGCATGAACGTCACCGGCTGGCCGCCCGAAAACATTGAAGATTTGGCAAAACGCCTGGACGAACCGTTCTAAATAATGGGGTCTGGGGCCCAAGGCCCCCCCCGGGTG
>CAXUNZ010000119.1:8470-9743 GCA_964252525.1 uncultured Acetobacteraceae bacterium
GTCCAGGGGCGGAGCACCTGGCCTTTTTAAAGGGATTACAGTCATGCGTCACGGCGTAGCCGGCCGAAAGCTCGGCGTTACCTCCACCCACCGCTTCGCCATGTTCCGCAACATGGCGGTCGCGCTCATCAAGCACGAGCAGATCACCACCACGCTGCCGAAGGCGAAGGAATTGCGCCCGGTCGCCGAAAAGCTGATTACGCTGGGAAAGCGTGGCGGCCTGCACGCGCGCCGCCAAGCTTATGCGCAGTTGCGTGACGATACGATCGTCAACAAGCTCTTCACCGCACTCGCCGACCGCTACAAGACGCGCGCCGGCGGCTACACGCGCGTGCTAAAAGCCGGCATGCGCTATGGCGATGCGGCCGATATGGCGGTGATCGAATTTGTCGATCGCGATCCTTCGGCCAAGGGGCAGGACAGCGGGCCGGTGCAGGAGATGCCGGAATCAGAGGCCGAGTGAGGCAAGAAAGAAAGCAGTCCTTTCTTGAAAAAAGACCAAAAAACTTTTGCTATTTGATGTTTGTTATTAACGAAGGTTTGGGGCGCTGGCGGCCTGCCCCAGCAGCGCTGGCGCATCTTTCAGAAACGCCGCCCGCGCCCGCGGCCCCGATCGCTCCGTCTCGCCGCCCTCGTCCTGGATCAGCCGCGCAAACACCACGCGCCGCCCGGCTTTTTCCGCCCAGCCGACGAACCATCCATACCCATGCACCTCATCGCGCACGCCGGTCACCGAGACGGGCGCGCCCGTGCCCGTCTTGCCGTACACCATCCACCCATCGCCCACCACGCCCACCGCCGCAATGCGCGCCGTCATGTCGTAGGCCCGTGCCGACACGCCCAATTGCCGCAACACCAGCCGCCGCAAAAACCCAAGCTGCTCCAGCGGCGAAATCCGCAAAGACGAACTCAGCCAGGCCTGCGTCAGCCCATCATGCCGTCCGGCATTTCCCGACACATCTTCATTGCCATAGCCAAACGCACGCACATAGGCCGCAAACTTCGCCTCTCCCAGCGCGCGCGTCACCTGCTGCGAATACCAGACGACGGAGTACGCAATCCAGCTCGTCGGATCGATCGTCTGCCGCCATTCCGGCAGCCAGTCCGGGTAGCCGGCCCGAAAGGGCAGCGCGGGCCTGTGCGCATCGAGCAGAAACCCCGCATCAAAGCCCATCAGGCTGATGGCGATCTTGAACGTGGACGCCGGCGTCACACGGCGTGCGCAATCGCCGTTCTGGATGAGCACCGCACCGGATGCCGCATCCTCCAGCAC
>CAXUNZ010000120.1:0-9693 GCA_964252525.1 uncultured Acetobacteraceae bacterium
GCAGGGGACATGGCGGCCGCGTCTTTAGGCGGCGCGGCCGGCGATGGCCAGCGGTGGCGGAGTTTTTCGCCCCGAGCGCAACCCGCCATTGCGGAGAGGGTTTAAGGATGCTCGCCCCCAGGAGCATCGACCCGCATGAGCGGCAACGCCCAGAAATCCCGCCTGTCCGAAGGCCTGCCCTATCCTCTGGGCGCCACCTGGGACGGCCTGGGTGTCAATTTCGCGCTGTTCTCCGGCAATGCGACCAGCGTGGAACTGTGTCTGTTCGATGAAAGCGGCGAGAGGGAGGTCGAGCGCCTGGAATTGCCGGAATATACCGATGAAATCTTCCACGGTTACGTGCATGAAGCGCGCCCGGGCACGGTCTATGCCTTTCGCGTTCACGGCCCCTACGCGCCTGAGGAAGGCCATCGCTTCAACCGCAACAAATTGCTGCTGGATCCCTACGCCAAAGCGCATACCGGCGCGCTGAAATGGGATCCTGCCGTTTTCGGATATACGGTCGGCAACGAGGAAGCCGATCTGAGCTTCGATGAACGTGACAGCGCACCCTTCATGCCGAAATGCCGCGTCGTTGATCCGGCCTTCACGTGGGGCCGCGCCAGTAAGCCGCGCGTGCCTTGGGAACGCACGATCTTCTACGAAACGCATGTACGCGGGTTCACCATGCGCCATCCCGCAGTGCCCGACGAATTACGCGGTAAGTTCGGCGGCCTGGCCAAGCGAGAAATCGTTGATTACATCAAATCCGTGGGTGTGACGTCCGTTGAATTACTGCCGATCCACACCTTCGTCAACGACGACTACCTTGCCGCGAAGAACCTCGTCAACTACTGGGGCTATAACACGATCGGCTTTTTTGCGCCCGATCCTCGTTACTCCATAAATCCCGGCTTCGTGCACGCCGAATTCAAGGAAATGGTTGCGCGCCTGCACGATGCCGGTTTGGAAGTTATTCTTGACGTGGTGTATAATCACACGGCCGAGGGCAACGAAATGGGTCCGACGCTGTCGTTCAAGGGAATTGACAACGCCAGCTACTATCGCCTTCTGCCTGACCAGAACCGCTTCTACATCAACGACACGGGCACCGGCAACACGGTCAACCTCAGCCATCCGCGCGTCATCCAGATGGTGACAGACAGCCTACGCTATTGGGCCACGGAAATGCAGGTCGACGGATTCCGCTTCGATTTGGGAACCATCTTGGCGCGCGAGCCCTACGGGTTCGACGATCAAAGCGGATTCCTTAAAGCTTGCGGCCAAGACCCTGTTCTGTCGGGCGTAAAGATGATCGCTGAGCCATGGGATTGTGGCCCGGGTGGCTACCAAGTGGGCGGCTTCCCGCCAGGCTGGGCTGAGTGGAACGATCGCTACCGCGACACCACCCGCGCCTTCTGGAAAGGCGATGTCTCGGCCGCCGACATGGCCGAGCGTATGTGCGCCAGTTCCAACACGTTCAACAAGCGCGGACGCAAACCCTGGGCCACTGTGAATTTTATCACCGCTCATGACGGGTTTACGCTGAATGATGTCGTCAGCTATAACGACAAGCATAACGAGGCCAATGGCGAGGACAACAAGGACGGTAGCGACAACAATTACAGTTGGAACCACGGCGTCGAAGGTCCCACAGAAGACGATGCGGTTTGCGAAATGCGCAATCGTCAGATGCGCAACATGATGGCGACGTTGCTGCTGAGTCAAGGCACGCCGATGATCCTGGCCGGCGACGAGTTCGCACGCACACAAAGTGGCAACAATAATGCCTATTGCCAGGATGACGACATTTCCTGGGTGAATTGGGATATTAAGAAAAAGGGTGAATGCCTGATCCGCTTTGTCCGAAAGCTGACTGCCTTGCGCCGTGAATATCCTATCCTGCGGCGCGGGCGATTCATGACCGGTAATATGAATGAAGAATTGGGCGTTCGCGATGTCAGTTGGATCAATGCCTCGGGCGGGGAGATGACGCCGGAGGCATGGGGCGATCCGAACATGCTCTGTTTCGGCATGTTGATGGATGGCCGCGCGCAGGAAACGGGAATCAGGCGGCGTGGGCGCGCGGCGACGATGCTCTTCGTGCTCAACGCGTATCACGACGTCGTGCAGTTCACGTTGCCGGATTGCACGGACGGCCGGCACTGGAAGCTGCTGTTCGATACCAACACGCCGGACGATACCGGCGAGGAGCCGTTTGAAATCGGCGATGTCTATGACGTGACCGGGCGAAGCTGCCTGCTGTTCCGATTGAACGCCTGAGAAAAACGGGGTTTCTGGAAAAGGCGCTGAGTAATGGTCTCCGTGGTGATTGGCGCTTGCCGCGGCGCGGAGCATAATCCTAACGCAAGCCATGCTGTTTCTTCTCACCGCGGGCATCGCCTTGCTCGCGGTCTGCATCCTTCTCCGCCTCGCGGCTCTTGCGGGGCAGCCTGATCAGACACGCACCATGCTCCTGGGGGTGGAACGTGCGCTGAGTGCGCGCGTCGGCGACATCCGCCATGGCGTCGAGCACCGCCTGGGCGTGCTCGGCACCCGGCTCGCGCGAGACCAGGGCGATCTACGCGTCCTGCTGGAACAGAAGCTGCGTGAAATGAGCGAGGCCAATGCCGCGCATCTGGCCGAGATCCGTGCCAATGTCAACGAACAGCTGCACCAGGCAGTCGAAAAACAGATGCAGGCGAGCTTCGCGCGAATCATAGAACAATTCACCGCCGTGCAGAAGGCGGTCGGCGACGTTCAGGCCGTCGCCGCGCAAATCGGCGACCTCAAGCGCGTCTTCGCCAACGTCAAAACACGAGGCGGCTGGGGCGAGGCACAGTTGCGCGCCCTTTTGGACGATATTATCCCCGACGGCTACATCGCCAATGCCCGGCTGCGCGAAGGCAGCGACGACATTGTGGAATTTGCGCTGCGCATGCCGGGCCGCGACGATTCGCCCAAATTGCTGCCGCTGGACGCAAAATTCCCACTCGCCGATTACGAGCGCCTGCTGACCGCGGCGGAAGCGGGCGATGCCGTGGCCGAACGGGCGGCGCGTCGCGGCCTGGAAGCACGGCTGCGGGCCGAGGCACGCACGATCGCCGAAAAATACCTCGCACCTCCACTCACGACCGATTTCGCCGTCATGTATCTGCCCAGCGACGGACTCTACGCCGAGGCGGCGCGCTGCCCTGGCCTGATTGATGAGCTCGGACGCACCTGCCACGTCTTGCTGATGGGGCCCAGTCTATTGCCGGCGCTGCTGCGCACTGTCCGCCTCGGCTATGTCACGCTGGCGCTCGAGGAAAAAGCGGGAATGATCGGGAGGCTCCTGGGCGCTACCAAGCAGGAAATGCTTCGCATGGATCAGGTGCTCGACCGGCTCTCACGCAATGCATCGACCATGGCACAAACGATCGAGGATGCCCGCCGGCGCACGCGCGTGGTCGGCGCCAAGCTGCGCGGTGTGGAAATGTTGGCGGCAGACGAAGCCGATGAGGTGCTCGGTTCGGCGGAAACGTAGGACGTGCATTCACGTGCTGTCCGGGTCTCAGTAATATTTGAGCGTAATCGTGGCGGCCGCCTCTCCGGCAACCGTAAACGCCGCTTCGCCAAAATCAGGCGGCCCGAACCGCATCGGCGCATCGCGTGAGAACCCCATGCCCTCCTCCGGCAGTCCGAAGAAGCTGCGATCCAGCCTGCCGTTATCGTTCTCATCGTGGAACGCCTCTGCCGCATACACCCCCGGCGGCACCCCGGCCACGTCAACCCGCACCTCGCCCAATCGCGCGGGCGCCGATCCCTGCCACGGACAATGCGGCCGCAAGAAATCCGCGCGCGCACACACCGCCACCAGCACGTGGCCGTGGTCATTGTGCACGTTACGAACCATGACGTGCACCGTTGCGGCTTGTGCACTGGCGAATATTAGGAGAAGAAGTTCTTTTTTGAAAAAAAGAACCAAAAAACTTTTGCAAATTGGGTTGTTGGTTTCGTAAACACACGTGTAAACGAACAAAGACTTTTTGCTTCTTTGTTTTAAGAAAGAAAACTTTACCTTACCCCTGCGCGACATACGCCCGCCCGCGCCATGTCGTCTTCACACCCGCGACCGAACGCAACAACGCCACCCACTGCAACACCAACAACGCAAACACGCCCACCGGGTGCAGCACCACGCTGATCCACGGTTGGCGAAAACGCCAAGCCAGCGCGGCCCGTAATCCCCACGCGCACGCGCACGCCGCCCAGGCCAGCGGGGCGGGCAGCAGCACGAAAGGCAGCACGTGCCCGCCCGCCAGAAGCAGGGTCCAGACAGGCAGCGCAATTGGCTTGGCCATACCCTCGGTCGCGTTCTTCGTCAGCCCCTCCCACACGCCGGCCACATCGACATACATCCGGCAGCGCGCCAGTTGCGTGGCGTCGAAAAGCCCGGTCATGATTCCGGCGCGGCGAAAGGCGCGGGGCAGGGTAATGCCGTCATGCAGACTCGTCGCAATAGCCCCGTGTCCGCCCGCGCGCACGTAAGCCTCCCGCCTCGCCACGAATATCTGCCCGCATCCCGCCCCCAGCGCAGGAGAGACGTCGCGCTGCATGCGCCAAATCGGCAAATACCCCAGCAGCAAAAAATGAATTAGCGGCAGCAGCAGGATTTCGGCCGGACTGACCGTAATCTGGCGAGGAAAACCGCTGGCTAGCCCGACATTGTTGCACTGCATGAACCCGGCCATACGGCACAGCGCCTGCGGTTCCAGGCGCACGTCCGCGTCCACGAACACCATCAGCTCGAGCTGTGCCAATTCAGCCAGGCGTGCGCAGGCGTGCTGCTTGCCGCTCCATCCCGACGGAAGCATTCCACCTGTGCGCACATGCAATCGTGCATCGTCGATGGCGCCAAGGATGTCCGCTGTGGCATCCGTGCTGCCGTCATCCAGCACCCAGATTTCGATCTCCACGCCCGTGCTCGCGAGCACGTGGGCCACGGCCTGACCGATATTGGCGGCCTCATTGCGCGCGGGAATAAGCACCGAAATCGCCGGCCTGCCTGACGCGATGGGCGGCGTACGCAAGCGGCGCAGATTGTCGAGCGCGAGCAGCAATGGTGCGGCGGAAAGCGCCAGCGCCACACAAGCCAGGATCATAGCCGCTCTGGCTCGTGCCGCGGATCGAAGGTGCGGCCCTGACTCAGCGCGCGCGCCCGCCGCCATGTATCGTAGACCGCGCTGATCCCACCTGCGCCATGCAGCAGCGTCACAAACCTCGAGGCATCCCGGGTGGCGCTATCCTCGGCCAAGCCGTCCATCGCCGCGGTCAATCCGTCCGCCAGCGCCACCGCTGCTTCCGCCGTGCCCAAGTGTGAAATATCCACCGGCGGCCCAACGCGCAGCAGCGCCTCCGGCCGTGCCTCGTTCCAGAACATGTAATCCAGCGCGGCAGGCACGAAGACGGCATCCGGCACGTGACGCGCCAGGTGAGCCACGCCCGCGCGCAGCACGATCGGGCGTCGGCGTGGGTCGGTAAAGCTCCCCTCCGCGGTAATCCACATGATGGCGCGCGGTTGGGACAGGCATGCGCGCGCGGTACGCAGAAAGCGAACGGCCCCGCGCGGTCCGGGCTGCACGCCAAAGATGCCGAAGCGGCGGAAAAGTCCGTAGCGCTCCAGCGCGTCTGCATCCATCGGCCCGAACCCGATCCGCCCGGGAAAGAGCTTGGGCGAGACGAGCATTGCCAGCGCCGGGTCCCACCAGGACGGATGGTTGGTGTACACCACCACCGCCCGTCCCGCGGGGTTGACGGGAGTAAACGCGCGCGAAAGCCGCACCCCAGAAAACCGGCGCCAAAAGAACCAATGCAGATACGCCCGAAACAACGCAAGCAGTGCCGGCGAACGCTCCGCAATCGGATCGGCCCCTTCAGGCACCGAGTGCCACCCGCGCCGTCACGTCCGCGTCCACCGCGTCAGCGGCGATCCACCCCGACATCAGCACCATCGGCATGCCCGGCCCAGGATGCGCCGCGCCGCCCGCCAAATACAGCCCCGCCAGATCGCGCGAGCGGTTACCCGGCTTGAATGCCCCGAACATGCGCCCGTGACTCGCAAGTCCATAGATGGCGCCATTCAGCACGCGATAACGGTCGTGAATATCCTGCGGCGTCAGCACCCGCTCCACGCGGATGCGGCTTTCCAGGTCTCGCAATCCCGCCGTGCGGCCCAGCTTGTCCAGAATAATTCGCCGATACTCCGGCAGCATCTTGGCCCAATCATGATGCGGCCGCAGATAAGGCGTGTGCACCAGCACATACAGCGCCTCACCGCCCGGTGGCGCCACGCCGGGCTCCGTGCGCGCGGGTGCGGCCAGATAGCAGGTCGGATCAGGCGCCGGCTCGCCGCGCTTGTAGATGGCGTCGAACTCTTCCTCCGGATCGCGCGAGAAGACGAAGTCATGATGCGCCAAATGGTCATAGGCGCGATCAAGCCCCAGATAAAGCACCACGCCCGAACATGCCGGCTCGCGCTTCCACCGTCGCGAAAAGGATTTCTCCGCCGCCCCACCGACAAGCTCCTTATAGGTCCTGACACTGTCCATGTTGGACACAACCGCGGACAGTCGCACGATCTCGCCAGTCTGCAGCTCCACCCCCGCCGCACGTCCGCCTTCTACAACGATGCGATTGATCGAAACGCCCGTATGGAATTCTACCCCCAACGAGCGCGCCAAATCCTCCAGCGCCCGCGGCACCGCGCGCGTTCCTCCCATCGGGTACCACACGCCATCATTGGTTTGCATATGCGCAATGCTGCACAGCACGGCGGGCGAGCCATAGGGGGAACTCCCCACATACTGCACGAAATGGTCCAGCATCTGCGCCACGCGCCCATCGCTCACGCGTTTGCGAATCTGTGCCGCCACGGTCGATCCCATGCGCAGCGCCATCACATCCTTCAGCGTGGCGATGTCGAGGTTCTTTGAAAAACTCAGCGTATCGCGAACGTCCTCGACAGAGCGCCAGAAGAAGAACTTTTCGCTAATCTCGTGCAGCTTGGCCGAAAATGCCAGGAAGTCCTCATACCCCGCCTGACTTCCCGGTGCATATGCCACCAGTCGCCGCAGCATGGCCGCGCTATCCTCGGTCAGGTCCAGCACGGAGCCATCATCGAAGAAACACCGCCATTGCGGATCGAGCCTGCGCAAATCCAGCAGGTCCTGCGTCCGCCTATTGGCTTCAGCGAATATCCTGTGCAACACGCGCGGCACCGTCAGGATCGTCGGCCCCATATCGAACCGGTATCCGTCCTGCACCCATTCGGCCGCCTTGCCACCGAGCCACTCATTCTTCTCCCACAGCACGACGCGATGCCCGCGCGCGGCCAGCGTGCATGCCGCCGCCAGGCCGCCCAACCCTCCCCCGATCACACCGACCGGCAAACCGGGCGGCGTCGGCCATGCGCTGTCCATCACGCCATCTCCGCCAACTCGGGTGCCGCCTTATCCGGCCACGGCATCGCCGTATCCGGCCATTCGCCCGGCAGATCCAGATCCTCCGCCAGCAACCTGCTGGTAATCCGCGCACTCTCGAAAATCACGGGCAACCCACTTCCCGGATGCGTGCCGCCGCCCACCAGATAGGTGCGCGCGATATCCTCGAAGCGGTTTCGCGGCCGGAAATACAGCATCTGATCCAGTGAGTGGGACAAATTGAACGTCGCCCCGCGGTGGATCGCCATGTCGCTTTCCCAATCCTTCGGCGTTACGATCTTCTCGAATACGATGCGCGACTCGATATCGTGTATGCCAATGCGTTCCAGCCGCTTGAGCGTGATTGCGCGCATGTCGGCCGCAATCGCCGTCCAATCCCCCGCGCCTTTGGTCAGGTTGCCCACAGGCACCAGCACATAGAGCGTGCTATAGCCGGGCGGGGCCAGCGCAGGATCGGTCACGCACGCATTTTGCACATAAAAGGACGGATTTGCCGGCGCGCGCCCCGCCTCGATATCGGCGACGTTGCCCCGGTAATCCTCGCTCAAATAGATCGTGTGATGGCCCACTCCATCCAGCGACCCGCGCAGCCCCAGATACATCATGAAGGTCGAGCAGCTGAATTTCTTGGCCGCAATCTTGCGGTCGGTCCAGCGCCGACGTGACGCATCGGGCACAAGATGCTTCATTGCATGCGCGAAATCGGCGTTAATGACGACGGCATCAAAAGCTTCCTCACCCGCCGCCGTTCGCACACCCCGTGCCCTGGGCCGCGCGCGCCCCACACCCTGCTCCAGCAAAAGCGTTTCGACGGGCGTGCCCATACGAAAACGCACGCCTTGCTCACGCGCCACGCGCGCCATCGTCTCCATCACCGCCCCGCACCCGCCGCGTGGGTGATAGACTCCGAATTCATACTCCATAAAAGACAGTATCGTGAACAGGCTCGGGCAGCGGAACGGCGACATTCCCAGATATTTGCTTTGAAAAGAAAAGGCCAGCCGAACCCGTTCATCCTTGAAATACGTTGCCAAATCGCTGTTCACCGTCCTGTGCGGCCGCATCAACGCCAGGCTGCGAAGCATGTTCGGTGAACTGAAATCACGCAGCCGCCCAAACGCACTTTCCAGGATTGGGCGGAAAGCCGCCAGCTTCGCGCGATTATCGGCCATGAATCGCGGCACCGCGCGCGCATCAGCCGGCGCCAGCGCCGCAACCGCTTCCTGCAATCGCGCCATATCCGGTGAGGCGCTGATCCGCCCCCCCGCTTCAAACACCAGATCGTATTGCGGATCGAGCTTGATCAGCTCCACTTCGGCTGAAAGATCTCGCCCGCAGCTCGCAAAAATCTCCTCCAGCACACGCGGATAGAGAAAGAATGTCGGCCCCATATCGAAGAAAAAGCGGCCCGCCTCGCTCTGCGCCTCGATCCTGCAGGACCGTCCGCCCACGCGGGCGTGGCGCTCGAAAACCTCCACGTCGGCGCCGGCGCGCGCGAGCAGCATGGCCGCCGCCAATCCACCCGGCCCAGCCCCGATGATCGCCACGCGCTGCCTCATGCGGGGCGGACGGCGAAAACAGTTGGGGCGGACGGACGCGGCATGCACATGACCCTTAGCATCGGTTAGCACTTAGGCGCTTCCCCGGGCTTGTCACGAGGCGCCGGGCCGCTTTACCCGCGCACGCCGTCGTGGTGCAGGGTGCCGCATGGCCTCTCGCCACCACATCCTGGCCGCAACGCGCTCGCCCGCGGCCCACGGCGCCTTGCTGGCCGCACCCTTGCCATCCGGCGCCGCCGGACAATGGTGCCGTCTCGCCTTGCGCCTGCCCGATCCCCACACGTGGTGGGCCAAGCTGGAACTGGAGGATGAGGCGCGCGGCCAAGTGGTGCGGGAGGTCTTTCTCGGTCCCCGTCGTTTCGGGCAGCGCGCCACCCTGGTACACGTGCCCGCCGAGGCCCGCGCACTCGTCCTCATGCTCTTCGGCGCCGATGGCGCGAAGGCGGTTATGCGCCTGCACATTCTCACACGACGCGCCGCCGCCGTGCGCCTGTTCTGGCACGGCCTGGCCGTGCTGCCTCGCGCGCTGCGCGGTTCGTCGCTGGGCGTCGTCGGAAGGTTACGCGCCTTCCTCGGTCAGGCGCCGGCGCGCGGCGGCCAGGCACCGCCCTACGCCGCCTGGATCGCCATGTTCGAATCCCCGCCCGACCTCGCCCCCCCCCACCCCCCCCACC
>CAXUNZ010000121.1:0-221 GCA_964252525.1 uncultured Acetobacteraceae bacterium
ACCCCACGCCCAGTCACCCGAGGGTACCCCGCATTGCACGACCTGCTGGGCGAGGACCCGCCACCACCAATCCCTGACGGCCCCGGCCTCTTTGGCGGGGCGCCTCCGCCTCCAACCGCCGCCGTCACCCCCTACCGCGTGCTCGCCCGCAAGTATCGCCCCGCCACGCTGGACGACCTGATCGGCCAGGACATGGTCGTGCGCATCCTGCGCAGCGCCTT
>CAXUNZ010000121.1:288-1282 GCA_964252525.1 uncultured Acetobacteraceae bacterium
CGCGCGCATCATCGCCCGCGCGCTCAATTGCGTGGGCGCAGACGGCCAGGGCGGCCCCACGCCCGATCCGTGCGGCGTGTGCGACAATTGCCGCGCCATCCTGGCTGACCGCCACCCCGATGTGGTGGAGATGGATGCGGCCTCCCGCACCGGCGTGGACGATGTGCGTGAAATCATCGAAGCTACGCGCTTTCGTCCGATGCAGGCGCGCACGAAGGTTTTCATCATCGATGAAGTGCACATGCTCTCCCGCAACGCGTTCAACGCGCTGCTGAAAACACTGGAGGAGCCGCCGCCGCACGTGAAGTTCGTCTTCGCCACCACCGAAATCCGCAAGGTGCCGGTGACCGTGCTCTCGCGCTGCCAGCGCTTCGATCTACGGCGTATTCCGATCGCCCTGCTCGCCGCGCATTTCGCGCGCGTGGCCTCGGCCGAAAGCGTCAGCGCCGAGCCCGAAGCGTTGGCCGCCATCGCGCGCGCGGCCGATGGCTCGGTGCGCGATGGCCTCTCGCTGCTCGACCAGGCGATCGCCCAGGCCAGCAATGGTGCGGTCACCGCGGCGGCGACCGGCGAAATGCTGGGTGTTGCCGACCGGGGCATGCTGTTCGACCTGATGGAGGCGGTTTTTGCCGGCCGCCCGGCCGAGGCGCTGGCGGTGACCGACCGGGCCTATGTGCTGGGCAGCGACCTCGGCGCGATGCTGGGCGATCTGCTCGAACTGATCCACACCCTCTCCCGCCTGAAAGCCATACCGGAGCTGCGCCAGAGCCAGGAATTGCCGGAGGCGGAGCGCAGCCGCGGTGCGGCCATGGCCGATCGGCTGGGCGTGCCGACGCTGGCGCGCGCCTGGCAGATGCTGCTGAAGGGCGTGGCCGAGGTGGAGGCGGCGCCCGACCGCCGTGCCGCGGCCGAGATGGTGCTGATCCGGCTGTGCCACGTGGCCGACCTGCCGCCGCCGGGCGAGCTGGTGCGCAAGCTGACGGCCGGTCCAGGC
>CAXUNZ010000121.1:1292-9639 GCA_964252525.1 uncultured Acetobacteraceae bacterium
GCCTCCGGCCGATGCGCCGGCGCCAGGTGGCCCGGCGCCCTCAGGAGGCGGCGCGCGCGCCATGGCCGGGAGCGCCGCGCTGGCCGTCGCTGAAACCCTGCCCGCCGCTTTGCCGCGCCTGTCCAGTTTTCGTGACGTGCTGGCGCTGGCCTCCTCCTCGCGCGAAATGCTGCTGCACGGCCATCTGCTGCACTCCGTCCACCTGGTGAAATTCGCGCCTCCGGTGATCGAGCTGCGGCCGCATGAAGATGCGCCGCGCACGTTGGCGGCCGATCTGGGCAAGCTGCTGGGCGCGGCCACCGGCACGCGCTGGACCATCGTGCTCAGCGCCGAGGAAGGCGCACCCACGCTTGCCGCCGAGGGACGGCAGGCCGAGGCGCAGCGCCGGGCGGATGTGGCGGACCATCCGCTGGTGCGCGCGATCCTGGACGCCTTTCCCGGTGCGCGCATCGAGGCGGTTCGGGCGCCCGGGGTGGATTCTTACGGGCTTGCGGCCGATACCGGCGATGGCCCGGCGCTTGGCGCGCCCGATGATGCCGGGGAGCCGCCTGAGATGGCGCCCGGGCTGGAGGAGTTGGACCGATGAAGAACATGGGCAATCTGCTGAAGCAGGCCAGCCAGATGCAGGCCAAGATGGCGGAGATGCAGGCGCGCCTGGAGGCGGCCACGATGGAGGGGCAGTCCGGCGCCGGCATGGTGCGCGTGGTGCTGAACGGCAAGGGCGAGCTGAAATCGGTGGCCATCGATCCCAAGCTCGCTGATCCGGCAGAGATGGAGATGCTGGGCGATCTGCTGGTGGCCGCGCATGCGGACGCCAGGCGCAAAATCGATGCGTCCATGGCCGAGGAGATGGCCGCGGTGACCGGCGGGCTGCAATTGCCGCCCGGGATGAAGCTGCCCTTCTGATGCTTGCGGCGCGTGGCGGCTTTGGTCTGAGCTTTCGGGCCGCGCTGATCGTGATCGATGTGCAGGTGGGGTTCGAGGATCCTGCTTGGGGCATGCGCAACAATCCTCGCGCCGAGCAGAATATCGCCCGCCTGCTGTCCTTCTGGCGCATGACCAAGCGGCCGATCTTTCACATTCGGCACGATAGCGTGCGGGCGGACAGCCCCTTGCGGCCGCGCCAGCGAGGCAATGCCTTCAAACCGCAGACCGCGCCATCGCCAGGCGAGGCGGTGATCGGCAAGACGGTGAATTCGGCATTCATCGGCACGAGTTTGGAAGCCGATTTGCGGCGCGCGCAGTGCCCGGCGGTGGTGCTGGTGGGGCTGACGACAAATCATTGCGTGTCCACGACGGCGCGGATGGCGGCGAATTTGGGGTTTTCGACGTTCGTGGTGGCGGATGCGACGGCGGCATTCGCCAACCGGGGAATGGATGGCCGGATGCGCCAGCCCGGTGAGGTGCATGATGGGGCGCTGGCGGATCTGAGAGGGGAATTCGCCGAAATTGTGGAAACGGGGGCGTTGGTGGATGCGGCGACTGCTGAATAAGGTAGGCCAGCCTTGGGCGGTCCCGAACTCGATACCCTGATCCAGCTCTTCTCCCGCGTCCCCGGCCTGGGTCCGCGCAGCGCGCGCCGCGCCGTTCTGCGCCTGCTGCAAAACCCCGCCGGCCGCATGCTGCCCCTGGCCCACGCGCTGATCGAAGCCGCGCGTACCATCCGCACCTGCGCCCATTGCGGCAACCTCGACAGCCTCGATCCCTGCGCCATTTGCGCCGACGCCAAGCGCGACCGGAGCTTGATCTGCGTCGTCGAAACCGTGGGCGATCTCTGGGCGCTGGAACGCGCGCGCGTTCATCACGGCCTGTATCACGTGCTGGGCGGCACGCTCTCGGCCCTTGGCGGTACCGGCCCGGACGACCTCAACATCGCACCGCTGCTGACCCGCGCCGCCGATGGCCAGGTCGGCGAAATCATCCTGGCGCTGAGCGCCACCGTCGATGGCGCGGCCACCGCGCATTTTCTCGCGGACCGGCTGGCTGGCAGTGGCGTGCGCGTCACGCGCGTGGCGCAGGGCGTGCCGATCGGCGGGGCGCTCGACGTGCTCGATGACGGCACGCTGGCAACCGCACTCCGGGCGAGGCGCTGAGGCAACCATGCAGCTTATGTCCGCCGGCGATCTGAGCGTTTCGATCGATGAGGCCACGGGCGGCGCCATCGACAGCTTCACCCATGCGGGCTTCGCGCTGTTCCGCCCCGTCGCCGATTTCCGGCTGGAGGCCGAGCACGGCCGTGCGGTCGGGGCCTATCCGCTGATCCCGTATGCCAATCGCGTGTCCCAGGCCCGCTTTTCTTTTGGCGGCCAGGCTTTCCAGCTCGGCCTGAATTTCGCCGGTCATCCGCATTCCTTGCACGGCAATGCGTGGATGCGTGAGTGGGACGTGGTTTCGGCCACAGCGGCGCGCGTGCACATCGCACTCGATTACAAGCCGCCGGCCGAGCCGGTGACGCAATGGCCATTCGCCTACCGCGCCGAACTGGTCTTCGCGCTCGACGAGCGCGGACTGACGGTGGATATTTCCGTGCGCAATGACGATGCGCGGCCATTCCCCGCCGGCATCGGCCTGCATCCCTACATTGCGCGCGAACCCAGCACGAGGCTGCAATTCGATGCCGACACCGTCTGGCGCAACGGCGCCGACGACCTGCCGATCGAACGGGAGGCCGTGTCCCACCAATGGGATTTTACCCGCGCGCGCGCGCTGACCGATGTCAAGATCGACGAGTGCTACGCCGGCTGGGGCGGCAGCGCGCTTGTGACCTGGCCGGCGCGCAACTTGGCGCTGACGGTATCCAGCGGGCCGCCCTTCGATCATTTGCAGCTCTACACGCCCGTGGGCCACAGCTATTTCGGGTTGGAGCCGGTCAGCAACATGCCGGACGCCGTCAACCGGATGGAAGAGGTGGCGGATAACGGATTGCGCGTGCTGAAGACGGGCGAGACTTTGGCCGGGCGCGTCCGCTTCGATGTGGCGCGAACGGAATAGCTGGGGATTGGCGGGTGCGCGGACGGGCTGGGCACCACGATCCAATGGTGCATGGGCGGCGTTTAGGAATTGTTGGCGTAGCGCGCTACCTTATGGCTGATCGCGGCATACCGACGCCGCGTTGACCGGTGATTGCGCCGGCTGACGGCGTGGCACGCCTCATGCTACCAAGCCCACGCAACGGCCATGGTGGCTGGGCCGTCTCGGCATCGCGGGACGGCCAGGCACCGAAAACCCGCACCAAACCAAGGGCGTCAGCGATGAACTGGGATCTCGTCACTATCTTCATCTTCGTCGTGGTTCTAGCCATCATCAGGAACCATTACCGGCAGCAGCGCGCGGTGGGGCCAGGCGGCGCGGACTTCACCGCGGGCGATCAGACGGCGCTTTCCCGCGCCATGGACACCGCGCGCCGGCTGGAACAACGCATCGAGTCGCTGGAGCGCGTGCTGGACGAGGACGTTCCGGGCTGGCGCGCCCGGGCGCGAGCGTAAGGCCATGCGACATGGGAATGTCCGCTGGGTCGCCGCTTGCGGCCTGGCGCTTACCGCGGGCTTCGGCAACCCGATGCCGGCCCACGCGGACACACGCACCGTCCGCGGCGGCGCCCTGGCCTTGACGCTGGCCACGGACAGCAATGCCACCATCGAAACCGACCCGCATCTTGCCGGCGAAGTGCGGGTGGTCGGCGATCAGCTCGACTGCCTGACCGCGACGGATGGGGCAGTCATCAGCACCAGCGCGTGCGATTCCGATGCCGGGCAACTCGCCATCATGGTGCCGCCGGGCATGCCGGTGAGCCTGGAACTTGCCGGCAGCGGCAATGCCAGCATCGGCGAATTGATGGGGCCGCTGAAAGCCACCATCACCGCCGATGGCGACCTGAAGATCCGCCGTGTCACCGTTCTGCAACTGGAGGTTCGCGGCAGCGGCGATGCCACGATTCAGGCCGTGGAGGGGCCGGCCGACATCGCCATCAATGGCAGCGGCGATGTGCGCATTATGCGTCTGTCCGGCCCGCTGAAGGCGCGCCAGAACGCGTCGGGCGACCTGGCCATCGCGCAGATCGCCGCGCCGGCGGCCGATATCGAAACGCACGGGTCCGGCGACACGCTGATCGTGGCCGGTCATGTCGCCTATCTGCACGCGCGCACCCAGGGCAGCGGGGATATCGTCATGGGCGGCACGGCCGGCACGGCCGAGCTGGATGCGAGCGGCGGCGGCGATATCGGGCTGACGCACGCCGATGGGTTTATCAACCGCCACGCCAGCGGCGACAGCACCATCAATGTCGGCGGTGCCAACCAGATCGCCGCCTCGGCGATGCGCAAGCTGCGCGCCTCGCTGGCCGGTCATGATGATGCGGGGGATGACGGCGATACAGACACGGTGGTTCATCACCACCATAGCGGCTTTCACGATTTCCTGGCGGGAATTGCGGTGCTGGGGCTACTTTTCTGGGGGTGGCGGATCATCAGCCGCAATGGCGGGTTTGGCCGCATGCGCCGCGCGCCCGCGAATGGCACTCCGCCCGCGCCGAGCCATCCCGGCGTCGTGGCGTTGTGCGATCTGCTAGCTGGGCTGGAACGGCGGCTGGCGCAGGTTGAGACGCATGTGACGTCGAGGGAGTTCGAGCTGAACAGGAAGTTCCGAGAGATTGATGTGAAGCAATAAGACTCTTCTTTTTCTAAAGAAAAAGAAGCAAAAAGACTTTTTGAATTTTGGCGTATGTGTCGAAACAACGTATATGCCAACTCGCAAAAGTTTTTGCTTCTTTTTTACAAAAAAGAAGTCTTGCCTTCCTACCCGTGCAACCCCCCAAAAACCCCCACAACCGTAGTCACTGACGCCACCAGGATCACCACCCATTTGTACCACCCGCGCAGCCGGTATTCCGCGGGCAGTGCGGTGATGGCCAGCGCAATCAGAAAACCCAACACCAGCGGCAGCAGGAAGGCGTTCATCACTTGCACGTCCACGCTCAGCGCCACCAGGTTGGGCCACGCCGCCACGGCCACCGCGCCCAGCACCACGCAGGCGGCATAGACCCCGTAGAACCAGCGCGCCTGTAGCGGATGCAGCTCCAGGCTGCGCCGGTAGCCGGCGACCTCACCCAGGCCCCAGGCGAAGGCCAGGGAAACGACGATGCTGGCGACCAGGCCCGCGCCCAATATGCCGGCGGAAAAAACCAGCTTGCCGATCGTCACGCCCAGGAACGGCGTCAGCGCGTGGCTGATATCGCCGACCGTATCCAACGTGGTGTCGTGATTGCGAAAACCGAGCGTCGCGGCGCAGGCGATCAGGACCGCGGCCATGACGAGCTGGGTGATCAGCGCGCCCGCCGCCGTATCCCAGCGTGCCGCGGTGAAATGCTCCGGCCGCAGCTTTTTGTCGGCGACTGCGGATTGCTGGTAGAAGACCATCCACGGCATGATCACAGCGCCGACATTGGCTGCGGTCAGGAACCAAAACTCGCCATTATGGGCGGGGATATCGACCGACTGTCGTGCCATCAGCCCGAGGCTGGGATGCGCCGCCCAGGCGACGATGAAGAAGACGAATTCGAACAGCCCGACCGCAATCGCCGCGCGCTCGACGCGGCGGTAGGAGCCGGTCAGCACCACGGCGAGCAGAGCGAGGGCCGCGAGGCCCACGCTGAGCACGCGCGGGATGTCGTAGAGCTCGCCCACGCCGGCGACGCCGGCGAATTCGGTCAGCAGCGCGCCGCAGGTGGCAATGCCCAGGCCGGCCGCGCTGACCCAGGCCCAGAAGCGGCCGAACTGGTCGCGGATCAGCTCGCCATGGCCGCGTCCGGTGAAGATGCCCAGGCGCACCGTCAGCTCCTGGATGATGTAGAGCACCGGAACTAGCAACAGCTGCTGGCTCAGCATGCGGTAGCCGAAGCGCACGCCCGAATTGGCCGCGGTGATGATGCTGCCCACATCCGTATCGGCGAGCATGACGACCAGGCCGGGGCCGAAGACGGCGATGGCGGCGCCGATCCGCCGGTTGGGGGCAAGGGGCATGGGGTTCCGCAGTTGCGAGACATTCGCAACATCGGTCTAGGCCGGTTTGTGGGCGCCGCGCAACATGGCCAATTGCGGCGCCGGCGCGTTTGGCGGCAAAAGGCGGCCTATGCCGGACTTGTATTTGCACAATAGCCAGACCAGGCGGACCGAGCGCTTCGTGCCGGCGGACCCGACCCATGTGCGGATGTATGTCTGCGGGCCGACGGTCTATGATGTGCCGCATCTGGGCAATGTCCGGTCCAACGTCAATTTCGACGTGATCGTCCGGCTGCTGCGCCACCTCTTTCCGCGCGTGACCTATGTGCGCAACATCACCGATGTCGATGACAAGATCAACGCGCGCGCCGCGGCGAGCGGGGAGACGATCGGGCAGGTGACCGCGCGCACCGCGGCGGAATTTGCGGACGCCATGGCGGCGATCGGCAATGCGCCGCCCGATGTCGAGCCACGGGCGACCGCGCACATCGGCGAGATGATCGAGGTGATCGGCCGCCTTGTCGATCGCGGTTATGCCTATGCGGCGGACGGACACGTGCTTTTCAGCGTGGCGCGGTTCGCGGAATATGGCGCGCTGTCCGGCCGCAGCCCCGCGGATCTGTTGGCCGGCGCGCGCGTGGAAATTGCCGACTACAAGCGCGATCCGGGTGATTTCGTGTTGTGGAAACCGTCTGGCGAGGATCAGCCGGGATGGGACAGCCCTTGGGGGCGCGGGCGGCCTGGCTGGCACATCGAGTGCAGCGCGATGTCCTGGCGCTATCTGGGCGCCGATTTCGATATTCATGGCGGCGGGTCGGATTTGCTGTTCCCGCACCATGAGAATGAACGCGCGCAAAGCCTGTGCGCCTTTCCCGGCAGCCGTTTCGCACGCATCTGGCTGCATAACGGAATGCTGCAGGTCAACGGCGAGAAGATGTCCAAGAGCCTGTGCAATTTCTTTACGCTGCGCGACGTGCTGGCGCGCGCGCCGGCCGAGGCGGTGCGCCTGCTGCTGCTGCGCGCGCGCTATCGCGCGACCCTGGATTTTACCGATGACGGGCTGCTGGAGGCGCGGGCGGAACTGGACCGGTTCTATCGTGCGCTGGCTGCCTTTCCGGAAGCGTCGGCCGGTGCGGCGCCGGTAGAATTTCTGGCGGCATTATGCGATGACGTGAATACGCCGGCGGCGATTGCACAGATGCACGGGCTGGCGGATGGGGCACTGGCGGGCGATGCTGCCGCGGCGGCGGGGCTGCGTGCGGCCGGCGCGATGCTGGGCTTGCTTGGCCAGCCGCCACAAGCCTGGTTTCAGGGCGGAACGCTAACAGTCGAGATCGATGTGGCCGCGGCGATAGAGGCGCGGCGCGCGGCGCGGGCGGCGCGCGATTTTGCGCGGGCTGATGCGATACGGCGCGAGCTTTTGAAAGGCGGCGTGATTTTGGAGGACGGGCCTGGCGGCACCACATGGCGTCTGAGCCATTGAAAGTCGAAAGACTTGCATGCCTGTCGCCTGACAAATTGACGGGGGGCCTGGGGGGGATGGCACATCCGCCCCAGCCTTATTCTTGCTCGTGACCGGCAAGGAGGAGGGCGCGGACCTTGCGCCCATCGGCAACAGCCCCGTCGTCATTCTCGTGCGCCCGCAACTCGCCGACAATATCGGTGCCGCCGCGCGCGCCATGGCCAATGGCGGGCTGTTTCATCTGCGCCTGGTGGCGCCGCGCGACGGCTGGCCGCAGGAAAAGGCGTGGCGAAACGCCTCGGGCGCGCAACGCATCCTCGAAGCGGTCACACTGAACGACACCGTGGCCGATGCGGTGGCGGATCTGCACCACGTCTATGCGACGTGCCCTCGTCCGCGGCATATCGTCAAACCTGTGCTGACCGCGCGCGGCGCGGCGGCGGAATTGCGTGGCATTGCCGATCGCGGCCTTCGCGCGGGCCTGCTATTCGGACCGGAACGCGCAGGCCTGGACAATGACGACATGGCGCAGGCCGACGCGTTGATCCGCTATCCGCTGAACCCCGCCTTTACCAGCGTCAATCTGGCGCAGGCCGTCATGGTGATGGCCTATGAATGGTGGCAATCGGGCGATGGCACCGCGCCGCGCGTGCTAATGACCAATGAAAGCGGCGTTGCCACCAAAGGCGAGCTGGACAATTTCCTGGTCCATCTGGTCGATGAGCTGGATGCGTGCGGGTTTTTGCGCAATGCGCCGAAGCGGCCAGGCATGGTGCGCAACCTTCGCCATCTGTTTCAGCGCGGCGAAGTGACGCAGCAGGAGCTGCGCACGCTGCATGGCGTGGTGACGGAGCTGGCGGTCGGACGGCGTGTGCGGGGGCGGGTGGAG
>CAXUNZ010000122.1:0-9602 GCA_964252525.1 uncultured Acetobacteraceae bacterium
CCCCCCCCCCCCGCCCGCGCCCGCCCCCCCCCCCCCCCCCCCCCCCCCCCCCCCCAACCTTCCTTAGTTTGCCTTGTATGGCCTCTCCGTCGCTCGCCACCGGCCACGACCACGCTGTGCTGATCACAGAGGACGGTGAGTTGCTTAGCCTGGCCGCGGCCGAGTCCCTGACCGCGCTCCGCGCGATGCGGCCGCCCCTGGTCGTGCACGCGCCGGCCACCTTCCGCCGGCTGGGCCTGCGTTCGCCACTGCCTTGCCTGGATTTGCTGGAGCTCTTCGCCTTCGTGCTGCCTGCCCGGCCGGTTGCACCCACCGCCCGCGGGCTGGCGCTGGCGCTTGATCTGCGCCCCCCCGCCACGCTGGAGGATGCGGCTGCCAGCCTGCCCGACATCGCCGATGCGCTTCTGCATCGCCTGCGCCAGGGCCGCACCTTGCCCATCGACGCGGCGGCCGCCGGCATCGCCACGCGCATGGGCCGCGCCGGATGGCTATGGGCCCCTGCGGTGCTGGCGGAGTTGCCCGCCGATGGTGCGAACAGTCTGGACGGCTTCCGTCCGTGGCGAAAATTGCCGGAGTGGGAGGAGCAGGCCGCGCCGCCACCCGGCAGCAGCTTGGCTGTTGCACCCGCCGAGGCGCGCGCCAGGCTCTCCGCGATCCTGGGTCCGCATGCCGAGCAGCGCCCCGGCCAGTCCGATTATGCCGATGCGGCCGCGGCGGCCTTTGCGCCGCGGGAAGCGCGGGGCGATCCGCATCTGGTGCTGGCCGAAGCGGGCACGGGCACGGGCAAGACGCTGGGATACATCGCGCCCGCCAGCCTGTGGGCCGAGCGCAACCACGCGCCCGTCTGGATCAGCACCTTCACCAAACATTTGCAGCGGCAGATCGACAGCGAGCTTGCGCGCCTGCACCCAGACCCTGTCGAACGGCGGCGGCGCGTGGTGGTCCGCAAGGGGCGGGAGAATTATCTCTGCCTGCTCAACCTGGAAGATGCGGTCAGCGCGACGCTCTCGGGTGCCGGTGCGCGGCTCATCCCGCTGGGATTGCTGGCCCGCTGGGTGGCGGCGACGGCCAATGGCGATGTCATGGGCGGCGACCTGCCCGGCTGGTTCACCGAGCTGTTCGGCAACGGCCTGACCGCCGGGCTGGCTGATCGTCGCGGCGAGTGCATTCACGGCGCCTGTCCGCACTACAAACGCTGCTTCATTGAACACACGGTGCGGCGCGCGCGCTCGGCCGAACTGGTGGTGGCCAACCACGCGCTGGTCATGACGCAGGCAGCGTGGGGCGGCATCGACGATGCGAGCGTGCCAACGCGCTACGTGTTCGACGAGGGCCACCACGTCTTCGAGGCGGCGGACAGCGCGTTTTCCAGCGAGATCAGCGGTGTGGAAGGGGCGGAGCTGAGGCGCTGGCTGCTCGGGGCGGAAGGTGGCACGTTCCGTGCGCGGGGATTGAAGCGGCGGCTGGACGAACTGGTGGTCGGCAGCGCCGAGCTGGAAGCCCCGCTGGACGCGCTGCTGCAGGCCGCGCGTGCCTTGCCCGCCCCCGGCTGGGCGTTGCGGCTGTCGGAGGTTGAGGCGCCGGCGGACACGGCAGGCCCGGTGGCCAATCCGTTCGAGGTCTTTCTGGCGGCGGTGCGCGCGCAGGTGCTGGCGCGTGTGGCGGGCGATGCGCGGCCTGCCCGCTGGCCGAGCGAGGAGGTGGATCTGTTTCCGCCCATTGCGGCGCTGGAGGAAGCGGCACCGGCACTGAAGCGTGCGCTGGCGCGCCTCGCCGAGCCGCTCGCCACGCTGATCGCGCGTCTGGCGGACAAGCTGGAGGCCGAGGCCGACGAGATGGACACCGCCACGCGCACGCGCATCGAGGCGGCGTGCCGCGCGCTGCGCCGCCGCGCGCTGGATAGGGTGCTGAGCTGGATTGCCATGCTGGAGGCGTTGCAGACCGCGCCACCGGAGCCGGGCGTGCGGCCGGCCCATATTTTATTCCTGCGGCTAAACCGGCAGGAGGCAGGCGATAGGGATGCGGCCTTGTGCCGCCACCATTTGGATCCGACTCTGCCGTTTGCCGCGGTGCTGGCGGGCCCGGCGCATGGCATGCTGATTACGAGTGCCACGTTGCGCGATGAAAACACCGGCAGCGCCGATGATGCGGGATGGGAGTCCGCCGAGGCTCGCGTGGGCGCTTCGCATTTGCCGAGCCCGGCCTATCGCGCGAGCCTGGGCTCGCCATTCGATTACGGCGCGCAGACCCGGGTTTTCGTGGTCAATGACGTCAGCGGCGATGTGGGCGCGCTGGCCGGCGCGTATCGCAGCCTGTTCATGGCCGCGGGTGGAGGCGGGCTGGGGCTGTTTACCGCCATTTCTCGGTTGGGCGCGGTGCATGCGCGCATTGCGCCGGCGCTGGAGGAGGCGGGAATGATGCTGCTCGCGCAGCATGTCGATCCGATGGATAATGCGACGCTGGTGGATATTTTCCGCACGGAGGAGAATTCGTGCCTGTTGGGCACGGATGCGATGCGCGATGGCGTGGATGTGCCGGGACGCGCGCTGCGCCTGGTGGTGTTCGAGCGTGTACCATGGCCCCGGCCGGATATTCTCCACCGGGAGCGGCGGATCCATCTCTCGGGTGGAGACAGCGCGGCGTATGACGATCGGATTGCACGGTTGCGGTTGCGGCAGGCCTTCGGGCGGCTGATCCGGGCGAGCGGCGACAGGGGAGTATTCGTCCTGCTGGATCGCAGGATGCCAGGGCGCCTGCTGTCTGCATTTCCGCGCGGCGTGGCGCCGAGGCGTGTAGGGCTTGCGGAAGCCGTGAGCGCGACGGCGGCCTTTCTAAACGACTGACGGAGGTCTCAGGCCAGCTTGAGATTGGTTGCCGCCGCCTTTCCGCGTTCCATCACCACGTCGTAGGTAACCTTCTGTCCGTCATTGAGGCCGCGAAGCCCGGCGGCCTGCACGGCCGTGATATGGACGAACACGTCCTTTCCACCATCGCCGGGCATGATGAAGCCATACCCCTTGGTGGTGTTGAACCATTTGACAGTCCCGCTCGCCATACGCTGTCCAGTCTCCCGTCCTCACACCCGCCACGACCGCACAAGGCGTCATCGACGATCACGTTTCATTCCCGACGCGGCAGGTTCCAAGAGAACGCAGCCTGACCAGCACGAACAACGATTGTGTTGCGCATAGGGTGCAGAAACACGCAGGCGTGTCAATTCAAGGTTAGCGATTGCTCGTCACGACGGGGATGCACACGCCACCGACGTGAGTCCGAAAAATCATAACAAGGTTCTTCGTCTCCCGCGGCCCATGGCCCACGACCAAGGCTAGCACTCACGTTTTTGCGAGCTGTGAGCACACGTTTTGTTCAACGCCACAAGTCGGCTTTCAGTCCCTCCATTCAGACCTCGTTCATGGCCTAAACCATAAAAAGGACAGGAGATCACTAGCCGGGACACCGTATCATGACACAGAACAACGGTAACGCCACTGTCTGCACCGGCGCCGCGCTGCCCGCAGGCATGACGCTCCCCGGCGGCCTCGGCGCCAATGCCGCTGCCCCTGTGCAGGTGACCGCCACACCCGGCCAGAACGTCCTGACCGTGGGCGTCGGCCAGGAATACCAGACGATCGCCGCGGCTGTCGCTGCTTCGCACAACGGTGACCTGATCCTGGTCCAGCCGGGAACCTACACCAACGACTTCGCCGATATCGGCACGCAGGTCACGATTGCCGGGGCGGGCGGCATGGTCGATATGGTGGCAACGCAGGCGCCGGCGAACGAGAAGGGCATTTTCGTCGTCGACAACAGCGTCACGATCGACAATTTCATCTTCCAGGGCTGCGCGATCCCGGATGCCGAGGGCGGCAATGGCGCCGGCATCCGCTACCAGGGCGGTGCCATGGTGCTGAACAATGACGCCTTCATCGGCAACCAGGACGGCATTCTGGCCGGCGCCGTGGATGGGCTGGCGGTCAACACGATCACGATCAGCGGCAGCACGTTCGACAATAACGGCAACAGCAACGGGCCGAACGCCGGCTACACTCATAATTGCTACATCAGCACCGGCGTGACCAGCTTTACCGCCAACGGCAACATCTTCGAGCGCGCCAATGTCGGCCACGAGCTGAAGAGCCGTGCGGCAACCAATGTCATCACCAACAACGCTTTTTATGACGGCCCCACCGGCACGGCGAGCTATGACATCGACCTGCCCAATGGCGGGGCGGACACCATCAGCGGCAACATCATCGAAAAAGGTCCGAATTCACCGAATTATACGATGGTCCATTTCGGCGGCGAGGGTATCCCCTATGCCGGCAGCACGCTCACCGTCACCGGCAATCATTTCATCAATGACCAGGGCAGTTCCGCCATCGGCGTGCTGAATCAGACCACGCTGCAGGCCACGATCACGGGCAATGAATTCGACAATATCGCGGCGGCCAACATCGCCAATGGCCCCTATACGCAATCGGGCAATTTCGACCAGAACGGCGTCGCCATCGCGTCCAATGCGTCCAACCAGTTCGCCCCTGGCGTTGACGTTGATGATTTCAGCCAGGACGCCAATCCGCACACGGTCACCCTGACCGCGAGCAATGGCGTGCTCGGCGGCGCGGGCTTGCTCAGCGTCTATGCGCAGGCGGGCCACGTCACCGTGCTCGGCGGCGCGGGCGGCCTGAACTATCAGGAAGCGGGCGGCTTCGGCGGCTCGATCATCACGACCGCCGCCGGCGCGTCCGACACGATCAGCGCGCCCGGACAGGATGCGATTGCCTCCAACGGCAGTGACAGCATCATCGGCGGCATGGGCAATCTGACCGTCAATATCGGCGGCAATGCCACGATTGCGAGCGGCAGCGGCAGCAACGCCTATATTGTCAACGGCGCGGCCAGCATTGCCGGCGGTGGCGGCAGCGACACGGTGCAGGTCAATGCCGCCACGGCATCGGCTTCCGTCACCGGCAATGAGGGTTATTTGCAGGTCACGGTCAGCGGCGGCGATGCCAGCTACAACATCACGCAAGGCGGCGCGGCCGAGCAGGCCACGATCGTGGGCGGCGCATCGACCACGCGCATCTATGGCGGCGGCATCAACGTCACGACCGCTGGCGCAGGCGCGGGTTCGGTCATAACCTTCGGCGCCGGCACGGCCGTGGTCACCAGCGCGGGCGCGGACACGATCAATGCCGGCAGCGGCACCGAAACGGTGCTGGTCTCAGGCAATTCGCAGATCGACGCGGGCACGGGCTTTCTGGCCGTCTATGGCCATTCCGAAACCGGCGTGTCCTCGGTCTATGGAGCGGCCGGCACCACCATGATCAATGGCGATACGGGCGACGTAATCTATTACGGCGGCAATGCGGCCAACACCGTCAATGCCGTCCTGAGCAACATCACCGTGCAAGGTGGCGTGGGCCTGATGAACGTCACGGGTGGCGGCCGCCAATCCATCGTCGGCGGCAGCGGCGGCATGATCCTGAACACGCAGCTGGGTGCGGACACGATCAGCACGCTGGCCAACGCGCATGACACGGTGAATTTTGCCGGCGCCTGCCAGGTTACCTCCAACGGACGGGACGTGTTGTCATGCGGCTCCGGCAATTCCACGGTCACCGCCAATGGCGCGGCCACGATCACCGGCAGCACCGGGGCGGCGTTCTACCAGCTCAACGGCGCCGACAGCATGGTGGCGAACGGCTACACGCGCGCGACCGTGGGTGGCGGATCATGCGACACCATTTCCGGCGCCGGCACGCTGACCAATGCGGTGGTTTCCGCCGGCGGAACCTTGGCCTTTACCCAGATGTCCAACGCGGACCATGAAGCGGTGACAATCACCGGTGCCGCCGCGATGTCCGCCTGGGCGCCGGCCAATGCCGATTACGTCACGCTTTCCGGCGGCGGCAGCGCGGTGACGATAGGCGGCGGGCATGAGGCGGTGGCGGTGGCCGCCTCCGGCGCGCATGTCTATGGCGGCTCCGGCGCCGATGCGGTGACCGTGTGGGCCGGCGGCAGCGACGTGCATGGCGGCGCCGGCAGCATGTCCGTGACGCTGAACGGCTGGTCCGATCAAGCCGTGACCACGGTCTATGGCGGCGCCGGCGCGCTGAGCGAGGCGAAAGGCTACGGCAATCTGGACGTCATCGGCGGCAAAGGCACCGCCAATATCGCCGGCACCTATAATGCCGAAACGGTGGTCGCCGGCGCGGGCAACATGACGCTGCAGGGCGGCAATGCCGGCACGGTCTTCACCGCCGGCGGTGGCGCGGCGAACGTGGCGCTGACCTCGGGCGGCGGATCGGTAACCTTCGGCAGCGGTGCCACGAGCGTGACCGAGGCGGCGTGGGGCGGGGCGGACATCTATCAGTTCAACCACGGCCATGGCGGCGGGTCCGACACGATCACGGGGTTCAAAGTGGGCGTCGACAGCCTGGTGTTTAACGGGGTGACTGTGAAGTCCGATGTCAGCGCGGGTGGTTCGACGAATTTGACACTGTCCGATGGCACACATCTGTGCCTGGCGGGAGTGGCTTCGCTGACGCTGCATTGAGGGAAGCCAAGCGAAAGAAAGGCTGGGGGGATGTGCCATCCCCCCAGACCCCCGTCTTCATTTGAGCAATCGCTGTAGGCGATTGGAGGCGACGCGGGGTTGAATACCCTATTTGTTTTGTGCAACATCCGTTCCCGAAATCATTGGGAGCGCGTCAATGACACGAATGTGGCTTTGCGCAAGCCTGTGCTTGCTGGCGGACCACTCCGCTGCCGCCCAACCCACGCACTTTGGCTTCAAGCCGATCATCGTCAACGGCAGTAGTGACGTCTTTGTCACGGCTATTAACGATCGATCGATGATCGCCGGAATCTACGCGAGTGGCGGTCAAGCCTATGGCTTTACCTCTTCGGGCACAAGTTTCATTACGATCCCCTTCGTCTGCTCCCCTTTCGGCACGATCCAGTGCGTTCCCGTCCCCTCGGCAATCAATCGCCACGGCCTTGTCGCGGGCGTTGCCTTTACTCCCCAAAACTTCGAGGAAGAGGCGACCTATTTCACGTGGCAAGCGGGTGACGCCGCACCCGCGATCCTGACCGACAGTGCAGCTCTGGGTGAGATTCTTCTAAACGACAAAAACGGCGTCGCGCTGCCGTGCTACACTTATGTTTACCCCTATCAATTGACGCAATGCGGCGTGTTCGCGGGGCTCATACCCAATATTGGTCTCGTCAAAGGCCTGAACGATGCCGCGACAGCACAATCGTTGAATCGCGCGGGAGCGCTGGCCGGAATCCAGCCGCTTATGCTCCATGGCGAGCAGGTCCAGGCGGGCTTCCTGGTAAGTGGCGGCAAGGTACACAGTGTTTTGCCGCCGCAGGCCACAGGCGTTGGCAGCCTGGTCATAAACGATGAATTCCAGCTCGCAGGAAGCTACCGTGACGCCGCCGGCTTGTGGCACGGGTTTACGCAGCACGGCGGCCAGACGACCGTCTTTGATTTGCCAACAAGAAACACCCCCATCGTTGTCACTGATGAAAACAACTCTGGGCGGGTTGTTGGCTACTTCGGAGAACTGCCAAACGGGTTTTACCCATTTCTCTATAATGGCGTTGCAGCCCAAAGAATAACGGACAAGCCATTCAGCCAGACTTACCCGTCCATTCGGATCAACGATGAGGGGACTATGATCCTCGGGAATGATGTTGGGAGCACGGCGCCATTCGGTTCAAGATCCTATCGCGTCCTTTGCGCCGGACCAGGCTGCTGAGGTGACATCAAGACTGAAGCGAGTGTTTACACCAACAAGCAGAAAGATTGAATTAACGCGGATTTGTATAACAACGCAATCGCCGGCCCGGCAGCAGATCGTAGGGCGGCTTCCATCCCGGCAGCGCCGCAATACGCTTGAGCCAATCGTCGGTGCGCGGATGGCTCATCGCCAAATCATACCCAGCCTCGTGCGCGGGAAATGACAGATACGCGCACATGGAAATGTCGGCGATGGTCGGCGCGTCTGCGGCAATAAAGGGCCTTGAGGCAAATTCCCCTTCGATGATGCCCAGGAAATCATCGACGCGACCGCGCAAGAAGTCGAGCACGGGTTGCGGAGTCGATGGCGTAAAGGCCCGCCGGTAGCGGTACATCGCCATGAACCCGCTGAGCTTCTGATTGTCCCAGAACAGCCAGCGCAGCATCTCGGCGCGAGAGGCGTCGTCATGACCGCCGAATTTGCCGTAGCGCTCGGCCAATCTCAGCAGGATCGGTCCCGTCTGAGTGAGCTTGACGCTGTCCTCTTCAAGCACGGGGATTTCGCCCATGGCATTGACCGAAGCGCGCCACGCCGGTGTCCAGGTGACGCCGCTGCCGAAATCCGTCCACACCGGCTCGAAATCCTGCCCGCACAAAGCCAGCATCAACGCCAATTTGTAGCTGTTGCCGGATTCAGGAAAGTAGTGCAGCCGGTAATGCGTCATGCGCTAACCCCGCGCAATGGCAATAGCGCGCTCCGGCCTCGCCCCATAATGGGAAATGATTTCCGCGGCAGCCGCCGAGCCCGTTCTCCCACAGACATCGAGCGCAGATCCCTGCGCGTAAGCGGCCAGAAATCCGGCCGCGTACGCATCGCCCGCACCCGTCGTATCGACCAGCTTGGCAGGCTCCGGCGCGATCGTGACGGTCTCCTCTCCACGCAGAACGACGCTTCCCGCCTCGCCGCGGGTCAGCGCCGCCAGCGGCACCATTTTGCGTGCCGCTTCCGCCGCATCCTCAAAGCGGTTGGTCTCGAACAGGCTGGTAATCTCGACCTCGTTGGCAAACAGCAGATCGACATCGCACAGCAATTCGGTGAACGCCGCGCGGTGACGACCGACGCAAAACGCATCGGACAATGAAAGCGCCACCTTTCGCCCCGCCTCGCGTGCCATGCGCGCGGCCAGGCGGAACGCGGACTGCGCCGCCGGCGGATCGAACAAATAGCCTTCCAGATACGTCATGGCGCAATCGGCGACCAGGGCCGTGTCCACATCATGCGGCCCGAAGGCGATGCACGCGCCGAGATAGGTGTTCATCGTACGCTGCGCGTCCGGCGTCACCAGGATCAGGCAGCGCGCCGTCGGATCGCCGCCGTGCAGTGGCGGCGTAGGGAAGTGCACGCCAGCGCCGGAAATATCGCGCCGAAACGTCTCGCCCAGCGCGTCATCGGCCACTTTGCCCATGTAGGCCACGCGCGCGCCGAGTGCGGCAGCCACCGCGCAGGTATTGGCGGCCGAGCCACCGCTGGTTTCCCGCCCTGGAGGCATTTCGCGATAGAGCAGATCGGCGCGCGTCGCATCGATCAGCGTCATGCTGCCGGCGTGCATGTCGTGCCTGGACAGAAAGGCGTGGTCGGCGGGGCTGACGACATCGACGATGGCATTGCCGATGCCGAGTATGTCGAAACGCGCCGGTTTCATGCCCTCTTCTTCGTTTTGCACGCAACCTCCACAGCTTCTCTCCTAAACAAATGACGGGGGGTCTGGGGGGGTTGGCCAATCCCCCCCAACCTTAACAAGCTACGCGCCCGCGGTCCCCCCAGCCCCCCCGCCGACGCCCTATAAAA
>CAXUNZ010000123.1:0-2690 GCA_964252525.1 uncultured Acetobacteraceae bacterium
GTCTTGGCGGTGCGCCTGGGGTGGGCTGCGCGCCAGGGAGTTCGCCGCGGGGAATTTCCACAAAACGGCCCGGATGGGCGGCGGCGTTGGGCGCTTTCTGCCCGTTCTCGAACACCATTTCCACGCCCCGGTCTGGCGGCGGCTGCGGCGGATTGCCGGGCAAATGGCGGGCCAGCAGGATGATGGCCAGCAACATGCCGTGCACGAAAACCGAAATCGGCCAGCCGGCCCGCGCCTCTCCATAGCGCGCCGCCGTGGTCCTGCTCGCCCAACGCTGTTCCGTGGATAGGCTCACCTTGCGGAAATTACCCTTGCGGCTTGCGATGCCCAAACAGGTGACGCGGGCATAAACCTCACGCCCGATGGCGCACCGGCTCCGCGCGAAGAAACTCCATCATCAGCGTCAGCCCCACGCCAAGCAGCACCGGCCCCAGGAAAATGCCCAGCACGCCGAAGGCCAGCACGCCCCCCAGCACCCCAAGGACAGTCAGCAGGAAAGGCAGTTTCGCGCCGCGAGAGATGAAATAGGGGCGCACCAGGTGATCGGTCCCCGACACCACGATCACGCCATAGGCCAGCATGAAGACGCCGCGTGCCGTATGCCCGTCCGAGAGCAGCCAAAGCCCGGCCGGGATCCAGATCAGCGGCGCGCCGATGGGCAGCACCGCCAGGAACGCGGCCGTGGTGCCAAGAAGCACGACGCGCGGCACGCCGGCGATGGCCAGGCCAAAAGCGGTCAGGAAGCCCTGCAGGATGGCGGTGCCCAATATGCCATAAACGGCGCCGCGCACCGTATCGGCCGTGGCCTGGACCAGATGGCCCGCGTAGCGCCCGGCCACGCGGTGGGCCAGGGCGCGCAGGTGCGCGGCCAGTTCCTCTCCGGAGTACCAGAAAAAAAAGGCGGCGAAGAGCGCCACCAGCAATTGCGCCACGCCGCCTGCAAAGCCGAGCACGAAATAAAGGCCGCGCTCGGCGACCAAACCAAGATAGGGACGGAAGAAGCTGGTCATGACTGAAAAATCGGCGGCCCAGCCGTTCCAGGTATCGGTCAGACTCGGACCCGCCAAAGGCAGGGCATAGAGCCAGTGCGGCGCCGGCGGCACCGCCGACAGCCAGGCTTCCAGGGAGACTCGCAGGGCGGTGATGTCCTCGGCCCCCGCGGGTGCGGCGAGTGCGAGTGGAAGCACCAGGGTGAGGGCGGTCAGCATCACCATCAGGCAGGCGGCGGGCGCGCGTGGCAGATGCGCGGCGCGCGTCAGCCAGATGAACGCGGGCCAGGTGGCGAAGACAAGGATGGCGGCCCACAGCAGGGCTGAGAAAAACGGATAGAGGACGAAGCCGCAGCCGAGCGCTATGCCGCCGATCAGCAGCCCCATCAGGATACGCTCAGCGATCACGAACTCCCCCTTCGCCCACCTCGGGGGCCGGTCTGCCGATATGGCTTAAGTGCCTCGCCACGGGCGGACAAGCGGATGGGCAACCTGCGGACGCAATGGCGCCCATGCAGCCATGTGCAGCGCGCCGCTGTTACACAACCTGCGGCAGGCCTATCTCGGCTTTACGATACGTAGAAGGCGGTAACGGCGGCGCGTGCTCGCTGCAAGGTGTTCCATAACCTAACATTCCCCGTTACAAGCCGAGGAGTTTATGCAAATAAAGACTCGTGCCTGATTCTACGACGCACCACCTCTTGGTGATACGAAGCTCACGCAATAGGCGGCCATGTCGGGTTGCTAGGGCATCATGCGCCTGCGCACTCGCGGCCAGAGGAAGAAGGTAGAGATGCGGTTTACCGAAATTGGCCAGCAATTACGGGCTTATCGGCTCGAGTCCGGGTTGCGGGCGGAGGAAATCGCGGCCCGGCTCGGCGTCTCGCGCGCTGCACTCTATCGCTACGAAAAAGGCGAGGTGATCAAGCTCGACACGGTCAACCGCTTGGCCGAACTGCTCAAAATCTCGGCTTTGTCGCTGTTGGGTATCGGCGTTGAGTACTACAACCGCCCGATCGGCTTCTTCGAGCGGCTGCGCCAGGTCGAGGAAACGGCGGACCAGATCCTCCAGGTGGCGCTGCCTCTGACCTATCTGATCTCCTCGGACGACCTCGATTCCGTTGAATCCGAGATTTTCCGCGAGGCGGTGGCCGATCTCGGCACCGAACGCTCGGCCGCGCAGGCTGTGGCCGACCAGGTCCAGGGCATTCAGTCCGAGCGCAAGCGGATGTATCGCATGCGGCGGCCAGCGATCATTGCCATGCTGTCGCCCGGTGCGATCGGGCGCTTTCTGCAGCAGGGCTGCGGCCAGGGGATGGTGCGGTCCGAACAGCTCCGCTATCGCGCGCGCGCGGTGGCCCGCGCGGAGATCGAAAACATCGCCAATCTGATGGAGGCCGAGCCGATGGGTCTGCAATTCGGGCTGCTCTCCTCGGGCGAGCCGTCCGGACATTTTCAGATCCTGCGCGCACGCGACAGGGCGATGCTGGCGATCAACAGCTTTCGCAGCGACTCGATCCCGCATTTGCAGGCGGGCGTGGCCATGATCACGGGCGCCGATGAGGCGATCGCCGCGCACCAACGCGTGGCGGAGTCGATGTGGCGGGATGCGGTCAAAGGGCCGGCGGGTGCGTCGCGTATGCGTGAGATTTTGAGCGCCAATCCCCTCTAGGCCAAGACAAAGGAAGGCTGGGGGAGATG
>CAXUNZ010000123.1:2700-6143 GCA_964252525.1 uncultured Acetobacteraceae bacterium
GACCGGCACGGTCCCCCCAGTTCTTCCCTTGGAGCCGCCTTGTCCAAATTGACCTTGCCCGCACATGACGGCCTGATCGTCGAAGACATCCAGACCGTCTGGAACGGGCGCTTCCCCCTCCAGCGCGTGGCGTTCCGCAACCGGCGCTTCGATGGCAAGATGTCCGGCCAGCGCGTATGGGAATTGTGGCGGCGCGGAAAGGCTGCGGCCGTGCTGCCCTATGATCCCGTGACCGATCAGGTCGTGGTGATCGAGCAGTTCCGCCTGCCTGCGCTGGCGGCGGGTCAGGCGCCGGTCATGGTCGAGCTCCCGGCGGGGCTGGCCGAGACGGGCGAGGAGGCGGAGGCCATCGTGCGGCGCGAGGCGCAGGAGGAGATGGGGCTCGGCATCGGCCGCCTGCACCGCATCGGCGCGTTCTTGCTGACGCCGGGCGGCGCCGATGAGGAGTGCACGCTTTTCGCCGGCGAGGTGAGCGCGCCGGCCTCGGACAAGGACGGGCTGATCGGCTACGCGGGGCTTGCCGCCGAATCGGAGGATATCCGGGTGCGCGCCCTGGACGCCGCCCACGCGATCGAGGGCGCGGTGACGGGGCGCTACCCCAATTCGGTCACCGCCATCGGGCTGTTGTGGCTGGCGGCCAGGCGCGACTGGCTGCGCCGGGAATGGGGCGCATGACCTTCCAAAGCGGTCTGGTTTCGCCCGATTGGCTGCAAGCGGCGATCGGCACGCCGGATCTGCGTATATTCGACGCCAGTTTTTACCTGCCCACCGAAAAGTCGGACGCGCGCGCGCTGTTCCGCGCCGCGCATATTCCCTGCGCGCGGTTCTTCGATATCGACGAGATAGCCGATCCCGATACGAATTTGCCGCACATGCTGCCCAGTGCGGCGCGCTTTGCCGCCTGCGTGGGCGCGCTTGGCGTCGGCCGGCGCAGTTGTGTTGTGGTTTATGACCAGAAGGGGATTTTTTCGGCCGCGCGCGTCTGGTGGATGTTTCGCGTCTTCGGCCATGACGCGGTGGCCGTGCTCGATGGCGGGCTGCCTGGCTGGCGGGAGCAGGCGCGGGCGATCGAGACGGGCGAGCCGGCGCCGGCCGTGCCCGCCGTCTTTGAGGCGGATTTTCGCGCGCGCATGCTGCGCGGCCTGGGCGACATCGCCGACAATCTGCGCACCGGACACGAATTGGTGCTTGATGCGCGGCCGGTGGGCCGTTTCGATGGCTCGGCGCCCGAGCCGCGCGCCGGCCTGCCAAGCGGCCATATCCCCGGCGCGCGCAGCCTGCCGGCCTCCGAATTGCTGCAAGCCGGGCGGCACATGCTGCCGCCGGATTTTCTGCGCGCCCGCTTTGCCGGCGTGGGTGTGGACGGCAAGCGTCCGGTGGTGACCAGTTGCGGCACGGGGGTCACGGCGGCCATCCTGACGCTTGGCCTGCATCTGGCCGGATTGCCCGAAGGCGCGCTCTATGACGGCGCCTGGACGGAGTGGGCCGGCCGCGCCGACACGCCCAAGGCGCGCGGGCGTGGCTGACAGGCCGGGACTGTCCACGATCCTCTCGCACGCCGGCCGCGCCGGCACGCATGTCCACGGCTTCGTCAACCCGCCGGTTCACCGCGGTTCGACGGTGCTCTACGAAAACATGGCGCAGCGCCGAGAATTTATGAAAAAGCGGCTGGACCAGGCGCTGACCTATGGGTTGCAGGGCAACGCCACGCACCACGCGCTGGAGGATGTGATCGCGGCGGTGGAGGGCGGCACGCGCTGCCAGATCTTCCCCAGCGGCCTGGCGGCGGTGACGGGGCCGTTGCTGTCCTATCTCTCGGCCGGCGATCATGTGCTGATGCCCGACAGCGTCTACGGGCCGGTGCGCAGCTTCTGCGATACGATGGCAAGCCGCCTGGGCATCGCCACGACGTATTACGTTCCCGACACGGACGCGGCGGGGCTGGCGCCGCTGTTCCGCGCCGAGACGCGCGTGCTGTATCTGGAAAGCCCCGGCAGCCACAGCTTCGAGGTGCAGGACGTGCCGGCGCTGGCGGCACTGGCGCATGAGCGGAACGCGGCCGTGCTGATGGACAACACCTGGGGGATCAACGCTTTCCAGCCGTTCGCGCATGGCGTGGACGTTTCGATCCAGGCGCTGACGAAATACCCGGTGGGACATTCGGACGTGCTGCTGGGTTCGGCCACGGTGGCGGATGAGGCGCATTGGCGGCGCGTGCGGGATGGCGCGCTGATTTTGGGGCTGTATGCCTCGCCGGACGATTGCTGGCTGGCGCTAAGGGGGTTGCGCACGATGGGCGTGCGCCTGGCGCGGCAGGAGGCGTCGGGGCTGGAGGTGGCCGCCTGGCTTGCCGCCCGGCCGGAAGTGGCGCGCGTGCTGCACCCCGCCTTGCCCGGCGCGCCGGGGCATGAATTGTGGAAGCGCGATTTTTCCGGCGCGTGCAGCCTGTTCGGCGTGGTCTTTCACGCGCGCTACACGAACCAGGACACGCATCGCTTTGTCGAGGCGCTGGCGCTGTTCGGCATCGGCGCGTCCTGGGGCGGCTATGAAAGCCTGGCGCTGCCCACAACGGGGTTCGTGGCCCGCAGCGCCGGGAGTGGCGATCTGGGCGGTCCGGCGGTGCGCTTTCATGTCGGGCTGGAGGATCCGGCCGATCTGATTGCCGACCTGGCGCGGGCGCTGAAGGCGTTGGATCAGCCACGCGCGGACTGAGACAACCTTGCCCGCCGGCGCGTCTGGCCGCAAAACCCTTGCCGACCAAAGGAAACGGACCCGCTCCATGCGCACATTTCTGGCCATTCTGCTGACGGCGATCATGCCCGGTCTGGCACGGGCTGCCGACCCGGCGCCGTCCGCCTTCACGCCGGCCCAGCGCGCCGAGATCGTGCAGATCGTCCGCGAGGCGCTGAAGGCCGATCCCACCATTCTGCGCGAGGCGATCGCCTCCCTCCAGGCCGAGGAAAGCGCGCGCGAAGCCGCCGAGGCGCGCAGCGCGATTGCCTCGCGCCACAAGGACCTGCTGGCCAATGAAGGCGACCCGCAAGCCGGCAACCCAAAGGGCGATGTCACCGTCGTCGAATTCTACGATCCGCGCTGTCCCTACTGCCGGCGCATGCTGCCGGGCATCGAGACCATGCTGCAAAAGGATCACGGCGTCAGGTTGGTCTACAAGGACATTCCCGTGCTCGGCCCGCCCAGCATCATGGAGTCACGCGCCATCGTCGCCGCCGCCAACCAAGGCGGCTACCTGAAAATGCAGGCAGCCCTGATGAAGGACCCGGCCACGCCGTCCGAGGCCATGATCCGCGCGACCGCGGCCGCGCAGGGTCTGAACGCCGACAAGCTGGCCGCCGACATGAACAGCGCCGCCGTCACCAAGAAGATCGACGCCAATCTCGAACTGGCGCACGCGCTCAAGCTTCAGGGCACCCCCGCCTTTGTTG
>CAXUNZ010000123.1:6153-9563 GCA_964252525.1 uncultured Acetobacteraceae bacterium
GCGTCTCCTCGAAGCCGCCGTCACCGCCGCGCGCAAGCACGCGTGATCAGTCAGCAGCATTCAGCTTTCAGTCGCCAGAGTGACTAAGCTTCACCTTTCTCCGATGACTGAATGCCAAGTGCTGACGCCTGACCAGGAGGGCGCATGAGCGGTGAGCGGCAGCGGCCTGCGGGTCAGGCGCGGATGATGCTGGGGGCGCTGGGGATTGTTTTTGGCGATCTGGGAACCAGTCCGCTTTATACCTACCAGACGATCGTCAAATCGGCTGGCGGGCATCCCTCCGCGGCCGATGCGCTCGGCTTGTTGTCCCTGGTGGTGTGGGCGCTGCTGATCACCGTTTCGCTGAAATACTGCGTGCTGGTGATGCGCGCGGACAATGATGGCGAGGGCGGGATTTTGGCGCTGCTGGCGCTGATTGCGGGCAAGATCGGCAGTGGCGGGCGCATTGCGGGTGTTCTGGTGGCGACGGGCCTGTTCGGTGCCGCGCTGATTTACGGCGATGGCATGATTACGCCTGCCATTTCGGTGCTGAGTGCGTTGGAGGGTGTCGAGGTTTTCGACAAGGCCGTGACGCCTTACGTGCTGCCGGCGGCACTGGTCATTCTGTTCCTGCTCTTTGTCGTCCAGCCGCGCGGCACGGCAAGCATCGGCAGGATCTTCGGACCGGTCATGCTGCTTTGGTTTGTCGTCATCGCCGCGCTCGGCGCGATATCGTCTTTGCGCCACCCGGAGGTGGTGGGCGCGCTCGATCCGCTGGATGCGTTTGGGTTTTTGGTGCGTCATGGCTGGTCGAGTTTCATCGTCCTGGGCGGCGTGTTCCTGGCCATTACGGGCGGCGAGGCGCTTTACGCCGATATGGGGCATTTCGGCCGTTTTCCGATCCGCCTGTCCTGGTATGGCGTGGTGCTGCCTGCGTTGTTGCTGTGTTACGCGGGGCAGACGGCCCTGCTGCTGGACGATCCGAAGCTTTCGGGCAATCCGTTCTTCAAGCTGCCGCCGCAATGGGCGTTGCTGCCGGTGGTGGCGCTGGCCACGGTCGCTACCATCATTGCGAGCCAGTCGATCATCACCGGCACCTTTTCCCTGACGCGTCAGGCGATGCAACTGGGCTGGTTTCCGGGGCTGCATATCCGCCAGACATCGGCCGATGAGTACGGCCAGATTTACGTGCCCTTCGTGAACTGGACGATGATGCTGGGCACGCTCGGCCTGGCGTACGGATTTGGCAGTTCGGACGCATTGTCCGGCGCGTATGGCTCGGCGGTGTCCACGACGATGCTGCTGACGACCGCGCTGCTATTCAACGCGATGCGTGACGTGTGGGGATGGTCGCTGCCCACGGCGCTGGTGACGGGACTTTTCTTCCTGCTGGTCGATCTGGCGTTTTTCGGCGCCAACATGCTGAAGCTTCGGGAGGGCGGCTGGGTGCCGTTGGCCATCGGCGCGGCGATTTTCGCGATCATGGCGACATGGCATCTCGGCGTGCAGGCAGTGCGCGAGGTGAGCGAGGAGCAGGAGAAAAGTCCGCAGGAATTTCGTGCCTTCCTGCAATCCGGCCGTATTGCGCGGGTGCCTGGCACGGCGGTTTTCCTCAGCCGCAGCGGCTCGCCGATCACGCCGCTGCTGATGCGCCACGTGGCGGAGTTCAAGGCGTTGCAGGAGATTGTGGTCAGCCTGACCGTACGCTTCGAAAAGGTGCCGCGTGTTGCCGCGGAGGAACGCGCGGAAGTCGAGCAGATGGACGGGCTGTGGCGGATCGCAGTCAGGTTCGGGTTTCTGGACGTGCCGAGCCTGTCATCGGCCATGGCGTGTGCGAAGGATCAGGGCTGCCCGCTGGATCTGGACAATATCGTCTATTTCGTCTCGCGCGACGATGTGGTGCCGGGCAAGCGCCGGCGCATGCCCAATTGGCGGCGGATGATGTTCGGCTTCATGTATCGCAACGCCGTGCACGCGGCGGACCGGTTCGATCTGCCGGCGGACCGGCTGCTGGAGATCGGGCGGCAGCTTGCGCTGTAGCAAGATTGGGGGAGCAGTGCCTGCCCCCCCAAACCCCCCGTCTTCAGTTTAGAACTCGACCAAATAAAGACGGGGGGTCTGGGGGGGCAGGCACTGCTCCCCCAGTCCTTCTTAAAACTGCGCGTGCAATCTGATTCCAAATATATTCACCGGCCCCCGATCCGCATTGTAAGCCGGATGATTCACGAGCTGATAATCCGCCGTCACCGCCACGCCCTTCCTGACCGCGTAATTGTAATAACTCTCCAAGATCTGCTCCGGCCCGGCATTGAGCAGCTTGCCATCGCCGATCAGCACGCCGAGAAACCCGGCGGCGAGGTAGTCCTTCAGCGTGTGATCGATGGTGTTGACCACGAAAGCCGCACCCACCGTATCGTCCGGGCGGCGCCAGGACGCGCCGGCAAGCGACAGGCCGGCCGATAGCGAGCGGTTGATGTCGGTGAAATCATAAGCCTCCGTCCGCCCGTCATTGAGGCTGGCGCGCAAGAAGACGCCCAAATCGGCGGTGACCGGCTGTTCGAGGTTGATGCCGCCGCCAAATTTGTTGCGCAGGTGGCGGACCACCTCCGCATCCACGATGCCCGCGCCCGGATTGGCGGTATAGAATGCTTCGAGTTCGGAAAACGTGGCAAGCCGCGCGCGCGTCTGAAATCCCAGCAGCTTGATCCGGCCCGTCTGGCCGAACAGCCTGTAGCGCGCTTCGGCTTCGGCCAGGAGCTGGAACTGACTGCCGAGGGGAAAGGCCAGAAACTTCGAATTCGGCGTTTGCGATCCGTCGAAAATACCGCTGCGCAGAGTCCACCAGTCCTGATACCATTCGAGCGCCGCACCATAGGTATAGCCCCAGGCGTCCGCCGCATAATCGAAGGCGCCGCCATCCACGATGGACCAATTCAAAAAGTCGCCCCGTGGGTCGTGCGCGTATTTGTTGGTGTCGAAAATATCCACCGCGCCGAACTTGCCGACCCAGGCGACGACGCGGTTGGCGCTCTGCGTACCGCCCAGCACGTTCTGGTCGCCATCCACGCCCATGCTTGCACCGCCCAGATCGATCGTCTGGCGCAGGAACAGCCGCGGGATGCGCACATACGGGATGTCGGCGCCAATCTTGTAGGCCTCCGCGCTGGGAAAACCGGCGACCCCCTGCGTATTATTAAAGCCGAAACCCTGGTCGAGCTCGGCATTGACCCAGATTTCCGCATCGCGCCAGGGACGCGCGCCGGTGAAAACCGTGGCATCGAACGTCTCATCGCCACGCCGGCCGGGATCGAGGCTTTCCGGTCCGCGGTATGGCGAGGCGAAGCCGGGGTGGAACTGCTCCACGAAGGTCGTTTGCGCGTGGATGGCCCAATCCTGCGTGGCAGGCAGGTCGGGCGCGGGGGTGTCCGCAG
>CAXUNZ010000124.1:0-5696 GCA_964252525.1 uncultured Acetobacteraceae bacterium
CGCGGCCGGGCGCCTTGGCGATGCCGTGGCTGATGAAGTTGACCGCGTCCAGCCGCGTCATGTCCTGCAGTTGCAGGAAATAGACCGCGTGGCTCTCCCGCTCGGAGAACAGCGCCACCAGCACGTTGGCACCCGTGACCTCATCGCGTCCCGAGGACTGGACGTGTATGGCCGCGCGCTGCACCACGCGCTGAAAGCCCGCGGTCGGCTTGGGCTCAGTCGCACGCTCCGTGGTCAGGCCCGACAGATCCTTGTCGAGAAACTCGGTCAGCTCCTGGCGAAGCTTGTCCAAGTCCACGCCGCACGCGCGCAGGACCGTGGCGGCATCGCTGTCATCGGCAAGGCCGAGCAGCAGATGCTCGAGCGTGGCGTATTCATGGCGGCGGTCACTCGCGAAAGACAGGGACCGATGGAGCGTCTGCTCCAAATTGCGAGACAGCATGGCAAGCGCTCCTTCGCACCAGACGGCATCTCCATCCGGTGCTTCTCTTGTCGAGGGCGGCGGCAAAGCACGCCCGGGGCAGTAAGACAGGATGGCCGCAAGTCGCGGCGCGATGATAGTGAAAACGTCTCAACCGGACGTGACCGGCATGATGAAGATGTGGGCGTGCCACAGCGCGGCAAAAGCCCCATGGCCTGCGTCCGGGCGCGGGTTACTCTTTTTCAATCGTGCATTGCAGCGGATGCTGGTTCTGCCGCGCGAGATCCATCACCTGCGTCACCTTCGTTTCGGCGACCTCATAGGTATAGACGCCGCAGACGCCCACCCCGCGGCGATGGACGTGCAGCATCACACGCGTCGCCTCCTCGCGTGTCTTCTGAAAGAAGCGTTCGAGCACGTGCACGACAAATTCCATGGGCGTGTAGTCGTCGTTCAGCATCAACACCTTGTACATGGCGGGCTTGCGTGTCTTGGGACGCGCCCTGACCACCACGCCGGTATTGGGGCCGGTGCCGCCACGCTTGTCGTTGTCGCTCATCCCGCCTGACCTGCTGGCCGATTGCCCCAGGTGGGGGGCATTCAAGTGCGATGATATCGGGTGCGAAGGCCTGGGGAAAAGGTGGGGCATGAAATCGAGGCGTGGGGGTCGAGACGGGGACGGCCCATCGTCTGTCCTTTGTGCGGTGCAACATGATAGTAGCCGATCCGTGGCTGTGCACGACTTACAACACGGTAGCGTCATTTACAGGAGGTACTTACTACCTGTTAAGCTCAACACCCGCTATCATGCTGGACAGACGCAGAATCGCGCCGCTAAACTCCGAAGTTCGCAACGAGGTGACAGTGCGCATGGCGGCCAAACCGCGCCACCCCGACGAGGGGCGAGCCAAGTACCGGCGGCGCATCCTTCTTCTCGTGAGCATACTGGGCGCCGGCGTCGCGGCCCTGGCACCAGGCGCGGCCCAGGCGCAGATCGGCTCCTACCGCTACAGCTCAATCATCGTCGACAATTCCAGCGGCCGGGTCACCGAAGCGGTCAACGCCGATGCGGGGCGCTTCCCCGCCAGCCTGACCAAGCTCATGACGCTCTACATGGCCTTTGAAGCCATGCGCGACCACCGTATCACGCTCAACCAGCAGATTCCCGTCTCCGCCCACGCCGCGGGCATGGAACCCTCTAAGCTCGGCCTGCTGCCGGGCAGCCGCTTTTCGGTCGAGGACGCTGTCCTGGCCATCGTCACCAAATCGGCCAACGATGCCGCCTGCGCGCTCGGTGAACTGATCGGCGGCAGCGAGGACCGCTTTGCCGAGATGATGACGGTCCGCGCCCGCGCGCTGGGCATGACGCGCAGCACCTTCCGCAACGCCTCCGGCCTGCCTGATCCGCAGCAGGTCACCACCGCGCGCGACCTGGCCCTGCTGGCGCACCACCTGATCACGGATTTTCCGGACGAATACCACTATTTCAGCGTGCCGGATTTCTATTTTCATGGCCATGAAATCCCTAACCACGACCGCATGCTGACCGATTACGAAGGGGCGGATGGGCTCAAGACGGGCTACACGATCGCCGCCGGCCACAACCTGGTCACCAGCGCCCTGCGCGGCGGGGTGCGCCTGATCGGCGTCGTCATGGGTGCCGCCTCCAACCCCGAGCGGGACGCCCACATGGCGAGTCTTCTGGACAATGGGTTCGAGCAATTGGGCGTGCCGATTGCGCCGCACCCGCTGCGGCGGTTCAGCCTGCCTTCGCTGATCGCCACCGCGGACGCCGCGCCGCTGCGCCCGCGCTATGCCAGCTTGCGCGGGCGCCACGGCCATTTGGCGCGTTTCGCGATGCGGCACGGCGCGGGTCAGCCGCAGGCGACGTTCGCGGTGGCACATGGACATGGCGTGCTGGCAGGAGGGTCATGCCGGCTACGCCACCATTGTGCGCTGCACGCAAGGCGCACCTGAGGCTGCGCCAAAAAACGCCTTCCTGAGTCTAGGCTTCGTTTAACATAATGACGGGGGGTCTGGGAGGGATGGCACATCCCCCCCTGCCTGCTGGCTGCCCACCGTAAAGCGGGGCAGTAAGAATGCCATCAATGTCCTCTGCCGCGACCGGCGCACCGCCGAGATAGCCCTGAAATTCATCGCACCCCAGCGTGGCCAGGCTGTCGCGCTGCCCGACCGTCTCCACGCCCTCCGCAATGACGGCCAATTCCAATGTCCGCGCCAGGTGGATGATGGCGCCCACCAGCCGTTCGGCACCATCATCACTGGGCAGCGGGCTGACGAAGGAGCGGTCGATCTTGATGCGCGTGATCGGAAAGCGCCGCAGGTAGCTCAGGCTGCAATAGCCGGTCCCGAAATCATCCAGCGCCAGCCCGAAGCCCATCCGACGCAGCCCCGCCAACGTACGCTCCAGCGCCTGATCCTCTTCCATCAGCACCGTTTCGGTAATTTCAAATTCGAATTGCGCTGGCCGGATGGCGCACTCGGCCATCAGCGTGGCGAGTCTCGGCAGGAAATCGGCGGCCCTGATCTGCACGGCCGAGAGGTTGATGCCGATGCGCAGGCCCGGCCAGCGCCGCGCATCGGCAAAGGCGCGCGCGGTCACCTGCCAGCCGAGTGCCTCGATCAGGCCGCAGCGTTCGGCCAGCGGCACGAAGCAGGCCGGCGGCACCGCGCCACGCGCCGGATGGGTCCAGCGGGCCAGCGCCTCCACACCGACCAGCACGCCGCGGCGGAACTGAGGCTGATAGGCGACCCTGACCGTGCAATCACGCAGCGCCGCCCGGAAATCCTCCTCCAGGCGGCGCTCATTCCGTTGCGCCTCGTCCATGCCCGGGTCGAAGAAACAGGCGGCCGAGCCCGGCTGCGCCTTGGCGCAATAGAGCGCGACATCGGCCTGACGGATCAGTTCTTCCTCGCCGTTCGCCAGCGCGGGCATCGTGCTGATGCCGATCAAAACGCCCACCCTTACCGTGGCGGCGGGCAGGCAGACAGGCGCGCAGACCACGCCGATCAGCCGGTCGGCCAGCCTGCGGGCCTGGTCGGGCTCGCAGTCGGGCAGCAGCATGATGAATTCGTCTCCGCCCAGACGCGCGCAGACATCCCCGGTGCGGCAACTCTGCGCCAGGCGCGCGCCGATGGCCTGAATGAGACCGTCGCCGCAAGGATGGCCGTAGGTGTCGTTCACCAGCTTGAAATCGTCCAGGTCCAGGGCCAGCAGCGTCAGCGGCGCGCCACTCTCGACCACCCGCGCGACGGAAGCCGCCAGGCAATCCGTCATCAGCCGCCGGTTGGGCAGCCCCGTCAGCTGGTCGTGAAAAGCCAGGTGGCTGGCGCGCGCCTCGCTCTCGGCCAGCGCCGCCGCGGTGGCGTTGCCGCGCCGATACGCCAGCAGGACAGCCACGCCGAGCACGGCCACGGCCAGGGTAATAACCGGCAAAGCGCCCGCGACCAGATCCGTACCCGGTCTGCGTGGCCTCCAGCTCAGCACTGCCACGGTGCGATCGTCGACATCTGTCAGGGGCGTGGATGAGGCGCCGGTTGCGCCGCCGCCGATCGTCAGGGCCAGACCGGACAGGCGCAGACTTGCCGCAAGGCCGGGCAGTATCTTCTCCTGCACGGGCACCAGCACCGCGAGCACGGGTGCGCGTTCCGGCCGCGCAACGTTGCCGGATGCGCTGTCTATCCGATAGACGATGGCCACATAGGCGACGCCCTGCACGATGACGGTCGTCGTCACGGTGACGCGTTCATCATTGTTCAGGAGGCCCTTGTGGCGGCGCATGGGCGCTGTCTCCGCCTCCCTTTGCCGCAGGCGGGTCAAGACAGGCGCCATGGCTCGCCTGATGGCGTTGCGGCGGGCCGGCGGGATCGTCTGGTCGTGTTCGGAGGCGAAGGGCAGGGTATCATCGTGCTCGAACACCAGTACGATGCCGCTCATGGGATCCCAGGGCGAGTTGGTGACCACGTTGTCCTTGACCCAGGCGCCATCCACGGCCGGCGTGTTGTGCATCAGCGCCGCGTCCCAGATCGCGTTGGTCTCGATCACGCCGCGCGCCTGCGCCACGACCTGGACGTAGCCAAGCCGTACCAGGCTCTCCTCGAAATCGGCGGAGCGGCGGTCAATGCCCGCGGTCAGGGCGGCCAGGCTGGCCGCCAGCAGGATGACGGCGGCACTGGCCGTGATGCCGAGCGCCTTAAGGCCGTCTATTCGGGGGCGGCGCCATGACATAGGCGCATTTTGCGGACGCGCCGTTAATCGGCGTTAAATGACCGGCCGGTCGAAATCAAAGCTGGGGGAGATGTGCCATCCCCCCCAGACCCCCCGTCTTTCGTTTAGGCGAACTGTACAACGCTATTCGGCAAAAGTTTTTTGGTCCTTTTTTCAAAAAAGGACTTCTTCCTTCATCCACCTCAATGCACGAAAATCCGCACCTCCTTATACCGCACGCTTGCATCGCCGCGCACCGCCATTTCGATCTGCCCCTGTTCGGCGCCATCGACCACCATCGCCTCGGCCACCTCCCGCCCCGTCTTGGCCGCATCCGAGAGCGCGGCCGCTTGCGCGTCCGGTCCACCCGCCAGCGGCACGAGCGTCTGTACGGTGAAGAGCACCCCCGGCTTGAGCGTGACCGCCCTGTGCACCGCGTCCGCCAAGGCGGGCGCATAGACCGGATCGGGCGTTTCATAGCCGATGCGCAGCAGCGCGCCGGGACCTGACGGCGCGGGTGCAGCGGCCGCGATGGGCAGCGCCGGGGGGCGGCCGGCGCGGGCGTCAAAATCGCGCTGGTCCACCAGATGGCACGCCCCTATGCCCATGCACCAAGGCAGAACCAACACCGCGCGCCTGATCGTCATGACCGGCACGGTTGCCGCAAACCCGTCCGCCGGGCAAGACTCCCGGCTGCACGTGCCCCTTCTCACCAGCCTCATCTGGCGCGACCTGCGCACCGATCCCGCCGACCCGCACTGGCCGGATCGTGACCGCCTCCTGTTCAGCGCACCCCAGCCCGATGCTCCGGACCAGGCGGTTGTTCTGGGCGGCGCCCCGCCCGGCCTGGCCTTCGGTGCCGCCGTCGGCATGGCCATTGCCGAGCGCTTGCTCGCCGCGCGTTTCGGCCGCTCGCTGGTCGATCACCGCACCTGGCTGGCGGCCAGCCGGGCGGATCTGATCTGCGGTGCCGGGCGGGAGGCGGCGCACGTCGCCGGCGCGCTGGGTCTCGGCCGGCTCGCGGTTGTCGCCGCCATAACGCTAAAT
>CAXUNZ010000124.1:5706-9563 GCA_964252525.1 uncultured Acetobacteraceae bacterium
GTGGTGGACCGGGCCGACATCTCCGCCGCCGTTGCGGCTTGCGCGCGCATGCAAAAGCCTACGCTGATCCTGTACTCGGAAGAAGGTGGCGAAGCGGAGGCACCAGCGGCACCCGGCACGCGTGGCCCCGCCGCCCGCCGCGCCTGGCTCAAGCGGCTGCGCCGTCACACCAGCGGCGAGGCTTTCCGGCAGGCGCTGTCCGGCCACATGCCGCTCGGGTGGCAACGCGCCTGCCAGCCGGATGCTCCACAGAGCCCGCCTGCCGCCGCCATCAGCGCGGCTTTGACGCGGCTTTCCGCGCTGCTTCCCGATTTGTCCCCCCTGCCCCTGAGCGATGCGCCGATCCTGCCGGTTCCCGTCGCGGCGGCCTTTCCGAATGGTGCGCTGTCCTGGGAAGCGCTGGATCAAGCGGCATCCGCCTGCCTGTTGGGCATGGCGATGCACGGCGGCGTCCTGCCCGTTTCGCAAACCATGTTGGCCGTGGCACTGCCCCGTGCGGCCCTGGCCCAAGCCGCGTCACACCGCCTGCGCTGGTTGCACATCGTACTGGTACCCCATTCGGCACCACCGCTGCCGCAACTGGCCATTCCGAACCTGACCGTCTTCGAGCCGGCCGATGCGGCGGAGGCGATGGACTGCCTCGTGCTCGCGCTGCGCCGAACCGGCGGGCCGAGCGTCATCGCGCTACCGCAAGGCGGGCGTGCCGAGCATGCTGGCCCGCTTCTGTGTGCGCGGGGCGCCTACCTGGTGCACGCGCCGCCCCGGCGGGACGTCACTCTGCTCGCCGCTGGCGGCTTTCTCGCCGATACGGCTTCCGTTTGCGACCTGTTGGCGGCGCAGGGTGTCGCCGCGGCCGTGGTTTCCATGCCCTGCCGGGCGCTGTGGGATGCCCAGGATGAGGCCTACCGCCAAGGCGTGCTGGGCACGGCCCCGCTGGTGGCCTTTGCCGGCGATGCGCTGGCTTTCGCCGGTTTGGCGGGCAGCCGTGACCTTGTGCTGGGCCAGGCCGCATGGCCACCGGACCCCCAGGTCAGCGCGGCCGCCATCCTGCGCCACCTGCGTGGCGCGTCTGCATCAAAGCCACTGGACTAGGCAGGCGCCCTGGCCCAGATGACCGGCCCAGACCCATTCACCAGAAAAGACAAGGGGATAGACGCATGGCCGTTTCGGTCGCCATCAACGGGTTCGGCCGCATCGGCCGGCTGGTCCTGCGCGCGATCGTCCAAAGCGGGCGCACCGATGTTGAACCCGTCGCCATCAACGATCTGGGCAGCGTGGAGGCCAACGCGCATCTGTTCCGCTATGACAGCGTGCATGGCCGTTTCCCCGGGGAGGTCAGCGTCTCTGGTGACGCGATCACCATCACCCATGCCGGCCGGCGCTGGGGACCGATCCGTGTCTCGGCGGAGCGCGATCCGGCCCGCGTGCCGTATCGCGGCGTGGACGTGGCCATGGAATGCACGGGGCTGTTCACGACCAAGGACGCGGCGTCCGCGCTTCTTTCCGCAGGCGCACGTCGCGTGCTGGTGAGCGCGCCGGCAACCGGCGTGGACGCCACGATCGTGTATGGCGTTAATCAGGCCTCGCTGAGCGCGGATATGACCGTAGTGTCCAATGCGTCCTGCACCACCAATTGCCTGGCGCCGATGGCATCCGTGCTGCACGAGAAATTCGGTGTCGAGCGCGGCTACATGGTGACGATTCACAGCTACACGGGCGATCAGCGCACGGTCGATACACTGCACAAGGATTTGCACCGGGCGCGGGCGGCGTCCCTGTCGATGATTCCGACCACGACGGGTGCCGCGCGCGCGCTGGGCCTGGTGCTGCCGGAATTGGCGGGCAAACTGGATGGCACATCGATCCGTGTGCCGACGGCGAACGTTTCGGTTGTGTCATTGGACGTGAATTTGCGCGCGCGGCCGGACATAGAGGCCGTGAATGCGGCGTTTGCCGCGGCGGCGTCAGGCCGGCTGGCGGGAATCATGGAGTACAATTCGGCGCCACTGGTCAGCAGCGATTTCAATGGCGTGGCCGCGTCTTGCACGTTTGATGCGACTCAGACGGCGAGCGTGGATGGCGGGGCGCTGGTGCGGGTGGTTGGGTGGTACGATAATGAGTGGGGGTTTTCGAACAGAATGGCGGATACGGCAGCGTTTTGGGGGAGAATGTAGGGAAGAAAGTTCTTCTTTTCTGAAGAAAAGAAGCAATAGACTTTTATCTTTTGAAATCGGGGTCTGGGGACTAGTCCCCAGCGGGGTCCCCGGGCAGAGCCCCTGGCCTTAGGGAAGCTATGCAAGCACCGGAATTGGAAGCACGGCCGGCCAAGTCAGGCGGCCACCTTCCTGGCAATCAGATCAGCCAGCGCGCCGATGCTCGTCAACCCGTCCGTCTCTTCGGCCGAGAGCGCAATGCCAAACCGCTCCTGCGCGCCGATCAGCAACTCGACCAACGTAATGCTGCTCCAGCCGACGATGTCGTCGGCCCAACTCTCGCGCGTCAGAACAATATCATCGTCCATGAACACCTCGCGCGCCACCGCTGTCAGGCCCGCCATGATCTCATCCTCGCTCTTCGTGCTCATGGCTGTCTCCTTCATGGTCAGGCCGGCGCCAGACATAGCGCGGCGGCGCGCGTGCATACGTCGTGCCAGGCGGCAAAATCAATGCCGCGCGACTCGCCTTCGGCGGCCGTCATGAAATGGCTGAAATGGCCGGCCAGCACATGCCCGTTCAACTGCCGTAGCGTGCCCTTAGGGTGGGCCGAATCCGCCTTGACCGCGCAAAGCAGGCGGGCTGGTCCGAGTGCCGCCAGCGCATCGCCGACCGCCAGCAACATGCTATCTTCCACCGGAACGGCGAATTTGAAGACGAAGATCTTCTTGCCCGTGCGCATCTCCTCGACCAGCTTGTTGCGCAGAAAAGCGAGGCGCTTGGCGCTGTTGGCCAGCATCTTGTCCTCCGGCACATGCTTGGGTTCGATGAAGGTGTGACCGCCAAAGCCGTAGGTATTGTCGCGCAGAAGATACTCCTCGCTGGAAGGCGAGTGGCGCGCGATGCGCAGCGAGGTATTTTCGGGCAAGCCCACGCCCTCGAATTGCCGCTGAATACCGCGCAGCAGCGCGTCCACGGGAACGTTCGACCAGCGCAGCATGCCAAGGCCCTTCGAACCGTATTGCGCCTGCACCATGCCGAATTCGCAACCGCCGAGGCTGCCGCCCAGGCTTTCGAAACGGCCAAAAAACAGCGCCTCCTCGCTTTGCGCGCCGCTCTGCGGCGGGGGTTCGAATTGCTCGAGCTGCTGGCGCACCGTGCTCAAGCCTTTTTTGACGCGGCCGTTGGCGGGGTGATGCTTCTCAGCCTCCAACCAGCGTGCCAGCGCCTCGGTCCAGTCGCCGCGCTGCATGGCCAGGTTGGCGTATTCGCTCAGCAGGCTGAGGTCTTCGGGCGCACCTTCCAGCGCCGCCGCACAGGCGGCCTCGCTCTCCTCGGGGCGGCCAAGATGGGACAGGATACGCGCGGCAATCGCCTGCAAACGCGGCGAAGACGGGACGCCCGCCTCGCCATTGAGGGCCTGGAGTGCGGCCTCGTATTCCTTACAGGCCTCCAGGGCGGTCGCCTGGGCAAGCACCACGCGCTCATTGTCCGGCAGTTCGCGACGATAGGTCGCGGCGGTGGCGGCAACCACCTTGTGCCGGCCCAAATCGCTCAGCAGATCCAGATGCGCCAGGCGCGCCTTGGCAAAGCCGGGATAGCGCGCGACCACGCTCTCCAGCCGCGGCAGCACCGCATTCATGCGCCGCCGCCCCGCGCGACCCCGCCGGCCGCGCTTTTCGTCAAGCGGCGCCGCGGCTGGAG
>CAXUNZ010000125.1:0-9499 GCA_964252525.1 uncultured Acetobacteraceae bacterium
GCGCTGGGCCGCGCGCCCGAGCCGATCATGCCCATCCTGCCGCCCGATCTTTGCCGCGTGCGCCAGGGTTTTGTCGAACCCATCTCCACGCCCGAGGATCTGGCGCGCATCACGGCAACACTTGCCGAACGCCTGTGCGAAAAATTGCGCGCGCGCGATCAGGGCGCCTCGCGGCTGGACCTGGTGTTCACGCGCGTGGACGGAACGCCCGCGATGGTGCGCATCGGCACCGCGGCGCCGTCTCGGGATACCGCGCATCTGACGCGTCTGCTTCTGGCGCAGATCGAAACGGTCGATCCGGGCTTCGGCATCGAAACCGCCATGCTGGCCGCGCCTCTGGTGCAGCGTCTGGGCGCGCGCCAGACGCTGTCCGAGCTAACCGGGCCGGCGGAAGCCGATCTGTCCGGTCTGGTCGATATGCTGTGCACGCGGCTGGGGCCGGCGCGCGTGTTTCGCACCCAGCCCGTGCAAAGCGATATTCCCGAACGCTGCGTGCGGCGTGTTACGGCCGGTGAGGTGACGCATGGGCAAAGCTGGCCCGCGCATCTGCCGCGTCCGCCAAGGTTGCTGCACCCGCCTCGGCCGATCATGGCGATGGCAGAGATGCCAGATCAGGCGCCCGCGCGCTTCATCTGGCAGCGCGTGTCGCATCGCGTGCGGCGGGCGGACGGGCCGGAGCGGGTGTTCGGGGAGTGGTGGAAGGATGACGCGGAGATGGCGTCGGTGAGGGATTATTTTCAGGTGGAAGATGAGGCAGGGCAGAGGTTCTGGATTTTCCGGCAAGGCGATGGAGAGCATTCGAATACGGGGGATTTTGCGTGGTATTTGCATGGATTTTTTGGGTAAGAAAGAAAGCACTTCTTTTTTGAAAAAAAGAAGCAAAAAACTTTTGTCCATTTGCATCACGCGAGGCGATGGACGTCTTGCACGTATCCAACATTCAAAAGTCCTTTTGCTTCTTTTTCTTCAGAAAAAGAAGAATCCTTTCTGATGTTTACCGAACTCCAAATCACCACCAACTACTCCTTCCTCCGCGGCGCCTCCCATGTCGAGGAGCTCTTCGCCGCCGCCGTCACCTACGGCTACACATCGCTCGCCGTCACCGACCGCAACTCGCTCGCCGGCATCGCCCGCGCCCATCACCGCGCCACCGAAGCCGGCATCCGCCTCATCGTCGGCTGCCGGCTCGATCTGCGCGGCGGTTCCTCGCTGCTCGTCTATCCCACGGACCGGCCGGCCTATTCCCGGCTCTGCCGCCTGCTCAGCCGCGGCAAGGGCCGCGCCGGCAAGGGCGCGTGCGATCTCGGCTGGCCGGACGTGCAGGAATACGCGGAAGGGCTGCTCGCCATCCTGCTGCCGGACGACGATGCCGCCACGCTGACGCAGAACCTGCAGACGCTGAAACGCATTTTCGCCAGTCGCGCCTACCTGGCGCTGACCCTGCGCCGCCGCCCCGGTGACGCCGCGCGCCTGGCCGATCTCTCCGCACGTGCCGCCGCCGCGCGCATCCCCTGCGTCGCCACCGGAGACGTGCTCTACCACACGCCGAAGCGCCGCATCCTGCAGGATGTCATGACCTGCATCCGCGAAGGCACCACGATCGACGATGCGGGCTTCCTGCGCGAACGCTTCGCCGACCGCCACCTGAAAACACCTCAGGAAATGGCACGTCTCTTCAGCCATTACCCCGAAGCCGTGCGCAACACGCAAATCATCGCGGAATCCTGCCGTTTTTCCATGAAGGATCTGCGCTACCAATACCCGCGCGAAAACCCGCCCGGCATGACCGCGCAGCAAAGCCTGGAGGAAAAAACCTGGTCAGGCGCCGCGTCACGCTATCCTGACGGCATTCCACCAAAAGTCATCACCCAGCTTGAACACGAACTCGGCCTCATCGCGCAGATGGAATACGCGCCCTATTTCCTGACCGTGCATGCCATCGTGCAGTTCGCCCGCAGCAAGGACATCCTCTGCCAGGGCCGCGGCAGCGCCGCCAACAGCGCCGTCTGCTACGTGCTGCGCATCACCGAACTGGATCCCAGCGAAAGCAATCTGCTGTTCGAACGCTTCATCAGCCTCGAACGCCGCGAACCGCCGGATATCGACGTCGATTTCGAGCATGAAAGGCGCGAAGACGTGATCCAGTGGATCTACGAGACCTACGGCCGCGACCGCGCGGCACTCTGCGCCACCGTCGCGCGCTACCGCTCGCGCGGCGCGGTGCGCGAAGTGGGCAAGGTGCTGGGCCTGACCGAGGATGTCACCGCCGCGCTGGCCAGCCAGGTCTGGGGCTGGAGCGAGGAAGGCGTGCAACAGGAACACGCGGAATCGCTCAACATGAATCTCGCCGACCGGCGTCTGCGCATGACGCTGGAGATCGCCCGCGAGCTCATCGGCTTTCCCCGCCATCTCTCGCAACACCCCGGCGGCTTCGTGCTGACGCAGGACAGGCTGGACGAACTGGTGCCCATCGAACCCGCGGCGATGGAGGACAGGCAGGTCATCGAATGGGACAAGGACGATATCGACACGCTCAATTTCATGAAAGTCGATGTGCTGGGTCTGGGCATGCTCGGCTGCATGCGCCGCTGCTTCGATTTGCTGGCCGAGCATCGCGCCCCGACGGCAATCAAGGATATCGCCAGCATTCCACACGACGATACCGCCACCTACGACATGATCTGCCGCGCCGATACGATCGGCGTGTTTCAGATCGAAAGCCGCGCGCAGATGTCGATGCTGCCGCGCATGAAGCCGCGCCGCCTCTACGATTTGGTGATCGAGGTCGCCATCGTCCGCCCCGGCCCGATCCAGGGCGACATGGTTCATCCCTATCTGCGGCGGCGTGAAGGCCTGGAAAAACCCGAATACCAAAAACCCGAACTGGAGTCCGTACTCGGCAAGACGCTCGGCGTGCCGCTGTTCCAGGAACAGGCGATGCAGGTCGCCATCGTCTGCGCCGGCTTCAAGCCGGGCGAGGCCGACCAGCTCCGCCGCTCCATGGCCACATTCAAGATCACCGGCGGCGTCAGCGCCTTCCATGACAAGATGATCGATGGCATGGAAAAGAACGGCTACACGCGGGAATTCGCCGAACGCACCTTCAAGCAGATCGAGGGTTTCGGCAGCTACGGTTTTCCCGAAAGCCACGCCGCCAGCTTCGCGCTGATCGCCTATGCCAGCTCATGGATGAAGTGCCACCATCCGGATGTTTTCTGCGCGGCATTGCTCAACGCCCAGCCGATGGGGTTTTACGCGCCGGCGCAGATCGTGCGGGACGCCCGCCGTCACGGCGTGGAAATCCTGCCCGTCTGCGTCAATGAAAGCCGCTGGGACAGCACGCTGGTACCGGCCTCGTCCGGCCGCTATTTGGCCGTGCGCCTAGGCCTGCGCCTGGCAAAAGGTTTGGCCAATCGCGACGCCGCCGAACTCATAAAAACCCGCGCCGATCAGCCCTTCACCAGCATCGCCGAGTTGCACGCCCGCGCCGGCATCGGTGTTGCCGCGGCCGAACGTCTGGCAGAAGCGGACGCGTTCAAGGCCTTGGGTCTCGACCGCCGCGCGGCGCTCTGGCACATACGCGCACTCTCCGATACGTCACTGCCTTTGTTCGCGCAGCGCGAAACCACGATTGAACCCGCGGTGACGCTCGCCGCTATGCCAGCGGGCCGCGAAGTCGTCGAAGATTACCGCAGCATCGGCCTGACCCTGCGCGCGCATCCGCTCTCCTTCATGCGCGCGGAACTGCGCGCGCGCCGCATGATCGCCACGGCGGATTTGGCCGCCCTGAAGGACGGTGCGCGCCTCTCGATGGCCGGCATCGTGCTCGTGCGCCAGAAACCAGGCAGCGCCGGCGGCGTGATGTTCATGACGATCGAGGATGAGCACGGCCATGCCAATCTCGTCATCTGGCCAAGCCTGTTCGAACAGCAACGCCGCCTGATCCTCTCGGCCGGCATGATCGGCTGCCGCGGCAAGCTTCAGCGCGAGGGCGAGGTCATGCACGTCGTCGCACATGAACTGGAGGATCTTTCGGCAATGCTGCGCGCGCTCGGCCGCGGCGATGTGCGGCTGGCGACCGGCCGGGGCGATGAAGCCCGCCATGGTGGCGCGCCGGATAAACGCGGGGCGATTCGTGTTCCCACACGAGATTTCCGGTGAAAAAAGTTTGGGGGAGCAGTGTCTGCCCCCCCAAACCCCCGTCATCATGAAAGGTGAGGAACCCTTTAATGCTGGCTGGGGATCAGCGTAATGATGCTGCCCGAAGGCTCCTGATCCAGATGGAAGGTCACATTTTCCGGCACGCCGGAGAACGTCAGTTTGTCCACGACCTGGCCATGCGAACTCAGGCTCAGCACATCGGTGGCGCCATTCCAGCTCAGGGCATCGATGCCGCCCATGACAATATGGTCGGTGGCGGCAAAGTTGTCGATCGCGAAATTGCCGCCAACGCCCGTCGTCAGCTCCAGCGTCGCATTGCTGCCCATGAAGGTCAGTTGCGGCACGCTGATCTTGTTGGCGCTGATATCGAGCGTGCTGCCCGCGCCAATATTAACGCTACCCGCGCCGGTCAGGCCGCCTGTGACAAGCAATGTTCCGCCTGTCGATGTCAGTGTGCCATTATCGATCAACGTTCCATTCCCGGTCACGATGTGGCCGTAGCCCGACACGGATGCGCCGGCGTCAACATGAAAGCCGTTTTGGTTGACCATGGAGGCCGTGCCGCCCGACATCACCAGCGCACTGCCGTAACTGACTTCGATCGATCCCAGTGAATTAAGGTGGGAGGCGCCGCCGACGTTCACAACGCCGGTGCCGCCCGGCGCACCGGCCGTGCTGTTGCCGATCGAAACGCTGTGCGCATTGATCGTGCCGTTCCCCGACAGGTTGACCGTGCCGGTAGCGCTGGCGAGTTCGCCCACGTTCAAGCCCATCGCCAGATTGACGATCCCGTTGTCGGTCACGTTCATGGTGCCATTGCCGCCGAAGCCGACATAGGAGCCCTGGGTGTTGTTGATGACGCCGGCAACGTTGAGCACACCGGTGCCAAAGGACGTCTGGCCGACCTTGAGAACGGTTGTGTTCAGCACCGCGGCGGCCTTGCCGTTCGCCGCGCCATTTACGTACGCCGTTCCGACGGATTTGTTGCCGACGATGAAGCCCCCCGCATCGGTCACCGTGGAGCCGGCCTCGAAATTGGCCACTGCATGGGCGCAAACCATCACGCCCTTGCAGGTATTGCTATCGTCCGATTTCAAGTTGCCGTTGATCGTGATAGTCTCGTTGCCCAGGAACATCACCTGGTCGACCTCAATCGTGCCGTTCAGCACCGCGTTGCTCTCGACGATGACGCTGTCGGCCGGACCGGCCGGAACGCCGTTCTGCCAGTTATTGGGATCGGTCCACACGCCGGACTGACCATGGCCGTTGAAGATTTTTGGCTGAGACACGATGCTCTCCTGGGTCAATTTTGCTGATGGGCACCATGATACGTGCCGACCATCACCACCCAGTTAACAGCACCAGGAAAAACTCACGGGGGCGTGAGAGTTTTACGCGATCGGCCTTCTCAGCGGAAAAACGCCTGCGCGACACCCAGGAACGCCTCGGGCTGGTCGGCGTGCAGCCAATGCCCTGCCTTCTTCAACGTGATAAAGCGTGCGGCGGGAAACAGCGTACGCGCCACGCCATGGTGTGCGCGTTGCACATAATCCGACGCCTCGCCGGACACGAACAGCACGGGCCCCTCGAACCTGCCCAGCGCAGAATCCGGCCATGCCTCGATGTCCGTCATGTCGGCCGCAATGAAATTTAGCCCGATGCGCCAGCCAGGCACCTCGCCCGGCTGAAAATTCTGCACCAGAAAGCGGCGTACGGCGACATCGGGCACGTCTTCGGCGAGGGCCGCGGCCGCATCTGCCCGCGTCATGCCGGGGCGCAGGACAACCGCGGCCATTGCCGCGGCCACAGCAGTGTTGCGATGCGCGTAAGCCACGGGGGCGATGTCGCCCACCAGCAATCGCCGCACACGCAAGGGCGCATGCAACGCGCAAGCCATGGCGACCTTTCCGCCCATGGAATGGCCCAGCATGTCCGCGGACCGCGCGCCAAGCGCATCCAGCGTCTCCAGCACATCGCCGGCCTGATCGCCGTAGGACATGCCGGGTGCGTGCGGACTCTCTCCATGATTGCGCAGATCGATCGAAATGACACGATGCGCCGCGGCGAGGCCGCGCGCCAAGTAGGACAAATTCCGTGCGCGTCCGAACAGCCCATGCAGCAAAACCAGCGGCGCGCCTTCACCCGCGCTCTCGGCGTGAAGGATCAAGCCGGAATTGTCAGCACGATCTTGCCGATATGCACGCTGCTTTCCATCAGCCGATGGGCATCGGCCACCTGCGACAAGGGAAAAAGGCCATGTATCACCGGCGCGCAGCGTCCCGCATCCAATACGGGCCATACCCGTGCGCGCAGCGCCTCGGCAATCGCGCCCTTTTCCGCCGTGCTGCGCGGCCGCATCGTACTGCCCGTCACCGTCAGCCGCTTCATCATCACCAAGCGCATGTCGAAATCAGGGTCGCGCGTGCCGCCCTGCACGGCCACGATCACTTCGCGGCCATCCATCGTCAGCACGGATAGATTACGATGCAAATACGAACCGGCAACCATGTCCAACACAACGTCAACGCCGGCACCCTCGGTCAGGCGCAGCACTTCGGCCGCGAAATCCTGCTCACGGTAATTGATGGCGTGCTGCGCGCCCAGTTCGACGCAGGCGCGCGCCTTTTCCGCCGATCCCACAGTGGTCAGCACGGTCGCCCCGAACTCTCGCGCCAACTGGATCGCCGTGGTGCCGATACCGCTGCTGCCGCCATGGATCAGCACGCGTTCGCCCGCCGTCAGGCGCCCCAGGATGAACAGGTTGGCCCAAACCGTAAAAAACGTTTCCGGCAGCGCGGCGGCACGGGCGGCGTCATAACCGGCCGGCCAAGGCAGGCATTGTGGCGCCGGGGCGACGCAAAACTGGGCGTAGCCACCACCATTGACCAGCGCACAAACACGATCGCCAATGCCGAACTCAATCACCCCCTGGCCGAGTGCGGCCACAATTCCCGCCACTTCCAATCCTAGACCAGGGTTGGCGTCACGCGGCGGCGGGTAGAGACCCTTGCGCTGCTGGATGTCTGGCCTGTTTATGCCCGCCGCCTCCACGGCAATCAGCAGCTCGCCCGGCCCCGGCCGCGGCATCGGCGCATCCTCGACGACAAGGACATCGGCGTCGCCGGCGCCGGTCACGCCGATGCGCCGCATGGTGGATGGAAGGGTCACCAGCGTCCGTTCTCTCGCCGCAAAGTCAATCCAGGAGCCGAACCGGGATGGGCTCCGGGCCTTCGGGAATGGGAATGCCGATCGGCGGCTCCTCTACTGGCACCGGGCCATCGGGGGAAGGCGGCCGGCCCGGCGGGCTGCCCGGCGGGGATGGCGGGTTGTCTGACATGATCCGCTAACGTGGCGCCCGCAGGCAGGTTCGCCACACGAGCATGCGCACCATGTCCGTCATAAACCCGATTTTAGGCCCACTTCAGCACACCGTGCTGCTATCGGCAGCACAGTGACAACCGCCCGATCCGAAGTCGCCGGCCTAGCCGCTTCCGCCCGCCAGCGCCTGCCCCTCCTGGGCCGCGTCGGCGCTCGCGTGCGCGCCACTCAACTTGCCGTCGCCCACGCGCCGCGCACCCTGCGCAGCCTGGTGCGCGGCGACGAGATATTCCTCGTCTTCCTCGCGGCACTTCTGGGCGTTGTGGTCGGCCTGATCGTGGTGGGGATGAACGTTTCAACCCAGTTCTGCCGCGAGTTCTTCTACCATCTCCCTCACGGCCAACGCCTCTCCGCCCAGGCCAGCATTGCGCCATGGACTGCTCTTGTGCCCGCGCTGGGCGGCCTGCTCGTCGGTCTGACCACGCTGGCCGCCGCACGCCGCGTGGTCGATCCCATCGAGGCCAACGCCCTTTATGGCGGGCAGATGTCGCTCAGGGACAGCCTGGTGGTGGTCGGACAGACCATGCTCTCCAACGGCTTCGGCGCCTCGGTCGGGCTGGAGGCAGGCTACGCGCAGATCGGCTCCGCGGTCGCCAGCCGCACGGGCCAGGCGTTCCGCGTCCGCCGCACCGATTTGCGCGTGCTGGTCGGCGCCGGAGCTGCGGGCGCCATTGCGGCCGCATTCAACGCGCCGCTCACCGGCGCCTTTTACGCCTACGAACTGGTGATCGGCACCTACACGCTGGCCACGCTTGCGCCCGTGGTCGCGGCCGCGTTGACCGCGGTCTCCGTCACGCGCCTGCTGCTAGGCGATGAGCCCGGCTTCGATGTGCCGCTCGTCTCCGTCGCCGAAACAGCGGCCTTCCTGCCGCTGATCGCCCTCGGCGTCACCGCGGCACTCGCCGGTATTGCCATCATGCGCGGGGTAACGCTCACCGAGGATCTGTTCCGCCGCAGCCGTGTGCCGGTTTGGCTGCGGCCTGTCCTGGGCGGCCTGGCTGTCGGGGGCATGGCCCTGCTCGCGCCTTCGGTGCTCTCCAGCGGACACGGCGCATTACGGGCGGGTCTGACCGCCGACCTTAGCCTGGGTACCCTGCTTCTGCTGCTCGGGCTGAAATCCATGGCGTCCGCCATATCAATCGGCAGCGGCTTTCGCGGCGGTCTGTTCTACGCCTCGCTGCTGATGGGCGCGCTGCTGGGCAAGGCGTTCGCCGCCATCATGCTGCTGATCTCGCCGCTGCCGATGTTTCCTGAAGTGGTCTATGCGCTGGTGGGAATGAGAGCGCTGGCGGTGGCCGTGGTCGGCGGCCCGCTGACCATGTCCTTCCTGGCGCTGGAGAGCACGGGCAGCCTGCCGCTGACCGTGGCTGTGCTCGCCGCGGCGGTGGTCTCCTCTCTGACCGTGCGGCGTACCTTCGGCTACAGCTTCGCCACCTGGCGCTTCCATTTGCGCGGCGAGAGCATACGCAGCGCGGTCGATGTCGGCTGGATGCGCACGCTGACCGTCGGGCGCATGATGCGACGCGAAATCACCACCGTGTCGGCAAGCATGACGCTGGCGGTTTTCCGGCGCGAAAACCCGCTTGGTTCGACCAACCGCGTGATTGCGCTGGGGCCGAACGGTCAATACGCGGGCATCGTGTGGCTGGCCGATGCGCATGCTGCGGCCGAAAGCGATGCAAAAACGGTGGCCGAGTTGCTGCACCATACGCGGATCGTGCTGCTGCCGCAAATGACCGTGAAGGATGCCGTGGCGGCGTTCGAAAATGCCGAGGCCGACGCGCTGGCCGTCGTGGACAGCAAACAGGGCATGCAGGTGATCGGCTTGCTGACGGAACAATACACCCTGCGCCGGTACGCCGAGGAACTGGAAAAAAGACGGAGAGATCTTAGCGGCGAATAAAATGGTTTCCAAAGGCCGCCGGCCTTTGGTGGGGTCTGGGGCAAAGCCCCAGAATCT
>CAXUNZ010000126.1:0-4897 GCA_964252525.1 uncultured Acetobacteraceae bacterium
GAGCAGCCCGTCGAAGCCCGCGGTAAAGACCAGTGCCGAGATGCCGAGGAAGGAGGCGGCCGACATGAAATCCCCTGCGATGGCCATGCCGTTCTGCCACCCGGTGATGCCGCCGCCGGCCGCGTAAAAGTCGGCCGCCGATCTGGTCCGCCGCGCCGCCCACGCCGTAATCGCCAGCGTCAGCGCCACGAACACGCCAAACAGGATAATCGCCGTGTTGTTGGTAGTCGTGGCCGCTGGCGTGGCCGCCGCCGCGCTGCTCGCCAAGGCAAGGCCCGCCAAAGCGAGCGCGAATGGACGTCTCATGGCGCATCCTCCGTAATGCGGCGTGTCAGCGTATCGAAGGCGGCATTGGCCTGGGCCACGTAAAGCCCCGTGAGCACGATGGCCGAAACGATCACACCGAGGCCCAGCACGAAACCCAGGGTGATCGAGGATGACACGGGTCTGGCCATGACGGCGGGCGCGAAGGCGACCAGGAAGACGAAGCCGAAATAGATCACCAGCATGGCTGCGGTCAGCGCCAACGACAGGGCGCGGCGCCGGCGGATCAACACGTCAAAGGCTGGGTGGGCCCGCACCTGGGCGCCCAGGCGTACCCCGCTTTGGGCTTGCACGTCTTGCATCTTCTCTGCTCCCTGTGCAGGCTTGTTGCGGCAGAGTGGCCTTGGCGTCCGGTCTCGCGCAAGCCGGGGAGACGGAAGCAAGGAAGGAAAGCAGTCCTTTTTTTAAAAAAGGACCAAAAAACTTTTTCCAGGATGGCAGCGCATGGTTGGCAAGTTCATGCTGCATGGCAGCAATAGCGTGTTGGTTCTGCTGTCGGCGGCGATCATTGCTGCGGGCTCGACAGGGCGGCTGCATGTGCCTCTTTGGCTGGCAGGCGTGGGCGCGCTGCTGTTTTATATGAGCGAGTATTCCACTCACCGCTTCCTGTTCCACGCCCGGCCGTCGCGCTGGGCCTGGCTGCGCGCCAAGCAGCACCGGCTGCATTACGACCATCATCTGGAACCCGCCCGGCTGGACCTGCTGTTCCTGCCGTTATGGTATGTGTTACCGAATCTGGCCGTCACCGCGGCAATCGCCTACGCGGTGCTGCACGATGCGGGGCAGGTCGCGGCCCTGGCGCTCGGCGCCATGCTGGCGCTGCTGCATTACGAATGGGTGCATCTGGTCGCGCATGTTCCCTCCACGCCTCTCACCGCGGCGGGACGTTGGATGAAGCGCTACCATTTGCGACATCATTTCGTGAACGAGAAACTCTGGTTCGGTGTCAGTAATCCCGCCATGGACGTACTGACGCGCACGTTCCGCGACCCGCATGACGGCACGCGCAGCCGCACCACGCGCGTGCTCTATCCAAGCGAGTAAGAACGGGGGTGAGCGAGGCCTCCCGCTTTTTCCATCCCCTGCGCGTGCTATGGGCCGAGTGCGACATGCAAGGCATCGTCTTCAACCACCATTACCTGATGTATGTCGATGTCGCCTTCACCGAATATATGCGCTTGATCGGCCTGCCATATCCGGAGGCATTCACGACCGAGGGCACTGACATATTCATGGTCTCGGCACAGATCGATTTTCGTACCTCGGCGGGGTACGACGACGAATTTCGGATCGGCGTGCGACAGCTTATTTCGGCACAACCAATTTTCGCATGGCGCTGTCGATCAGACGCGGCAATGACGTGCTAGTGGATAGAATCTGACACTTGGTGCCCATATTTTCCCGCGAAGCGGCATTCGGTGGAAGACGGAGACCATTGTCACACCGGACCCAAGTGTTGGATTTTCACCACTAGTTGAGGGTGTGACGACATACATCAATGGAGACTGAGTCACACGAGAAATTCGGCCGTTGCCGGGGCGGCTGGTCTTACGGGTAAGTGCATTCGAGATTGTTGTTCCCGACGCTAAGCCCTCGTTGAAAACGTAGAGCACTATGCTACTAACAGCTATCCTAAAATGGCATTGTTGTCAAGTCTTTTGAAATAATCGAGTCGCCACTGAAAACTTCGACCTTTCCGCTCTCCCGTCTGATGAATATTTTGTTGGTTGCGGGATGGATGTCGATCAGCTCTCCAATCAGGTTGCCGGGATTATTATAGATGTGATCGCCAATCCCGACCTCCTCGTTATCTGGTAGAACGACTCCGCCACCCCTAACAATAAAGAATGGCGCCTGAGGCCTCGTGGTAATGCCCGCCGATTGAACAAGCCTTTCTAGAGCAGCGATGGATGACAAAACAAGAGCAGTATCCGCCGAAACGACTTGCGAAACTGGCGCGTCGGCGGTTTTTATACCTGCCAATCGAACTATGGAGTTCACCTCATCAGGTTTAGAGTCTGCGGTCTCCCGAATTGCAGCAGTTATTCGGGATATATCCTTCTGAACCGTGTCTATTCTAAGTGTTTCATCATATTCAGTATACCGGAGCCCCTGAATATCAAAGCATTTCTCGGTTAACTTATCCTTTATCAGAACCACGGGTTTGCCAAACGCATGCCTTACCCCGAGCTCATACATTACGTTTGGATTTCGACCGCTCAGATCACAAATTACGATATCGGATTCGACTATCTTCTGTATGACTGAGACGACGATGTAGTCGGTTTTGACAGCATCGTCGGACCGGATTGGCGTATAGCCAGCAGCTGCAATGGATGGTCTGAGTAAGTGCTCGTAGACACGAGCGAAATGGCCAGAGTCATACCCGCCTGGGTCTGCGATAGGCATTATAACGAAACATGCCGGAGCTTTATCCTCTGGTTGTGCCAAGTCAATTTACCTTTTTTCTAACCTCGAAATTTGCTTCGAATGCGCATCCCAAACTACGCGACGGCTTTGATCACATCCCCCAGCACTCCTACAATCTCATCGACATGCGCCCGCTCCGCAATCAGCGGCGGCGAGAGCGCGATGATATCGCCCGTCACACGCACCAGCAGCCCTGCCTGATAGCATCCCACGAACACATCATAGGCCCGCGCCCCCACGGCCCCCGGCCGGGACGCCAGTTCCACGCCGGCCACCATGCCCAGATTGCGCACGTCGATGACATGCGGCAGTCCCTTCAAACCGTGTACCGCATCCTCGAAATACGGGCTCATCTCGCCCGCATGCGCGAAAATCCCCTCCTCCTCGTAAACATCCAGCGTGGCCAGCGCCGCGGCACAGGCCAGCACATGCGCGGAATACGTATAACCGTGGAAAAACTCGATCGCTCCAGGCGGCCCGCTCATGAACGCGTCATATATCGACGAGGACACAACGGTCGCGCCCATCGGCACCGTGGCATTCGTAATCCCCTTCGCCAGGGTCAGCATATCCGGCACGATGCCGAACAGATCGACCGCGAACGGCGCGCCCAGCCGCCCGAAGCCGCTGATCACCTCGTCGAAAATCAGCAATATGCCATGCCTGGTGCAAATCTCGCGCAGCCGCTGCAAATACCCCACCGGCGGGATCAGAACGCCCGTCGAACCCGCCATCGGCTCCACGATCACCGCGGCCACCGTGGAGGGATCGTGCAGCGCCAGGATGCGCTCCAGCGCGTCGGCCAGTTCCGCCCCATGCGCCGGTTGCCCGCGGGAAAACGCGTTGCGCGCCAGATCATGCGTGTGCGGCAGATGGTCCACGCCAGGCAGCATGGCGCCGAACTGCTTGCGGTTGTTGCCGATGCCGCCGACGGAAATGCCGCCGAAGCCGACACCGTGATAGCCGCGCTCACGCCCGATCAGCCGCGTGCGCTGCCCCTCGCCGCGAACGCGATGGTAGGCCAGGGCCACTTTCAGCGCCGTATCGACCGCTTCAGACCCCGAATTGCTGAAAAAAACGTGATCCAACCCATCAGGCAGCATCCGGCACACGCGCGCGGCCAACTCGAATGCCTGCGGATGGGCCATCTGGAACATGGGCGCGAAATCCATGCTCGCGGCCTGGCGCGCGATGGCCTCGGCGATGGGCGGGCGGCAATGCCCGGCGTTGACGCACCACAGTCCGGCCGCGCCATCGAGGATCTGGCGCCCGTCATGACTGGTGTAGTGCATGTCTTTCGCGGCCACGAGCAACCGGGGCGCCGCCTTGAACTGGCGGTTGGCGGTGAAGGGCATCCAATATTCTGCCAGGCTGTTGGGCGCCAGCTCGCGGGAGGTGCCATCCATATCGTGTGTCCTCGTCTAGCGCAGGCCGAGCACCTTATGCGCCTGCACGCTCAGGCGCCATTGCGGATGGTTCAGACAATAATCAACGGCTGCCTGTGTGTGGCGTGTCACGTCCGGCCCATCCATAGGTTGCAGAAGAAAGTGGCGAAAAGCCAGTGCCGCGAACGCCTCCGGCGGCGCCTCCGCTTGCGGATAGACGAGTTTCAGCTCGTCGCCGGCGCGGGCGGCGAGCGGCGCGCCGGCTTTGGGGCTGACGCAGACCCAATCCAGGCCGGGTGGGGGCGTGATGGTGCCGTTGGTTTCCACCGCAACGGCAAAGCCGCGTGCGTGCAGGGCATCGATCAGTGGCGAGTCCACTTGCAGCAGCGGCTCGCCGCCGGTCAGGACAACCAGGCGGTTCGCCGCGCCGCCCTGCCATTGGGCGGCGATCGCGTCGGCAAGCGCGTCCGGCGAACGGAAGCGGCCGCCGCCAGTGCCATTGGTGCCGACGAAATCGGTATCGCAGAACCGGCATGTAGCCGTGTCGCGGTCCTGCTCCCTGCCCGACCAAAGATTGCATCCGGCAAAGCGGCAAAACACGGCGACTTTCCCGGCCTGCGCCCCCTCGCCCTGCAGAGTGAGAAATATCTCTTTGACGGCATAGGATGCCGGGGGTCCGGGGGGGCGGCCTCGCCCCACCAGCGGGGTGCGGGGGCGGCCCCCGGGGGGGTATTGGTTTTTTGGCCCGGGTTGTGGGG
>CAXUNZ010000126.1:4907-9429 GCA_964252525.1 uncultured Acetobacteraceae bacterium
GGTCCGGGGCAGAGCCCCGGTGCTTAAGTCTGTTTCTCGCCGGATTTGTCGAGCAACCCCTTGATCTCGTCCATTGCCTCCCGAAACCGGTCGTTCAGCAACGCCACGGCCTCGCCATTGCTGCGCTGGATCAGGTCGGACAGCTCGCTGATGTTGGTGATGGCGCGCTCGTAGGATTGCTTGACCAATTCGGCCTGGCGGGCGGCCTTGTGCTGGGGCGTGTCGGTACTGGCGAGCTCGCGCACGTGCTCGGTCAGCTCGGTCATGGTCTGCTGCATGATTTCCATGTTCCGGCGCGCCACGGCCTGCGCGCCTTCCAGCGCGAGGCGATTGGCCTGGCTCAGCACATCCATGTTGCGCCGGTGAGCCGCCATCAGCACGCCGGCGTCGGGCAGCATGGTGGGAAAGCGCATTTCCGAAAACATGCGCGTGATGTCCCCGAACAAAGCCTTGTTGGTCTCCGCCGCGGAGCGCGCGAAGGTGCTGACGGTTTCGGCCGTGCGCCGGACGGCATCCTGGCCCAGCTTGGCGCCCGCTTCGGCGGCTTGCCGCGCGGCGTCGGTAATTTGGCTGTTTGACGTGCCGTGTTCGGCCATGGTGCCTCCTGGCGTTTTCGTTCGGGCACGGACCCTACACGCTTTGGCGGGCGCTGGAAATTGCCGCTTGCCTGCCGGGCGGCCACCTTCCTACATCGGCGCGCCTCTCTCTGTCGGGATCGTTACAAGCCATGGATCATGCGGCACCGCACGGATCTGCCACACTCGTCACGCTGTTGCTGATCCCCCTGGTTGCCTGGCTGCGGCTGCGCCGCATGCGCCGCTCCGCGCGCGCCGCGGATTTCTGGTTCGAGCCGGAGGGCGACCATTTCATCTACCATCCGTTCGGGCGCTTCGGCGGAGCCTATCTCGTCTCGCCCGCGACGCGTGCCGCCATACGCGCCCGGATGGGCGTTTTCACCCGCGCGGCCGGCGCCGTCCTGCTCCTGGTGGTGCTGGGGCCGCTTTGCCTGCTCAGCCTGGACCCCGATCAGTACTGGCAATGGCGTCCGTGGATTTCGACCTTCCGGCTGACCCTGATCCTGGCCTTCATCGCCGGCGGTCTGGTCTGGCGCGTTATCGCCGTGCGTCCGCTCTACGCGGGCGCCGCGACGGCGCCCAGGCGCATTGCACCGCAGGATGTGCGGGCGCGGCAGGCGGCGACACGGTCCTGGTGGGGCGCGGGGATCGGCTTTGCGCTGACGGCCGCGGGGGCAGCGTGGTTCCTCTCGCGTGCTCTGGCGGGACAGGACACGGCGGCGGCTGTTTATGCGGCGGTCTTGGGCGTGCTGGCTCTGCTGAATGCGCGGGTGTTGTTGGCCAAGCATCGCCTGCGCGGCGAATGAGGCTGGCGGCGCGGCTGGCCGGCGGAGACAGGCGCTCGATCGGCCTGGCCGACACGGTTGCCGCGGACGTGCGTGCGAAGCCGGCGCTGTTCGATGAGTTGTGGGATTGCCTGAGGCATCCGGACGGCGTGGTGCGCATGCGTGCCGCCGATGCGTTGGAAAAACTTGGGCGGGACATGCCGGCGCTCTTCGCCGATCGTCGCGCGGCGATCCTGTCCGGCGAATTGGATGATGGCACGCCGGGCCTGCGCTGGCATTTGGTGGCGATGGCGTCCCGCCTCTGCCTGAGCGAGGATGAGGCGGATCTGTTGTGCGGCCGCCTGCGCCAGATCATCGGCCATGACCGCAGCCGGATTGTGCGTGTCATGGCAATGCAAGCGTTTTTCGATATCGCCGCGCGTCATCCCGCGCTCGCTGCCAGGCTTGAGGAAGCGCTGACTTACGCAGAACGATCGGAAGCGGCATCATTGCAGGCGAGAGCCGCCAAGCTGCGAAAGCAAAACTGACAAAAGTTCTAGGTTCTTTTTTTCAAAAAAGAACCTCTTCCTTACTCCGGAAATGGTTTCGGCCGAGCCGCCTCACCCCTCTCCAATATATCGCCAAACCGCTCGGCCTGCGCCAGCGCACGATCCAGCGCCGCCATCGTTCCGGACAGATCCGCGCTGTCATCGGCCAGCCAGGCCCGCAGGGTATAGAGCCACACCGCGGTCAACCCGTGCGTGCGCAGCATTCCGCGCAAGCCCAGCGCCGAGATGCCCGCGCCCTCCAGCATCCAGGCCATGCTGCCGCTTGTGCCCAGCGCCAGTTCCAGCGCCAGCGCCGGATGGCCAGGCAAGGCGTGCGTCAGGGTGGCGATGCCGGCGCGATGGACCTGCAGCGCATCGAAACGGCGCATGATGACATCGAACAGGCGGTCCCTCGGCGAGCCTTCCGTGGCCGCGCCTTGCAGCGCCACCTGATCGGCAAGGCGTCCAAACCTGAGCAGGATCGCGTCACGACTGGGGAAGCGGGCGCGCGCGTCTTCGAGGGGAAGACCGGCCTGGCGCGCGGCCTCCGCCACGCTGACGCCCCGCCAGCCGGCCCTTGCAGCCAGGGCGAAGGCGCTGGTGATCAGGGCTTGGTCGAAGTCTTCGTCGTCCATGGTGATGTATCTGGGGCCGGAAAGAAGGAAAGAAAGTTGTTCTTTTTTGAAAGAGAGAACCAAAAAACTTTTGTCTGTTTGGCCGGGGCTTGCCTTCCTGCGCTCGTCGTGCCGCCATGGCCCGGGAGAAAACGCCATGGTTCATCAGATCCTCACGCCTGTTGCGGCGAGCTTGCTGCTGTCCTCGCTTGTCGCGGCCATACCGGTGCTCGTCGTGCTGGTGATGCTGGGGGCGTTGCAAAGGCCGGCCTGGCAGGCCTCTGCCGCGGGATTGGCGGCGGGGCTTGTGCTGGCCGTGGCGGTGTGGCGGTTCCCCGCCGGCATGGCGATCAATGCGGCATTCGCCGGCGCGGTGTTCGCGCTGTGGCCTGTGATGTGGATCGTCTTCTCCGCACTGCTGCTCTACAACATTGCCGTGCAGAGCGGGCGTTTTGCCGCCTTCCGCGACTGGGTGTTCGCGCATCTGCCGGACGATCGGCGCGTGGTGCTGGTCGTCATCGGTTTTTGTTTCGGCGCGCTGCTGGAGGGCGTTTCCGGCTTCGGAACACCCATCGCCATTACGTCATCCTTGCTGATTTTGACGGGGTGGCCGGCGATCGAGGCGCTGACCTTCACGCTGATTTTTAACACGGCGCCCGTCGCCTTCGGCGCGCTCGGGACGCCGATCACGGTGTTGGGCAAGGTGACATCGTTGAGTCCGGATGTGCTGGGGGCGATGGTGGGGCGGCAATTGCCGTTTTTCGCGCTGCTGCTGCCGTTCTACGTGATGGCCGTGTTCGGCGGGCGGCGCAGCGTGGCGGCGCTGTGGCCGTTGCTGCTTGTGGCGGGCGGCAGTTTCGCCGGCGCGCAGTTCCTGACGAGCAATTACGGCGATTACCAATTGACCGACGTGTTCAGCTCTCTGGGCGCGCTGGTCGTGACGATCCTGTTTCTGCGCGGCTGGCGGCCGGCACCGGACGCGGCGTTTGCGACGATGCGGCCGGCGGCCACGGCGCCGGCGCCGGCGGGTTTTTCGCTGTGGCAAGGCTGGTTGCCTTGGCTGGTGGTTTCCGTGGTCGTTATCGTCTGGACGCATTTTAAGGTGCCGGCGATCGGGCAGGTGGATGTGCATTGGCCAGGCCTGGACAAGCAGGTTTTCATTACGCTGTACGGCAAGGCCTATGCGCTGGTGTGGTCCTTCCAGCCGCTGGCCTCAGGCACGGGGATATTGGTGGCGGCGCTGGTGACGGCGGCGCTGGTCGGCGTGGGACCGGCGGGGCTGTTGGCGTGCATCGGGCGGACGGCGCGGCAAATTTGGCTGGCGGCGGTGACGGTGGCGCTGATCATCGCGCTGGCATATCTGATGAATTATGCGGGGCTGACCTACACGCTAGGCGCTGGCGCGGCGGCGCTGGGGCTCGCCTATCCGTTGGCGTCCGCGTTCCTGGGCTGGGTCGCGGTGATGCTGTCGGGATCGGATACCTCGGGCAATGCGCTGTTCGGCAATTTGCAGGTGGTGGCGGCGCATCAACTGGGGTTGAGCCCGGTGCTGTTCGCGGCGACCAATTCATCCGGCGGGGTGATGGGCAAGATGGTCTCGCCGCAGAATATCGCGACGGGGGTGTCGGTGACGGATTTGAAAGGGCAGGAAGGGCGCGTGTTCGCGCGCACGTTCAAGCATAGCGTGGTACTGACGCTGCTGCTGGCGGGGCTGGTGGTGGTGCAGCAGTATGTGACGCCTTGGGTGATTGCGCGGTGAGGCGGGCAAAGGAAGGGAAGTTCTTCTTTTTTTGTAAAAAAGAAGCAAAAAACTCTGTCCTTTTGTTTGGGCGCCTGATTTGCTGGATTTCGGGCGCCGGGACCGCCATCAGTGCGTGAGTGGCGGGATGCTTTGTCCGATCGCGACCTCAATCGTGAAAGCTCCATGCGGCGGGATGTAGCAGATGGCCCGATTGATGAAGCCGCGCAGATTCAAGCCGGGGAGCGTGTAGTCGATACGCCAGACTTTGCCCCATCTTGCG
>CAXUNZ010000127.1:0-9259 GCA_964252525.1 uncultured Acetobacteraceae bacterium
CGAGGAAACAGCCGTGAAGATCTAGCTCCTCCAGCAGTATTTAAAAATGATAGGCAAGCCCGCGCGCGCCAAGACCTGCGAGGCAATGCAGGGTCTGACCGCTGAGATGGAGGAAGATCAGGAGGATTTCGGCAAGACCGAGGTCGGTGACGACGTTCTGATCGGCTGCGCGCAGGCGATGGAGCATTACGAAATCGCCCGTTACGGCGTGCTCAAAACCTGGGCACGCAAGCTCGGCTTGGCCGAGGCCGAGAAGCTTCTCGAAACGACGCTAGAGGAAGAGAAGAAAACGGATGCGTTGCTGAGCCAGATCGCCGAACAAACTCAGGGCTCAAGCAAGGCCCAAGCCAAAGCCGCCTAAACTTCTTCGACGCGAGACGGCAGTTTGGGGGGATACAATGTTCTCCCCCAAACGCCTTTTTCCGCGGCGGCCGCGCTGCACAAATCTACCACGCTGCGCGTGCCCTATTCAAAACCGCACTCAGCACCCGCGCCGCACGGCCGTTCAAATCGTCGATCGCACGTCGTGCCTCCGCCTCCGCGCTGTGACCGCTGCGCAGCACCAGAACGACCCCATCCAAACTCCCGCACAGCGGCAGCGTGTCCCGATATGGCGCCATCGGCGCGAAATCGACCACGACCGCATCGGCGTGCGCCAGCAAGGTGGCCAGCACGCCGCGCAGCGACTCCGCGGTCAGGCGGGCTTGCGGCCTCAGCGAAGCAGGCAGCGCCAGCACAAGCCGGTGCCTGCCGGTCATCTGCAGCGCCGCACCCAACGGGACCCGTTGCGCCACCACATCCCCTAGCCCTGGACCATCCGCAAGACCAAGCGCGCGGCGCAGGGACGGGCTGCGCTGGTTGGCTTCGACCAGCACCACGCGCTTGCCGAACTGCTCGGCCAGGCACGTGGCCAATCCGCGAGCCACGGTGCTGGCGCCATCGCCATGGTTCAGGCAGGCCACGCCCACCGCCGTCTGCCCGGCCTCGCCCACGGCCAAGGCGCGCGTGGCCAACACGCTCAGCCGCGCGGGATCGAGGCTGATGGCGGCAGGATCGGGCGGCGGCCAGAACCAGGAGGGGGGCGGCGGCTCGCCCGGCAACAGGCGGAGAGCGCCCGCGGCGCGTTCCAGGGCCACGACCCGCTGGCTCATCCGGGTTCCTCGCCCAAGCACGCCAGCACCTCGACTCCCAGCCGGCACGTAATGTCGCTGGCATAGACAATCGTGCGGCGCCGGTGCTCGGCCACGGCGGCGCTCAGCAGCCCCGCGCCTATTCCTGCCAGGACGGCACCCCGCAACACCACCCAGGGTGCCGGCCAATCGGGCTCGGCCGGCGGAGGCGGCCGGCTCAGCACACGCACAGCGCCCACCTCCTGCCAGGCGCCATCGATGCGTTGCCGGGCCTGGCGTAAACGCTTCTTCTCCTCGGCCAGGCGCGCCAGCCGGGCCGCGCGATCCTCGGTCACCAGCAGCGCCTCGGCCTCGCGGGCATCCAGCGCGCGCAGGCTCGCCTCGTCCTCGGCGATGGCGCCGGTCAGCGGCGTCAGCCTACCCTGCGCCGCAGCGATCTCATCGGCATAATGCGCGTGGATCTGCCGGTAATTCTGCACGCGCAATTGCGCGATGCTGCTGTCGATGGCCGCCACGGCCCGCGCATCCGGCGTGGGAGCGCTGGTCAAAGCCTGCTTCTTTTCCAGCAGCGCCGCGAATTTCGCGCCTGCCTTGCTCGGCGCGGCACCCGCCTCCGCCGCCGCCACCCATCCGCCGCCGCGATAATCGGCATCCACGTCGGCGCTTGCGTGCCGCGCCAAATTGATCGTCAACCTGATCTGGTCAGCCTGCGCGCGCGCCGTATCGAGGCGCGCCAGGATGGCCGCGCGCTGCCGGGGCACCTGCCCATCATCGGCCGGCGGCCCGCCGCGCGCATCCAGGGCGTCGAGCGCCGCCTGCGCCTCCGCCACGCGGCTTGATGCCTGCGCCAGCGCCGCGCGCGCCGCGCCCGCGTCGCCGACCGCGCGCTGCGTGCCCACGGCTATGGCTTCCAGGCCCGCCGCGACGAAGTGCCGATCGCCCCAACGCAGCACCAGTTCGACCACGTCCGTATCGCCCAGAGCCGTGGCCGAAAAGCCGCGCGCCAGCCCCGCGCCGACATCCTCCCGCGCGTCCATGCCCGCGCTCAGCCCGAGACGTTCGGCGGTGCGGCGCGCCATCAGCCGCGCCCACACCGGGGCCGCCGACGCTTCCGGCACCGGCGCGGGCAGCAGGCGCACGATGAAACCGGGATCGCTCAGCAACGCGGCCAGGTTGCGCGCGGCCTGGCCGTGATCGGCGATGACCAGGGTGGAGGCGTCGCCCTCCGCCTGCGTTTGCGCGTTCGCCAGGCTTGAACCGCCCGGGGCGACCAGAACACGCAGGCGGGCGGTATAGATCGGGCCATGCGCCGCATTGTAAATCAGTGCCGCCGCCACGCTCATGACGCTGACGAACAGCACACGCCGCCACCGCCGCGCCAGAAGCGTGCCCAAGGCGCCCAGAAGATGCGTGGTTTGGCCGTTCGGCAGGCTGGCGTCGCGCGCCTGCGTTGCCTCAACCATGATCGCACCGCGGCTGCACGCCTTTTTGGCCGCCCGGCCGCCTGACAATACGTTGCAGCGTCTGCTCGAACTGCGCGGCCATGCCGGCAATATCGCCGATCGTTTCGTCCCAACGCTGTTTGCCGAAATGGGCGCGGTAGGCGGCATACGCGTCCGGATCGCGCGCCAGCCGCACCGCCGTTTGCACATAGGTTGCGTGATCGCGCGCAATCCCCTGATCGGCGCCGATGGCAGTCAACAGACGGCCGGCCATGCGCGAGGCAAACGCCTCGCCCATGCGCGTCAGCAGCGGCAGTCCCATGCGGATGGCGTCGCTGGCAATCGTGCCCGCGTTGTAGGGGTAGGTGTCGAGGAACAGATCGGCCACGTTCAACCGGGACATGTAGGCCGCCGGACTGACGCGGCCGGCAAAGATCAGCCGCGCGGGATCGACGCCCGCCCGCGCGGCCGCCGCGCGCAGATTGGCCATGGACCACGCATTGTCGGCAACCAGCCACAGCCACGCTCCGAGTACTTCGCGCAGAATATCCATCCAGCAGGCGAAGATGTCTTCGGTGATCTTGTAGTGATTGGAAAAGCAGCAGAAAACGAAACCTTCTTCCGGCAGCCCGGCCTCCGCCCGCGTGGTCGGCGGCGCCATTTCGCGCTTGCTGTCATTGGCCTGGTAATTGGCCGCGATGGCCAGCGCCCGGGGCCGATAGGCGGGCGCGGTTTCGGGCGGGATGACGAAATCGTCGCAGAACAGGTAATCGAGTTCCGGCAAAGGCACAGGCCCGATAAATCCCAGATACGTCGCCTGCACCGGCGCGGGCCGCCAGCGCAGGATCTGGATGCGCGAACCCTGCGTCAGCCCGTTGAGATCGATCAGGATATCTATTTCGTCTTCGCGTATCAGGCGCGCCGCGTCCCCGTCGCCGATGTCGCGGATGAAGCGTACATGATCGAACGCCCCCAGCACGCGCCGGCGGATATCGCTGTCATCCTCCCGCGTCGCGCAATAGCCATAAACCTCGAAGCACGCGCGGTCGTGCCGCTCGAACAACTCGGCGATCAGATAGCTCATCGCATGGCGGCAGAAATCCGACGACAGATAGCCCAGCCGGATACGATCGTGCCGATAGCCGTCTGGCGGGCTGAGCGGCACGGCCACACTGTTCGTTTTGCGCGCTACCCAGCTTGCACCCACGTCAACTTGCTGCGCCACGGAGTCGAACAGCGCCAGTGCCGCCAGCGGTCCGCAATAGCGCGTCATCTCCGCTTTCCCCACGCCGGGCAGAAGATCGTGCAAGATCGGCCAGGCGCACATCTTCTGCCGAATATGCACCCAATGCTGAATGACGTCGGGCTGGTCGGGCGAGGTCAGCAGGCTGGCGCGCATGCGCGCTTCGGCTTCCTCCAGCCGCCCGTTCGCTTCCAGCAGACGCGCCTGGTGATTGATCAGCCCTGTGCGCGCCTCGTCGCCTTGGGTGGCGCGCTGCCATGTCGTCAGCGCACCCTCTATGTCGCCGCCGCGTTCCAGCACCAGGCCCAGATTGATCGCCGCCAGCGCAAAATCCGGACTGATCGCCAGTGACGTGCGATAGGCCAGGATCGCGCCGGCAGCGTCGCCCGCGCAGCTCAGCTCCACGCCCAGATTGAACCACGCTGCATAGAGATATTTCGTGCCGCCGCTCTGCACCGCGATCCAGTTGCGATACAGCGCGATCACCGCCGCGGCACCCTGGTTGGCGCCGATCCGTTCGGCCATCGCCACGATCTGCTCGAACGTCGCTGTCTGGAAATCCACTGCCTGCCGCGGCAATTGGATTGAAGCTGCAAATCCGGCCATGTCTCTCGCCCAACTCGGTGCGGCAGGTTTGCGGCGAGGGCCAAGAATTTTTTGCTAATGAAACAACACAAGAAAGTCCTGGGGGAGCAGTGCCTGCCCCCCAGACCCCCCGTCATGAGTCTAGGTGTACCTAAACTGATGACGGGGGGTTTGGGGGGAAATGGCACATTCCCCCCAACCTTCACTAAGTTCGTGCGCAGGCCAACTCTTCCTTAGGAATTCTCGCGGATAACGATCTCCGTCGCACTGCCCGCTCGTGGTGCCTTGCCCGGAGACAATTTCCCATGTCCCTCGCCAATCTGACGCCGGCCCAGATCGCCGCCCTCTCCACGAGCATCATCGCGGGCCTGGCCACCGCAGACGTCGCGAGCCTCACCACCGCCCAGGTCGCGGCCCTGACCTCGGCCCAGCTCGCCGCCTTCACCACCGCCGAAGCGGCGGCGCTCACCACGGCGCAGACGCCAGCGCTGAGCAACGCCGCCTTGCCGGGCCTCGGTTCCGCCGCCCTCGCCGCCCTGGGCACGGACAGCCTGGACGCGCTGACCACCGCGCAACTGCCCGTGCTGACCACCGCGGCTCTCGCCGGCCTCGGCACCGCGGCGCTGGGCGGACTGTCCACCGCGCAGCTCGCGGCGTTAACCACGGGCCAGATCGCGTCTCTCAGCAGCACCCAGCTCGGCGCCGTCACCACGTCCCAACTCGCCGGCCTGACCGCGGCGCAGATCCACGGCCTGACCGCGGCCGAAATCGCCCAGCTTCACACCGCTCAGCTTGCCGCCCTGTCACAAACCCAGATCCGGTATTATGTAGCACCCGCCACTACACAGCTTCAACCTAGAAGCCAGGCCGCCGCTACCCTGCGGCGATGGCCGATCCCCACATCATCACTGCCCTACGGACCAAGCGCGCTGAGCTATCGGGCGAGCTATCCCAGGCTGAGGCGCGCGTGCAGCGCGTTCAGGCCGAGATTGCCGCCGTGGACACAACCCTGCGGCTGTTCGATCCCAGCCAGCGCCCGGCCACAATCAAGCCCGTCGTCAGGCGGACAAAGCCCGCGCGCTTCCGGACGGGAGAGCTTACCCGGACGATCCTGGGGCTGCTTAGAGAGGCGCCAGCGCCTCTGACCGTGCGGGAGCTTGCGGCGGACGTGGCTCAGGCGCATGGGCTGGACGTGGCCACCAAGGCGGCCATGGAGACCCTGCTCAACAACGTGAGGGCGGCGCTTTCTAAGCGGCGGGAGGGGGTTGTGCGGGAGGAGTTGGATGGGGTGTATAGGTGGCGGAGGACAGACGACGCCGCCTCAAGCGGGTCCAAATAGACGGTATCTATCTCAATACGCGCAAAAGCCAGGGTATGTTCTAGTCTTGCGAAAACTCTGACGGTTATTTGCTGCCTTGTTACATTAAAAACTGCAGAAATACCTTTCGGAACGTCTTTCAACGTTTGACGTTGGGGGTGAACCGCCTGTAGTCCATGTTCAGCGGCATAGTCGCTACGTATGTGGAAGGAGCCTGGGGTTCCCGCGTTCTGCATTTCGACCTGACCAGACCTGCAATGCCAGTATCTGTTTTGCGGGTGATCGCGAAACCACATTGTGGTTGTTCTTTAACATCAAGCACGGGGAGCATCTTATGTCGCGAACAAAGGAGACGATCTAGGTTCCTCACGATTAAATTGAGGAGCGTAACGGATTGTGCAAAAACCCCCCATCCATAGTGTGTGATGGGGGGTTTTTCATGAAAAGCGTCAGTTCTCTCTTTGCGGCTGTAATTTTAGTCGCTGCTTTGGGCGGAATAATCTACCCTGCCTTCATAGAAGGGCCGTCTGGAACGGCACCTCCCGGCGTTACCTACACGGTCATATCTTTATTTCTACAGCCGCATTGGACACTCGCCTATTTTATGAGAGCGATTTGCGTGTTGTTTGTGACAGCGTCCGGCTACCTTTTGCTTGTAAATTGGCTCTACCACAAAGTGCCTATTACGGTTGTTAGAACTAGGGTTGAGGCGACACTTAACGCGGATAAGTCCAAAGCCGTAGTCAGGCGCAACCAAACGTTAAGGGCAAATCAAAGCAATGTCACGGCCTATTTCTCTGGAGTAACCACTACTTCTAGCGAAGGGTTGATTCCAGAAAGTGATATAAACATGAGCGCCTTTTGCTTGGGGCGAGAATTAAATAGCAGCTTTTGGCTTACTGGCACCGCTACGACCGGATTTGATATCATGCACGAATTCGGGTGCGAGATTCCTTATCGCTGGTGGATGTTGTTAATTCCAGGCTTTATCCTTGGCGCTGATCCAGAACACATGCACAGCTTTTTCAGAAGACGTTTGGTGACGCGCAAACAAACTTATACTTGTCAAAACGAGTACAACGGTAAACATCCAACGATGCAGTTTTCGTCAACCATCTATCCTCATTTGAACGTGTCCATTAGAGTGAACTTTGAAGGAGGTGTACCGGACAGTCTCCGGGTTAATCGCATTAAAAGTAATGGCGTAACAGCAGTGTCAACCAAGAAAGACGATAATTTCGTCGAAGTGCTCATGGATAGAATGCAGGATGAGACGCTGATGTTTAGGTGGTGATAGACCGCTGCCAATACCCGCAAAAGTCCACGCTGGGCTTAGAAGCCAGCGCCAGCCCGACCACGCCCCGGACCTGCCCGCCGTTGTCCACCCGCCGGTGATCCTCGCGCCACGCGCTCTCTTGGGCGTAGCGGCCCAGATACACGCCAGCGATGTGGTGATGGTGGCCGGCTTCGGCGCGACGCATACGAGAGAAGAAGGACTCGGCACCGTTCGTGCAGCAACCGTCCAGGCTGTAGGCAACCGAGTGATTGATGACCTTGACGACGTAGCGGCTCGCGAGGTCGCTCCATGCGCCGGACTCGTCCACCTGGATTTCGGTCTCACGGGCAACCCGGTTGCGGATGAAGGACAGGGCATCCGCTTCTGAGCGGAAAGCGGCGGGAAGCACCCTGCCGTCCCGCTGGCGGATCACGACCACACACTGGCGCTTGCCGTTTTGGTTCTTGGCGAGGCGGCGATCGCGGCGGTTTACCTTCTCATTGGCGGGCTTCACGTAGCCGCCGAAATAGCCGCCATCGATTTCGACCGTCTTGCCTTCACCGCCCAGGTGCATGCCCTTGATTTCGGAAGCCATCGCCTCACGCAGCTTGTGAGACAGCACGAACGCCGTCTTGTACTGCACGTCCAGGTCCCGGCTCAGAGCCAGGGCGCTCTTGCCCTTTACCTCGTTGCAGAAGATCGCGATGGCCGCGAGGTAGGTTTGCAAGGGCAGCTTGTGGAAAGCGAACAGGGTGCCGGACGTAAGGCTGAAATCCTTGCGGCACGCCTTGCACCGGAAGCGCAGGGCGCCGTTGCCGCGCCGGGCCTTATAGCAGATGCCGCAGCCGCAGTGGGGGCACACGGCCTTGCCGTTCGTCTCTGCCCAACGGATGCCGGCAAAGAACGTCTCAGCGGTGCGATCATCCATGCGGAGGACGGCGCCCAGGGAGAGGGTCCGAGCCTTGGCGCTGAGGAGGAAGTGTTGAGCCACTAGTCATATCCGTCGCTTGATCGACGGATATGTAGTTTATCCTGCACCCTCTTGCAATAGGGAAATCGACACTTATGTCGATTTCCAGCCGATTGTGGAGGGAAACCGATGGCCGGAACAAGCGAGAGATGGGCGGATCACGCCAAACGGCACCTAAAGGCTGAGTTGAAGCGCGCGGACGTGGCCTATGCCGAGCTGGCCGACCGCTTGACCAAGATGGGGATTCCTGAGACCGAAACGTCCGTGGCCGCTAAGGTCAACAGGGGGGCGTTTCCAGCATGGTTCCTGTTCGCCGTCATGCGCGCGATTGGCTTGCATACCTTGCGGGTGGAGGATTGGGTTTAAGGCTTGCCTCTAAAAGAGGGCAAAATGTCTTATCGTGACGCCAAATACAGAAGGCGGATTCGGCAAAAAACAGAAGAAGATAAGCGTAAAGCCGAGCGTGAAAGGCACGAATCCACCCAAGACGCCCATATAGAAAAGATTGTCGCGTCGGTCGAAGAACTTGTTGAGCAAATAAATAGATACACGGATGAGGAAAGCCCCCATAATAGAAGCAAAAGGTGCTGGGAGAAGGCAGAGGTAGTTGGGCTTTGGGCCGCCGCTATCGTAGGCATCGTCGCGATCGTGGTTGGCAGCTGGGATTCCGATAGCACACGGCGTACCATGATAAAGCAGACCTCCGAAATGGAGTCCGCTCGCGAACAGTCCGTTACTGATGAAAGGGCGAGATTTGCCATAGGCCAAATTAAACTGATTCCCGGCAGTGAAACTGAGTCCGCAGAGATATCTTACTCGCTTATAAACATGGGAAAAACCCCCGCCACAATTTCGGCACTCTCCAGCGAGTGCAGTATAATTAGCAAAGATGACATCAGCCCGTTCGCCACTTACGATCCCGCAGCCGCGCGCGTTGCGATCAACGCAGTAGGCGGAAACGCAACCTTTGATGGCGGGGTAGACAGCCCATGCAAAATTATTGACATTTCTGATGACCACGCGGCTGTATTGGCCGGCACAAAAGTCTATTACATTAAGGGATTCGTGACATTCGGCGACGTGTTCGGTCGCATCTATACTCAAAGATTTGCCGCGTGGGCTGGTATTGATGGGTTGTTTTATCCCATACTGAGCGGCCTCTACAGTGTGGAAACTTGGGACAATAAGCCCGATGCCGACCAACAGGAGAAGACTAAGTAGATGCAGCATCAGAGCGTGTCCGCGCGGCAACACTGTGGCCAACGTGCACCCGTGGCGGGTGCTACACAATACCG
>CAXUNZ010000128.1:0-9167 GCA_964252525.1 uncultured Acetobacteraceae bacterium
CCTATGTCGGGAGCATCACCGGCGCGGTGACGGCAATCGGGTTGGCGTTTGCGCAATTTCCGACCTGGAAGGGTGTCATCGGCGTGGCTCTGGTCTTTGTCGTCGGCCAGGTGCTGGAGGGATACGTGATCTATCCGCGCTTCCTGGGCGATCGGGTGGAACTGCCCGCGGTGTGGGTGATCTTCGCGCTGTTCGCCGGCGGGGCGGCATTCGGATTTCTGGGCGTGATGCTGGCGGTGCCGGTGGCGGCGACGGTCGGGGTCTTGGCGCGGTTCTGGCTGCAGCGGTATCTGCGCAGTCCACTGTATCTGGACCCGCCTGCTTGAAGGTAATATCAAATCGTGTAAAGACGACTCTTCCAGAAAGCACCAGTCAACTGATAAATTGCAAAAGTTTTTTGGTCCTTTTTTTAAAAAAGGACTACTTTCTTCCCTACACAGGCTCCGTATCCAAAGCATACCCCGCCGCCCGCACCGTACGCACCAGATCCAGCTCCGCATCGCCATTGATCGACTTGCGCAGCCGCCGGATATGCACATCCACCGTGCGCGGCTCGACGTGGATATCGGGTCCCCACACCGCATCAAGCAGTTCCTCACGTGAAAAAACCCGCCGCGGGTGCTGCATGAAAAACTCGAGAAGTCGGAATTCGGTGGGACCCAGATGCACGGGGCGCCCGTTGCGAGAGACACGATGCGCCGCCAGATCCATTGTAATGTCGTGAAAGACCATGCGGCCTTTGGCCGGCACGGCATTGGCGCGCCGTAGCAGCGCGCGCATGCGGGCCAATAGCGCGTCCATGTTGAAGGGCTTGGTGATGTAATCGTCGGCACCCGTATTCAGGCCGCGCACGGCATCCTGGTCCTCAGTGCGCGCCGTCACCATGATGACGGGCAGATCTCGCGTGGCCGAGCGGCGCCTGATCTGCCGGCAGACCTCGATGCCGGACAGTCCGGGCAGCATCCAATCGAGCAGCACGATGTCGGGCACGTTTTCGGCTATGCGCGTCAGCGCCTCGTTGCCGTCGCCGGCTTCATCGACGCGAAAGCCCTGGCGTTCGAGGTTGTAGCGCAGCATGGTCGCCAGCGCCGCCTCATCCTCCACGATCAGAACGAGCGGTTTGGCAAGCGAGGCCGCATCAGACATCTGGCTGAATACGCCATCCATGGAGCCATCCTCTCACTCAGTTTTCCCTCGGCCGCACGATCGTATAGGCCGAACTCTCGCCTTTGGGCCGGCCTTCGGGCAGCACCTCGCCGGTGGCGGCGTAATGCACCGTCTCGGCAATGTTGGTCGTATGGTCGCCGATGCGCTCAAGGTTCTTGGCGACGAACAGAAGGTGCGTGCAGGGTGTGATGTTGCGCGGGTCTTCCATCATGTAGGTGATGAGCTCACGGAAAATGGCCGTGTAGATATCATCCACCGCCTGGTCGGCGCGCCAGACCTGAATTGCGCGCCCGGGATCGTAATCGCCGATGACATCAATGGTGAGTTTCAGGTTTTCCTGCACCAGCCGCGCCAGGTGCGAAAGCCCGCCCAGCTTGAAAGGCAGGTTGAACTGGTTGAGCACGATGCTGCGCTTGGCGACGTTGGCGGCGTAGTCGCCGATGCGTTCCAGATCGCTGGAAATCTTCAGCGAGGCGACGATCTGGCGCAGATCGCCGGCCATGGGCTGGCGCAGCGCCAGCATGCGGATCACCAATTGCTCGACATCGCGCTCCAGCGCATCGACCGCGGGGTCCTGCTCCATGGCAATCGTGGCGGAGGCGTTATCACCCTGCATGACCGCATTTGTGGCCGCGGCAAGCTGGTTTTCCAGCATGCCGCCCATCTCGACGAGCATGTCGCTGAGCTGCTTGAGTTCCTGCGCGAAGCTTTTGACGATGTGTTGCGCCAGATCGGACATGCTCGCAGCCCTCCTCAACCAAACCGGCCGGTGATATATTCCTGCGTCTTGCGCTGCCTGGGTGCGGTGAAGATCTGGCCCGCCGGCCCGACCTCGACCATTTCGCCCAGATAGAAGAACGCGACCTGATCGGCACAGCGCGCCGCCTGCTGCATGTTGTGCGTGACGATCGCGATCGTGAAATCCCGCTTGAGCTCATCGATCAGCTCCTCGATCTTCAGCGTGCTGATGGGATCGAGCGCCGATGTCGGCTCGTCGAGCAAAATTACGTCGGGCCGCACGGCGATGGTGCGCGCAATGCACAGGCGCTGCTGCTGGCCACCCGACAAGCCGGAAGCGGGCGATCTCAGCCGGTCCCGCACCTCGCCCCACAGCGCGGCGCGGGCCAGCGCCCATTCCACGCGCCCATCCATTTCCGGGCGCGAGAGCTTTTCGTGCAAGCGCACGCCGAAGGCGATGTTGTCATAGATCGACATTGGGAACGGCGTGGGTTTTTGGAACACCATGCCAACGCGGCTGCGCAGCGCGTTCAGATCGGTGCCGGAATCGAGGATATTGCGCCCCTCCATGATCACCTCGCCATCGGCGCGCTGATTTGGATAGAGATCGAACATGCGGTTGAGCACGCGCAGCAGCGTCGATTTGCCGCAGCCAGACGGCCCAATCATGCCGGTGACGCGCTTTTCCGGAAGGTCGAGCGTAATGCCCTTCAGCGCGCGATTGTTGCCGTAATAGAAGTCGAGGTTTCGAATGGCCATGCGCGCCGGCACGTCGGCCACGCCGCGCGCTTGGCCGGCGAGGTTGGCCGCCATCACCTCGCCGGCCTGTTGCGATATTTGCGCCATCAAAATTCCTTCAGCGGCGGCGCAGCAACAGGCGCGCGGTGATGTTGATGCTCAGAACGCCCAGTGTGATCAGCAGCGCGCCGGTCCAGGCAAGCTGCACCCAATCGTCAAAGGCGCTGGCCGCGTATTGATAGATCGTCACCGGCAGGCTGGCCATGGCGGAGCCTACGCCCGAATAGTCCGAGTTGCCCAAGGAGGTGAAGAGCAGTGGCGCCGTCTCGCCCGCCACGCGCGCCACAGCCAGCAGCACGCCGGTCAGCAGCCCATCCCGCGCCGCACGGTAGCAGACGAAGACGATCGTCTTCCAGCGCGGCGCACCCAGCGCGATCGAAGCCTCTCGCAAGGATATGGGGATCAGGTTGAGCATATCCTCGGTCGTGCGCACGACGATGGGGATGACGATCACCGCCAGGGCCGCCGCGCCCGCCAGGCCAGAAAACCCCCCCATCGGCGCCACCACCACGGTGTAGATGAACAGGCCGATCAAAATCGATGGCGCGGACAACAAGATGTCGGAGATGAAGCGCACGGCATTGCCGAGCACGGATCGGCCGCCATACTCGGCCAGGTAGGTGCCGACCATCAGGCCGATGGGCGTGCCGATCGCCGTGCCGAGCGCGGTTTGAATCAGGCTGCCGATGATGGCGTTGGCAAGGCCGCCATGTGACCCGGGGGCGCGCGTGACGGTGCTGAGCGCGTGCAACGTCAGTCCGCGCACGCCCAGCCAAAGCAGTGTCGCCAAAATCCAGGCGAGCATGGCCAATGCCGCGATCGTGGCAATCGTTGCCAGCGCACGCGCAACGGCGTCGCCGACACGGCGGCGGCGAAGCAGCCGGCGCCCGATGCGCGCATGACGCGAAGGCACCTCCAAAGCGGCGCTCATACGCGCGCCCTTGGCCGCAGCAAAAGGCGCGATATCGCCAACACGGCGAAGCTGATGACAAACAATATGAAACCGAGTGCCAGCAGCGCCGAGAGATGCAGGCTGCCCTGATCTGCTTCGGGGAATTCCAGCGCCACCAGAGAGGCGATCGTATTGCCTGGCGCAAACAGGCTGGGGCTGAGCCGATTGGTGTTGCCGATGACGAAGGTCACGGCCATCGTCTCGCCCAGCGCGCGGCCCAGGCCCAGCATGATGCCGCCAATGACGGATGCGCGCGTATAGGGCAGGACGATGTTCCACATCACTTCCCATGTCGTGCAGCCGACGCCGAAGGCACTTTCCTTGAACATTGGCGGCACGGTCAGGAACACGTCTCGCATCGTTGCCGCGATGAAGGGCGTGATCATGATCGATAGCACGACCGCGGCGGTGAAGATGGAGGAGTTTCCAGGCTGCTCGCCAAAGACGCGCCCGAGCCCAGGCACATGCGCAAAGGCATGGCTGAGCGCCGGCTGCACGGTTGCCGACAACCAAGGCGCCAGTTCGAAGAAGCCCCACATGCCGTAGATGATCGAAGGCACGGCCGCGAGCAGCTCGATGGCCGTGCCGATCGGCTGCCGCAACCACGAAGGCGCCAGTTCGGTGAGGAAATATGCCACGCCGAACGCCAATGGCACGGCGAGGATAAGGGCAAGGATGGCAGTGGTCACGGTGCCATAGACCGAAATCAGGGCGCCGAACCGCTCGGTGACGGGATTCCAGGAGGGTGAGGTCAGGAACGACAAGCCCGCCGTGCGAAATTCCGGCAGCCCGCCCAGAAAGAGCAGCACGATGATGGCGCCGAGGAGAAGCAAGACGAAAACACCGCAGGCGTGGGCGAGCGTGGAGAACAGCGCATCGCCCCAATCGGATTGTTTACGCTTGGCGCGGCGCGCGGAGGAAAAACTCGTAGACAAGATTAAGTCCCAGGTAAGAGCCGAGGGGGATGGCACATCTCCCCCAATCTTACTTTACATCATGCTCTTCCAGGCCGCCTTGATCTGCGCCTTTACCTTCGCCGGCAGCGGTATGTACAGCAACTCCTGCGCGCCGGCATCGCCGTTATCCAAGCCCCAGGCAAAGAACTTCATCACCGCGGCCCCGCGCGCCGCGTCCTTGGGGTTTTGCGGCAGCAACACGAATGTCGCGCTTTCGATAGGCCATGACTGCGCGCCTGGCAGATCGTTCATGTCGACGGCAAAATCCCGCGCCACGCCCCAATTGGCCGCCGCCGCCGCCGCACTGAAACTCGCCTGCGTGGGTTTGAGGAATGCGCCGTCATGCGCGCGCAACTGCACGGTCGTGAGATGGTTGAGCGAAGCATACGCGCTTTCCACGTAGCCCAGTCCACCGATCGTGTTGCGCACCGCACCGGCCACCCCCGCCGTGCCTTTGGCGCCGGTGCCGGCGGGCCAGCTCACGGCCTTGTCCACGCCGACGCGAGATTTGAATTCTGGGCTTACCTTGGCCAAATAGCCGGTGAACACGTAGGTCGTGCCCGATCCATCCGCGCGATAGACAGGCGCAATCGGCAGGCTCGGCAGCTTCAGACCCGCATTCAGCCTCGCGATGGCCGGATCGGACCAATTGGTGATCCCGCCCATATAGATCGCCGCGAGCGTCGGGCCGTCGAGCTTGATCTGGTCAGCCCCGATGCCCGGCAGGTTCACCGCGATATCGACAGCGCCGATCACGGTGGGAAACTGCATCAGCTTGTTCTGCATCAGCTTGGCCGAAGGCACCGGCGCGTCCGTGGCGCCGAAATCAACCGTGCGCTGAAAAACGAGCTTCTGCCCGGCGCCCGAGCCGACGCCCTGATAATTCAGCGTAATGCCGGTGTTTGCCGCCGAGATGTCGGCCCATTTTTGATAAACCGGTTGCGCAAAAGTCGATCCCGCGCCGGTGATCTGTTCGGCCTGGGCCGCAAGCGCCGTTATAGCCATCAACGTGGCTGCGGCTAAGGCGGTGCGGGTGGATTTCATCATGACTCCTGCTGGGTACAACATCGTGCTTTGGCGCGATTTGCGGCGGAACCTAAAGGGCGATGAAGACAGCCCGATTGCAGTTTTGTGAAGCTTCGATGACAGCCACGAGACAGGCGCAGGCTGACCGGCTTGCGTGGGCCGAGGGCAGAAGCTAGATCAGGCGACGCAAAGTGGGGCGCATAGCTCAGCGGTAGAGCACTACCTTGACACGGTAGGGGTCACAGGTTCAATCCCTGTTGCGCCCACCACTTGCCACGAATTCAGACGCTTGGGCGCTTATTTGTTGGGCCGGTGCAGCGCCTGGATGGTCCTCAAGCGGCCATTGCGCTGCAACGCGGCTTCCCGTTGGCGCTTGAAGCTGGATTCGACCGCGGCACGGGCCGCCGATTGCGTCGGCACCTCGGGCACGAGTTCCAGTGCGTCCTGCAGCAGGCGATTGGCCGTGAAAAGCACGTCCTGTTCCTGGGGCTCGGTCGGGAACATCAGCACCTCCTCCACTGCCCATGACAAACCATCACCGGATCAGCGAAGCAACGGCCGAGTGTGTTGTCAAATAAATCGTTAACACAGCTCCGTGGTGGTACGAATCGGCCTTAATGTTGCCGTAATCCATTGATGCGCGCCCAAAATCACACCCGGTGCAACCAAGCCGCCACACCATGAGTATGCGGCGAAGAGCGTGGCTGCTGCGTTCTTGAACCTTGACCGGCGCGCCAGGTCCGAATGAAGCGGCGCTCGCGCGCTGTGCGCCGTCGGCGGGATCAACGAGTATCATCTCCTTCTTTGACTGTGACACCCACCCGACCCATGCCATCGTGACCGCATGGATCACGCGGGCACCACAACCCTCAGCGAAATCGCCGGCTGCTGCACCATCCGCAAGCCTCAGCGCCAGACCCTGCCCGTGGTGTTCTCCTCACCCCATTCCGGCCGCGCCTACAGCGCCGATTTCCGCGCCACGGCCAGGCTGGACGAGGCAACGCTTCGCCGCAGCGAAGACAGCTATGTCGATGAGATGTTTGCCGCCGCCCCGCTGCATGGCGCGCCGCTGATCGCGGCCACCTTCCCCCGCGCCTATTGCGATGTGAACCGTGAAGCGTGGGAACTCGATCCCGCGATGTTCGAGGATGCGCTCCCTCCATGGGTGAACACGACCAGCCCACGCGTGGGCGCCGGGCTCGGCACGATTGCGCGCGTGGTCGCCAATGGCGAGGCGATCTATGGGATCCGCCTGCGCTTTGCCGATGCGCAAGCGCGGGTGCGCACGTGCTGGCAGCCCTATCACGACGCCCTCGCCGGCCTGGTCGAGGCAACGCTGGCGCAATTCGGCCATTGCCTGCTGATCGACTGCCACTCCATGCCCAGCTCCGCGACCAGCGGCAGGCCGAAGCCGCCCGAAATCGTCCTGGGCGACGGGCACGGCGTATCTTGCGCGCCCATGCTGACGCGGCAGATGGAGCATTTCTTCGCCGGACGGGGCTACCAGATCCAACGCAACGATCCCTACGCCGGCGGGTTCGTGACGCGCCATTATGGCCGGCCGCGGCGGGGCGTTCATGCCATTCAGATCGAAATCGCGCGCGCCTTGTATGTGGACGAGGCGAGCCTGGAACGCCGCGCGGGCCTGGCCAGACTTAAAGGCGACGTGGCCGCCCTGCTCAAGCAACTGCCGGCGATCGCGGACGCACTAAAGTAGAGATGAGTGGCCTGAAAGGCCAAACCACGGCTTTTCTGCTCAGATGCTGGTGCCAACCCGAGTAAAGAGCGCGCTCAGCTTGGTACCGAAAGTTGTAAAGATCGAAATCAGCACAAGCCCGAGAATTCCGGCAATAATCCCATATTCCAAGGCGGTCACCGCGCGCCTGTCGTTTAGGAAGCGGCGAAGATTGAGGGCGTTTGTCATGGAGGCTGGCTTTCCCACTACTGCAAAGCTTTGTCCCGGCAACGGGCCGCGGCTTTGTAAATTCTTCTGTTATCCATACGGTTCCAAGCCGCAGCAGTCAATCCAAATTATGAAGTGCAATGTAGGTAAAAATTGAGATTTCTCTAATGAGCGGGCATGATCGCACGCGCGATCGCCGCTAAGCTTAAACCGATCTTGCCACCGACATGGATGAAGATGCTTCCAAGGATCATGGCCAGAACACCGCCCGCCAGACCATATTCCAGCGACGTGGCCGCTCTGGAGTCTCTTCGTACCCTGAGAAAATGAGCAACGCTTATCAAGCTGAGCGGTCTCGTCTCAACACGTGGGACAAACCTTAACTCACGTGCGGCCGACGCGCCATACCGTCGGTCGATCACGTTGCGGCTGGCGTATAAAGAAAAGGCGGTGCCTTGCGGCACCGCCAGTTTAGGGAGGAAACGTCCAAGAAACAGCGAAGCCGAAGCCTCGCTGCGCTGCACAATCTATGGCGGGGCGCCTCCGCTTGCAAGACCTTTTTTGCAGTGCAGCAGAACCTTGCCGGCGGGGGTATGCGGCTGTTCCATCTTCATCTTTGGTTCACGCCATGTGTGCACCGTCACGCCATGCCCCCGCCCACGCGCTTTCTTGGACCTTTAGGCCTGATCCTCTGCTGCCAACCAGCCCATGGCGCTCTGACTCGCATCAGGCCCGATGCGGCGGCCTGGAGCAGTGTGCCGCTGGCCAATGAGGCTGACGCCGACCCTTCCCAGCTCTGCCGCGCCGCCATCGCCGCCACCGAGCACAATACCCGCATCCCCGATGCCTTCTTTTCCGCCATCGGCAGGATCGAATCAGGCCGATCGAGCGGCGGCGCGCTCAATCCCTGGCCGTGGACGGTCAATGCCGCCGGCGTGGGCCATTTCTATCCCACGAAGGCGGCGGCCATGGAGGCGGTGCGGCAGTTTCGCGCCTCGGGGATCCGCTCCGTCGATGTCGGCTGCCTGCAGGTCAACCTGTTCTACCATCCGGATGCCTTCGCCAGCCTGGACCAGGCTTTCGACCCGGCGGCCAACGCCGCCTATGCCGCAAAGCTGCTGATGGACCTCTTCGCCGCCACAGGAAGTTGGCCCAGGGCGGCCGCGGCCTACCACTCCATGACGCCGGCGGTTGGCCTCGCCTACGAAAAGAAGGTGCTGGAGGAGTGGGCGCTGCCCGACAAGCCCAGCCTGAAGCCGCCGAGAGAGGTCATGCGCACGCCCCAGCTGGATATGCGCTCCCGCGAGCCGGCGGTGATTTTGCCTGCGGGCACGCAACAGTCAGCGGCGCCGCCGCCGCGGACCGTGACCACAGCCTCGGGCGCGGCCGCACCGATATTCGGTTTCAACCGGCGCTTCCTTCTGCCGGCGGCACAAGCCGGCATCGGCCGCAGCCTGGCGGCCTATAGAGCCATGCCGGTTCAGATGGCTTGGCGGCAGCCGGCTCTTTCTCCCGTCATCAGTCGCTAAAAGCGCCAGGGTGAGGCCCTGGGCCGTCATGCGTAGCACGCAATCGCGTGTCGCGGCCCAAGACTTCCGTTTCTGCTGCCCACCCGCCCCTACAAATA
>CAXUNZ010000129.1:0-9154 GCA_964252525.1 uncultured Acetobacteraceae bacterium
GCATCGGCTGGCTCATCGCCGCTTCCAGCTCCGGCAGCGCCACGTCCGGCTCGGCTTCGGCGGCGGCCAGGCCGTGATGCGGCGCCGGCTCGTGGCTCGGCAGCAGCGCCTCGGGAAGTTCCTCCACGGCGCCGATGTCCTGGCCGCTGGCCTGCATCTCGGCGCTGATGCCGTCCAGCACGGCGCCGGCGATCAGGTCGCAGTACAGCGTGATGGCGCGGATGGCGTCGTCGTTGCCGGGGATCGGGAAGGTGATGCCCTGAGGGTCCGAGTTGCTGTCCAGCACGGCGATGACCGGGATGCCCAGCTTGTTGGCTTCCTCGACGGCCAGCTTCTCCTTATTGGTGTCGATGATGAAGAGGATGTCAGGCAGGCCACCCATCTCCTTGATGCCGCCCAGCGAGCGCTCCAGCTTGTCGCGGTCGCGCGTCATCTCGAGGACCTCTTTCTTGGTCAGGCCCTGGATGTCGCCGCCCAGCATCTCGTCGATCTGGCGCAGGCGCTTGATGCTGCCGGTGATGGTCTTCCAGTTGGTCAACATGCCGCCAAGCCAGCGGTGGTTGACGTAGTACTGGCCGCAGCGCTTTGCGCTGTCTGCCACGTACTCCGCCGCAGCCCGCTTGGTGCCGACGAACAGCACGCGGCCGCCGCCGGCGGTGGTGTCGCGCACGGCGCGCAGCGCACGGTCCAGCATCGGGACGGTCTGCTGCAGGTCGATGATGTGGACCTGGTTACGCACGCCAAACAGGAACGGCGCCATGCGCGGGTTCCAGCGGCGGGTGTGGTGGCCGAAATGCACGCCGGCTTCCAGAAGCTGGCGAAGTGAAAAGTCGGGCATCGCCATGGGGCGGGTCCTTGTCCTTGTGGTCCGGTTGAGCCTCTGCGGGGATTGTTCCGGGGCTTGCGCCCCGAAGCACCGGATCCGGACTTGCGCCAGGAGGAGCCCCGCATGCGAATTATCGCCGCGGCCCTGTCGGGCTTCGGTGACGGGCGGGATATGGCGCAGAGCTGGCCCCAAGTGCAAGGGGGGAAGACCAGGGCTATTGCATTTGGAAGCAAGGCCAGGGCTCTGCCCTGGACCCGCTTGGGCCTGAGGCCCCAGACCCCCAATGATGGGAGTAGCCTCGCCTTCGATCAAAGCATCATCGCCAGCAAGCGCGCCAGCTTGTCCCCATCCGCCACCAGCACGCCGTCAACCTCGGCGCAGGGCAGAATGGCGTGGCGCAGCCCCAGCTTGGATGACAGCACCCACTCATCCTGCACGAAGCCCGCCTCGTCGCACAACTCGATCACGCACGTGCCTGCCTGACAAAAGACCAGCGGCATCTGACCCGTGCGCCCAATGATCCAGCCCGCGCCGGCGGCCTCCGCCACGCCTCCAACCGCGGTCAGCAAGGCGGCATCAACCGTCTCGAAACCTTGGCTGGTCAGCGCCGCGCCGAGTTCGCCCCCGATGCCCACCTGCCAGAACAGCCGGCGGCGCATTCCCCCCCGCTCGCCCGCACGCGCGCGGCAGCCCGCCAACGCCGCTTCCGGCAATTCGGCGATGGAGGCATTGTCCAGCAACAGCACGTCCGCCCATGCACCCGCGCCCGCCCTCTGGAAGCGCCGTTGGCCGAAGCCCAGCGCGCGCCAGGCCTGCAGCGTCTCCTCGCCGATCTCAGCCGGAAGCAGAAAAACCGCGTCCTTCGGCGCCACCGCATCCAGCGCATGCAGCCGCACGGCCGCATCCGCCCAACCGGCCACGCTCTCCGCCGCAGGTCCGCAGAAACGCACGGCAAGATCATCCGGCCTACCGCCCCCCGGATCGGCCACGCGCCGCAGCAGCGCCTGGGTGGCCTGGGGCGCACCGTCCAGCGCCAGCGCGGCCACGGCGGAGCGGCGCATCCATTGCAGATCGGCCGCATCGGCCACGACAGGCGGGCGCACAAACACAGGCGGCCCCACCAATCCCAGCATCCGGCCAGGCTCGGGCACCATCATCGCCGGGGCTGCGGGCGGCGCATGTTCGCGCACGCAAACCGGTGCGCCATCGACAATCAGGCGGATGCCATCCGCCTCTGCCACCGGAAAATGGCGAAGAAGGTCGATGCGCGCGTGACCGAAGCGCAGGACAGGCCCTGCTTCGATGCCGATCTGCTGCCGCGGGACGATCTCGTGCGTATCGAGGTCAAGCCAGTCCGCCGCCAAAAGCCGGCGCAGCAGCGCCACTTCGTCTTCCCGCAGCGGCAGAAAATACTCCCAATCCGCGGCCGCCGCGCGCGTAAACGCCGCCTGCCCGCCAGGGTCCGCGCACAGAAAGGCGCCATCCCGGTTGATCACAATGCGTGGGGTTCCGGCCGCCAGCGACACGTCCGCGCCCTCGATGCCCGCGAGCACGGATCGCGCCGGCAGGCGCGCGCCATCAAGCCGCAGATAGGCCGCCTCCCAATCCGCCACGGCCAAGCCGGCGTGGCTCACCTCGCCGCGTGACGGGCCGTGGCGCAGCAGCGTGCCGTGATGCGTCATCAAAACCATGGCAGGTTCCAGCCGACGGGGCGGCTTCACGCGCAGCGAAAGCCCCAAGGCCTCCATGGCGTCGGCCACGCCCGCCGTGGCGCGCAGCGCATCGGCGGGAAAGCCGGCGTAGCGGCCGAAACTGTCGCTGACGAACTCCAACGGCGTGAACACCACTTGCCTGTCGTCGTGTGTACCGGCCGTGAAGCATCCCTCCGGCGCGATCCCCAGCGCCGCAGCGATTTCGGGAAACACCGGGTGCATCGGCCCGCGCCCAAGCCTGTCAGGCAGCGAAGCCGGGTCGATGGTGGATTGAACCGGCTCCACGCCCATGCGCGCGCATGCGATGCACGCAATGTCCAGCAGCACGATCATCTTGGGGTGATTGAGCGAATAGGTGAAACATCCCTGCGCCGCCCAGCGCCGCAGCTTGGGTTCCATCTCGACGCCCTCGCGTGCCCACAGGCTGCACAGCAGCGTCACCTGCGCCTCGTAGGCCGCGAAATAGCCCAGTCGCGAAAACACCAGGCGATTGTAAAGGGCGACAGTATCCTGCGCGGAAAGCCCTGCCAGGTACCCGGCTACCGCAATGCGCGAATGGTATTCGCCCGTGCAGCTGGCCAGGGTTTGCCCGTCACCACGCACATAGCACATATCGGGCTGGTATCCGCCAAAGCCGAAACCCGGCAACACATGGCATTGCCGTGCCGACCGGCGCAGCGCCTCGGCCGAGAGCAGGCCGTGTCGCGCATCGAAATGGCTGGTGATGACATGATCGCAGGCATTGAGCGCCGCGGCGCGCTCGACCTGCACCGCCTCGCTCAGATCAAGCGCGCTGTGATAATTGATCACCTCGGCGCCGGGCAGCAGCGCGCGCAGGGATGAGGCAATCCCGTCATTCTGGCAATTGAAATGCACGCCGATCTTCATGGCGGCGGAGGCGTCACTTCAAAATCGTGCGTCCCGCATACATGCCGGCGCGGCCCAGCGCGTCTTCGATGCGGATCAGCTGGTTGTACTTGGCCGTGCGGTCGCTGCGCGAGAGCGATCCCGTCTTGATTTGCCCGCAATTGCACGCCACCGCCAGGTCGGCGATGATGCTGTCTTCGGTCTCGCCGCTGCGATGGCTCATCACCGCGCGGTAGCCGGCCTTGTGTGCCATCTCGACGGCTTCGAGCGTTTCGGACAGCGTGCCGATCTGGTTGACTTTGACCAGGATCGCGTTGGCCACGCCCTGTTCGATGCCGCGGCGCAGGCGTTCCGGGTTCGTGACGAAGATGTCGTCGCCCACGAGTTGTACGCGCTTGCCCAGGCGTTCGGTCAGCAGTGCCCACCCCGCCCAGTCATCCTCCGCGCAGCCATCCTCGATGGAAACGATCGGGTAGCGTTTCACGAGGCCTTCGAGATAGCCGACCATGCCCTCCGCATCGAAGGACTTGCCCTCGCCTTCCAGTCTGTACTGGCCGTCGCGGTAGAATTCCGTGCTGGCGCAATCGAGCGCGAACGTCACATCCTCGCCCGGCCGGTAGCCGGCCTTTTCGCACGCCCGCGCAATGAACCCCAACGCCTCGTCGGCCGATTTCAGGTTCGGCGCAAACCCGCCTTCATCGCCCACATTGGTGCTGTGCCCGCCGTCGCGCAGACCCTTTTTCAGCGCCGCGAATATCTCGGCGCCCATGCGCACGCCTTCGGCCAGCGTGCCCGCGCCCACGGGCTGGATCATGAATTCCTGGATGTCGATCGGATTGTCGGCATGCTGCCCGCCATTGACGATATTCATCATCGGCACCGGCAGCACGCGCGCGAACACGCCGCCGACGTAGCGGTATAGCGGCAGCCCGACATCCTCCGCCGCCGCGCGCGCCACCCCCAGCGACACGGCCAGTATGGCATTCGCCCCGAGGCGGGACTTGTTCGGCGATCCGTCAAGATCGATCAGGATGTTGTCGATCAGCACCTGCTCGCCGGCCTCCATGCCGCCGATCGCCTCGAAGATCTCGCCCTCGACATGGGCCACCGCCTGGCGCACGCCGCGGCCGCCGTAGCGCTGCTTGTCGCCATCGCGCAGCTCGGCCGCCTCGTGCGCGCCCGTGGACGCGCCGGACGGCACCGCCACACGGCCGGTGGCGCCGCTCTGAAGCGTGACATCCACTTCGACCGTGGGATTGCCACGGCTGTCGAGGATCTCGCGGGCGGTGATGTCGGCGATCGCACTCAAGGGTCGGGCTCCTGGTCGGGATGACGCAGCGGGTCATCGGGCAAGGACAGGCAAGACGCAAGGCAAGGCTGGAGGGGCCGTGCCGGTCCCCCCACACTCCCCGTCGTCATTTGCCACCTCGGCCAAGTGATGGCCGAGGGTCCGAAGGGGGGATGGCGCATCTCCCCCAGTTCTTTAAACCCGCGCCATGCGCCTCCTGACCTGGCACGGCACCATCATCAGGCTGGAGGCGGCCACCGGGCGCCTGACCCACGCCAAACTGGTCCCCGTCCGCGACCTTTCCGTCGATTTCGTCCTCGCCCTGCCGCCAGAGGGACTTACCGCGCCATTGGCCGGCCCCAGCGACATCACCCTGATCCCAGGCCTCACCCATGGCACCGCTCATTTGCAGCGCCGCGGTCTCTTCCTGTCGATCGATCACGCGCCCTACCCCCTCTTCACCGCCGAGCGCGCCGGCGGTCCAGAAACCTTGCTGATCCTGTCGGATGACGAGGTCGATCGTCTGCGTGACCTGCTGAGCCATGGCTGGGTCCGTTCGGACACCGGTGCGGCTGTCCTGCCCGCGGACATGGCCATCACGCCGGGGCCGGTGCTCACATTGGGCCGCCTCTCACTCAAACTCGGCGCCCATGATGTGCTGCCGGGCGCGAATCCGGACACGCTGAGCCTGCCAGCGGGGCCGGCCCGCATCACCCTGATCCGCGTGCCGGACAGCCGCGCGGCGATGCGTGAAATCCCTGTCCGCGGCCAGGGCGCGGCAAGCACGCCCGATGTGGGGGACGAAGCGGCCTTCGCCTCACAACCCAACGCCCGGTTCAGCATCCCCGCCCCGCCTGAAATCGGCTTTCCGCCCATTCTCGGCAGCCTGGCCGACCGCGACTTTATCTATCGCCGTGGCCGGGGCGGCCTGACGCCGGCGCGCGGCCGCCTGCACCTGCAAAGCCAGGCGGTGCGCGCCCGCGATGCATATGTGCTGCTTGAACGCGGCGTGGAGGGCATGATCCTCAACGAAGCCGGCGTGCTCAACGAAGCCGGGACGATCGGCAATCTCGGCGGCGCGCAGCCCCGCCATTTCGGCCGGGAGGGCGAGCAGTATTTCATCGGCCAGACGCTACTGGACACCGCGCCGTATCTGCCGGGCCCGCATGCGGTCTTCTACGGCGGCGGCTACCAGGATTATTATCACTGGTTGGTCGGCAGCCTGGTCCCGCTCAGCCTGCTCGCCCCTTATCTGCCGCCCGAAACGACGCTGCTGCTGCCGGCCAGCCTCGCGCATTTTCGCGCACATCCGATCGGCAAGCTCGATCACCTCGCCGTTCTGGACGCCTTCGGCTTTGGCGATATGAAGCGGCGTGAAATCGACGGCCAAATCTGCCAGGTCGAGGATTTGTTCTGGCCCGATCGCTGCACGATCGGCCAACTGCCCGCCGCCGCCCTGCGCGCCGCACGCGACCGCATCCTCTCCCGCCGGCCGCCCGCACCTGGCCCGCGCACGCGCATCTACGTCCGCCGCGCCGGCACACGCGCGGTGGCCAACGCGCATGTCGTGGAGAGCGTGCTGACGCGCCTGGGCTTCGTGCCCGTGCTGATGGAGGATCTGACCGCGCCCGAGCAGATCGAGCTCTTCGCCCGCGCGGAGATGGTCGTGGCCGCGCATGGTGCGGCGCTGGCAAATCTGATCTTCTGCCCGCCCGGCACGCAGGTGCTCGAACTCAGCCCAAATTGCGAATACCGGCCGTCTTTCAATGAGATTTCGTCGAAGCTCGGGCTGACCCATGCGGTCCTGCCGTGCGAAACCGATGATGGCACGTTCAATGGGCGCATTGTTGTGCCCGGCGCGAGGCTGAATGCGACTCTTGGGCTGCTGATGTCCCGCCAGGCCGCCTGAGCCATGGTCCTGCGCATCGCCGTCCTGTCCAACTGTCAGCACGAAAGCCTGGCCATCGCCTTGCGCGCGCTGCTGCCCGCGGCCGATGTCACCAGCCTCGATCTGAATGCGTTACCGGCTGATCCCGCCGGCCGCGCGCAGGTTGCCGCCAACCTCGCGGCCGCCGATCACGTCATCTCGCAGGATGTCGCGCCCGATTACGGCCCGCTCAGCACGCGCGCCCTGCGCGCCGGCGCGCGGCGCTTCCATCTGCTGCCGGCCTTTTACTTCGGCGGCTTCCATCCGGATTGCGTGACGGTCAAACTGGATGACCTGCCGGTCAATGGACCGACCGGCGGACTGCATTCGCGCATCGTGATCGCCGCGTTCCTCGCCGGGCTTTCGCCGGAGGAGGCCAGCGAGCTCTTCAATACGCTGGTTTTTGCGCGCCTTGGCTATTTCGACGCATTGGCCGAACACAGCGTGCTGCTGATCGAGAAATTTGCCGCCTACGCCATCGATCTGTCGAACATGCTGGCGAAATGGCGGAACGCGGGCTGCTTCATGACCAGTCCGAACCACCCCAAGATGGCCGTGTTCCTCGATCTGGCGCGCATCGCCTGCGCCATGATGGGGCTGGCGCCGCAAGCCGACCCGGTCGCCACGTCTCTGCGCGATCCGCTGGCGATGTACTCGACCATGCCCTTCCTGCCCGAAATAGCCGCCCGCTGCGGCATGCAGGCCGAAGGCGTGTACCGCGATACCCTGCCCGCGCCGCCGCTCTCGCTGCCCGCGTTCGTGCAAGGCAGTTTCGCCGCTTTTGCCCGCACGCCGCTCTCCTGCCTGCGCGCCGCGCAGGGCGTGGCCGAGGCCATGGCCAAGCTCGGTTTGACCGACGCGCCCCGGCCCAAACGCGCGATGGCGGCCGGGCCCGGCGCGCAGTGCCTGCTCACTTGGCATGGCACGGTGGTCCGCATCGAAGCGGCGAGCTCCCTGCTCGTGCAGGAAAAGCCGTGGCCGGAAGGCGCGGATGGCAGCGACTTCGCCTACATTCCCGTCAGCGGCGGTGGCGGCGCCATGCGGGCGGACATACTGGGCGGGCTGGATATCACCCCCGCCTCCATGCCCGGCGCTGTGGGCATCACCCGCCGCGGGCGCGCGATGGTGGCCGAGGCAGGGCGTCTGGCCATACCCTTCAGAACCGGAGCGGCGCCGCAGGACCAGGCCTTCCTTCCGCTCAGCCCCGCCGAACTGGCCGATCTGCGCATGATCCTTTCGCGGGATTGGACCTGGCACGGCACGGCACGCCGCGCGGCCGCGGCGCGTATCAGGCTGCTGCCGGGCTTCATCCTCGATTTCGGCATCTTCGCCATCAACCTGGCCGAGGCGCGTCCCGCCAGGCTGCCCGAAAGTGACGGCGACGGCTTTATTCTGAGCACCTCGGCGGGACCCATCACCATCCTTGCTGCCCCGGAAGCCGCGCGCGGCCGCGAAATCGCCCTTCTGCCCGAGCCGGGGCGGCGCATGCCCAATGAAGCCGGTTCCATTCCCGAGTTCCGCACCAAGCCGCGAGCCTCCTGGTCGCTCGCCCCGCCAGACGAAATCCTGCACCCGCCGGTAACCGCCAGCCAGCGCGACGCTGCCTGGGTCTTCGAGCGCTGCACCTGGCCCGGCGGCCTGCCCTCGGGCCTGCAGCACCACGCCGCGGCCCTGCGGCGCATGCCGGGTCTAGCCGTGCTTCTCGCCCCTGGGCTGGAGGGTCTGCTCTTCGATTCCAGCGGCGCAATGGCGAGCTATCCCCCGGTCAACCTACCGCGCGGCGCAGCCCTGCCGCCGGGCCTGCGCCTTGAAGAAAACGCTGTGCTGATTGAGGCTGACGGCCTTGTCTCCGCGCCGCTCATCGACGAGCCGGTGGCTGTCTGCCTAAGCCCAGCCTGGTCCAATGCCGATGGCTGGCTGATCGATGTGGCACTGCGCCTGCATGCCATGGCGCCCCTATTGCCGCGCGGCGCGCGTCTTCTGGTTCCGCCCGGCTTTGCCGAGGCCGCGCCGGCGCGGGTGGCCATGCTCGATGCGCTCGGCCTGGGGCAATGGCCCCTGCTGGAGGCGCCCGCTTCCATCTGCCGCCTTGCCGATGCCATCTGGCCCTCTTTCCCGCGCCCGCGGGGACGCCCACGCGCCTCTACATCAAACGCGCCGGCGCGCGGCGCATGGCGGAGAGCGACGCGCTCGAGGGCTTCTTGGCCGCGCAGAACTTCACAACCGTGGTCGCGGAGGAGCTCTCGCCGGCGGCGCTGATCGCGCTGTTCCGCGGCGCGGAGATGGTGATCGGCGCGCATGGCGAGGGGCTGGCCTATTGCGTGTTCTGTCCCGATGGCACACGCGTGATGGAGATTTCGCCGCGCGGGCAGTTCCGCCCGCGCTACTGGATGCTGGCGGAGAAAGGCGGGCTGATTTACGGCGTGCTGCCTTGCGGGACGGAGGGGGGCGGGTTTGACTCGACGATCCTGCTTGATGTGGGGCGGATGCGGGCGCTTTTTCGGGCGTTGCGGCTGACATCGGATATTTAAGGC
>CAXUNZ010000130.1:0-9111 GCA_964252525.1 uncultured Acetobacteraceae bacterium
ATTGTGGGGCGGAGGCTGGGTCACCATAGCGGGTGGCGTATTGGCATGGGGTTTGGGCGATGGCGGATGACGATAAATTGGCGGCGGAATTGACGCAGGCCGGGCATGCGATCGAGCAGGCGGTGGAGGCGCTGCGACAAAAAGGATTGGGGCCAATGCCGATTGCCTCCGCGATGCTGGGCGGGGCGCTTGGGCTGCTGGCGAGCGTGATGGACGATAATGCAATTCTGAACGTGCTGCACAGTGCCGCAACCGGCGTCAGTACGGGAGAACTTCGCCGTTCGCTGGAACACCATTAAAGACGGGGGTCTGGGGGGGCGGCGCGCCCCCCCAGGTCTTTCTTACACGTGAAAAGACTCCCCACACCCGCACCGCCCCTTCTCGTTCGGATTAATAAACGTAAACTGCGATGAGAGCGTCTGTTCCTCGAAATCCATCGTGGTGCCGATAAGAAAAAGTGTGGCTTTCCTGTCGACCAGGACCGTCACATCCTTGTCCTTGATGATTTCATCGGTGGGCGCCGGGGTTTTGACGAAGGACATATCGTAGGAGAGGCCGGAGCAGCCTTTCGTGCTGAGGGCGATGCGCAGGAGCTCGCCTTCATGCGCGTTGGCGTAGAGGGTGCGCAAGCGCGCGGCGGCCGCATCGGTCAGCGACATCAGCGGCGGTAGGGGCCGGCGGGTTTTCGTTTCTGACATGGCAACGCGCGCCTTAGAACATGTTGAGCGAGAGACGGGCTTCTTCGGTCATGCGGCTGGGATCCCAAGGCGGGTCCCAGACAGTGATGACGTCACAGTTGGTGACGCCGGGGATGGCGAGAATGGCGTCCCGCACCTGTTCGGGGAGTTCCTGGGCGCTGGGACAGCCTGGGGCGGTCAGCGTCATTTCCACCCGAATGGCGCCGCCCTCGGCGATTTCGATCGCGTAAATCAGGCCGAGTTCATAGATGTTGACTGGTATTTCCGGGTCATACACCGTGCAGATGGCGTCGATGATGGCGGTTTCGGTGGGTGCGGCGATAGTTTCGCCGTCCGGCGTCCATGTGCCCAGCGCAGCGGGTTGAGCTTGGTCGGTGTCGGTGTCACTCACTGGTGGCCTCCTGCCGTCCGTCCAGCGCCGCGAGCAGGGCGGCCCAGGGGAGTGTCGCGCATTTTATGCGAGATGGGTATTCCGAGACGCCGGACAACGCGCGGAGCGTGTCCAGGTTCGGGTTGGTGGTGGCGCCGGTTTTGACCAGGGTTTTGAAGTCTTCGGCGAGCGCGCGGATAGAGGCCGGCGTCCGGTTACGCAGCGTGTCGGCCATGAGGTCCGCGCTGGCGAGCGAAATGGCGCAGCCGCGGGCGCGAAAGGCGATGTCGGCCAAGGTTTGGTCGGGCGCGAATTTGATGCTGACCGCGCAGCGATCGCCGCACATCGGGTTGTCGCCGGAGGCGGTGGCGTCGGGATTTGCGATATCGCGCATATGCAGCGGCTGGCGCGCGTGGCGCAGGATTGTTTCCTGATAAAGGTCATCGCTCATTTGAAGAAACTCCGCACGCGGGCGAGCGCGTGGGCGAGGGCGTCGATTTCTTCGTGCGTGGTGTAGATGCCGAAGCTGGCGCGCGCGGTGCTGTCCAGGCCGAGGCGTTGCATGAGGGGTTCGGCGCAATGCATGCCGGCGCGCACGGCAATACCGCTGCGGTCGAGAAGGGTTGCGATATCATGGGCGTGCGCGCCGTCCATGGTGAAGGAAATCACGCCGCCCCGGTCCTGTGCCTGGCCCACGATGTGCAGCCCCTCGATGCGGGAGAGGGAAGCGAGGGCGTGCTCGGTGAGCGCGGATTCGTGGGCGGAGATGCTGTCATAACCTATGGCGTTGACGTAATCGATGGCGGCACCCAGGGCGATGGCTTCGAGGATGGGCGGCGTGCCGGCCTCGAATTTATGGGGGATGTGCGCCCAGGTGGCGCGTTCAAAGCTGACCGTGGCGATCATGTCGCCGCCGCCCATGAAGGGCGGCATGGCGTTGAGGAGTTCCGATTTTGCCCAGAGCACGCCTATGCCGGTGGGGCCGTAGAGTTTGTGGCCGGTGAAGACATAGAAATCGGCGCCGATATCCTGCACGTCTATGGCGCGGTGCACGGTTGCCTGGCTGCCGTCGAAGAGGACGCGCGCGCCGAATTCGTGGGCGAGTTGGGCGATGCGACGCGCGGGCGTGTATGTGCCGAGCACGTTAGACATGTGGGTGATAGACACCAGGCCGACTTTGCCGTCGGCAAGGTGCGCGGCGAAGGCGTTCATGTCGAGCTCGCCGCTGTCGGTGATTTTGGCGACACGCAGCTCAATGCCGGCGCGGTCACGCAGCATGAGCCAGGGAATGATGTTGGCGTGGTGCTCCATCTCCGAGATGAGCACGGCCTGACCGGGACGCAGCAGGCTGCCGTAACTGTGCGCGACGAGATTGATGGCGGCGGTGGCGTTGGAGGTGAAGACGATTTCCTCGCGAGAGGGGGCATGGAGGAGGGCGGCGATCTTGTCGCGGACGGATTCGTAGGCGTCCGTGGTGCGCTCGCTCATATAGTGCAGGCCGCGGTGGACGTTGGCGTATTGCGTTTCGGCCGCGTTGGCGATGGCCGCGATGACTTGCAGGGGTTTTTGCGCGCTGGCGGCGCTGTCGAGGAAGACAAGAGGCTTGCCGCGCACGGTTTGCCGCAGGATGGGAAAATCGGCGCGGATTCGCGCGACATCGAAGGGTGCGCGCGTTTGGGTAATCTGGTTCATGCCGCCGCGTCCTGCGTGCGCCACCATTGGGCGGTGGCGTCCTCGAAGAGGGTGCGGGCGCCTTCATGCGTGACCAGGTCCAGGGCTTCGGTGAGAAAGGCGCGGACAAGCATGCCGCGCGCCTGGGCGTTCGGGATGCCCCGGCTGGTGAGATAGAAGATCTGGTCGGGGTCGAGCTCGCCGATGGTGGCGCCATGACTGCATTTGACGTCATCGGCATAGATTTCGAGCTGCGGCTTGCAATCGATTTCGGCGTCGGGCGAGAGCAGCAGCGCCTGGTTCATCTGGTAGCCGTCGGTTTTCTGCGCGATGCGGGCGACCTCGATCTTGCCTTGGAAAACGCCGCGGGAGTGTCCGGCAAGCACGTTCTTGACCGTCTGACGGGAGGTGCAGGAGGGCGCGTCATGCGCGACGATCGTGGTGAAATCGGCGTGCTGGTGGGCGTGCAGTATTTGCGCGGCGTTCAGCGCGGCGTGGGCGTTGGCGCCTTGCAGTTGGGCGTGGATTTCGCTGCGGGCGAGGCGGGCGCCGGTGGTGAGGGTGAAGCCGTCATAGGTGGCGTTCGCGGCGATTTTCGCGTGCACGCTGGCCAGGTGGTAGGCGTCCTGGCTGTCGGTTTGCAGGCGCAGATGGGTAAGGTGCGCGCCCTCGGCGAGCGTGATTTCAGTGGTGGGATTGTGGAGATAGGCGCCCTGGCCTGAGGAGATGTCGATCAGGGTGAGGCGGGCGCCCGGGGCGAGGGTGATGCTGTGGCGCGGATGGGCGGCGGCGGGCGTGCCGTTCAGATCCGTGGTCATGTGCAGTAGGACCAGCGTGCCGGCATCCGTGTTGGCGGGAACGCTGATAGCCGCGCCGTCTTCGGCGAGCAGGGTGTTGAGCGTGACGAGCGGATCGTTTTCGACGGGGAGTGCGAAACGGGGTGCATCGGCAAAGAAGGCGGGTACAATCGAGGCGGGGGCGATCGAGAGGTCGGCGCGATAGCGGCCGGCGACGAAGACCAGCCGCGGCGTGTCGGCGAGCGGGCCGAGATGGGGGAGTTTGAGCGGTTCGGCCGTATCGCCTGCTATCGTCAGGGCTTGATGGAAGGCGATATCGGAAAGCGGGCGCAGGCTGGTGTATTTCCAGGCCTCGTTCCGCTTGTCGGGCAGGCCGGCTCGGCGCAGTTCGGCGGCCGCGGTTGCGCGCGCGGCGGCGGCACCGGGGAGGCGGGTCTTCAGACCGTCATAGCGGGCGAGGAAATTGTCGCCGTGCGTCATGCGGCCTCCGCGATCACTTGCGCGTAGCCTTGTGCTTCGAGCGCGCGGGCGAGATCGGGGCCACCGGTGCGCACGATGCGGCCGTGTGCCAGGACGTGGACGCGGTCGGGGATGAGGTGGTCGAGCAGGCGCTGGTGGTGAGTGATGACCAGCGCGGAGAAAGACGGCCCGCGCAAGGCGCTGACCCCGTCCGCCACGATGCGCAGCGCGTCTATGTCCAGACCGCTGTCGGTTTCGTCGAGAATGGCGAGTTTGGGACGCAGCAGGCTCATCTGCAGCATTTCGTTGCGTTTTTTCTCGCCGCCGGAAAAACCGACATTGACGTTGCGCTTGAGCACGTCGGCCGGCATGGCCAGACGCTGCGATTCCGCGCGCGCGAGCTTGAGAAAGGCGGCGGCGTCCAGTTCCGTTTCGCCACGGGCACGGCGGACGGCGTTCAGCGCCGTGCGCAGGAAATTGGCGTTGCCGACGCCGGGGAGTTCGACCGGCGCCTGAAAGGCGAGGAAAAGGCCAGCCTGCGCGCGCATTTCGGGTGCGAGGTCCAGCAGATCGATGCCATCGAAGGTGACGCGGCCCTGCGTGACGGTGAAATCATCCCGGCCGGAGAGCACGTAGGAGAGCGTGGATTTGCCCGAGCCGTTGGGACCCATGATGGCGTGGATTTCGCCGTCCGGCACGGTCAGGTCGATGCCCTTTAGAATGGGCTTGTCGCCAATGGCGGCATGAAGATTTGTAATGGTGAGCATGTGTGTAGCCTCAAACGAGCGCTAAAGGAGCAAAAGTTTTTTGCTTCTTTTTTTCAAAAAAGAAGTTCTTTCTTGAAAGAAAGAACCAAAGAACTTTTGCCATTTTAGCCGACCGAGCCTTCCAGACTCACGGCCAGGAGTTTTTGTGCTTCGACGGCGAATTCCATGGGGAGTTCGCGTAAGACGTCTCGGCAGAAGCCGTTGACGATCAGGCCGACGGCGTCTTCCTCGGACAGGCCGCGCTGGCGGCAGTAGAAAAGCTGGTCTTCGGCGATTTTGCTGGTGGTGGCTTCGTGTTCCACGCGGGCGCTGGCGTTGCGGCTTTCGATGTAGGGGACCGTGTGCGCGCCGCATTCATTGCCGATCAGCAGGCTGTCGCATTGCGTGAAGTTGCGCGCGCCGGACGCGCGGGGCAGCACGCGCACGAGGCCACGGTAGGTGTTGTTGCTGTGACCGGCGCTGATGCCCTTGGAGATGATCGTGCTGGTGGTGTTGCGGCCGATATGGATCATCTTGGTGCCGGTATCGGCCTGCTGGCGGTTGTTGGTGACGGCGACCGAGTAAAATTCGCCGGTGCTGCCCTCGCCCTGCAGGACGCAGCTGGGGTATTTCCAGGTGATGGCCGAGCCGGTTTCGACCTGCGTCCAACTGATCTTGGCGCGGGCACCGCGGCAGAGGCCGCGCTTGGTGACGAAGTTGTAGATGCCGCCCACGCCGTTGGCATCACCCGGGTACCAGTTTTGCACAGTGCTGTATTTGATGCGGGCATCGTCCATGGCGATCAGTTCGACGACCGCGGCGTGAAGCTGGTTTTCGTCGCGCTGCGGGGCGGTGCAGCCTTCGAGATAGCTGACCGAGGCACCGTCCTCGCAGATGATGAGCGTGCGCTCGAATTGGCCGGTGTTGCGCGCGTTGATGCGGAAATAGGTGGAGAGTTCCATCGGGCAGGCGACGCCCTTCGGAATGAAGACGAAGCTGCCATCGGTGAAGACGGCGGAATTCAGGGCGGCGAAGAAATTGTCCGAGGGCGGGACGACGCTGCCCATGTAGTGCCGGATCAGCTCGGGGTGGGACTGGATGGCCTCGCTGATGGGGCAGAAGATGACGCCGACCTTCGCCAGACTGTCGCGGAAGGTGGTGGCGACGGAGACGCTGTCGAAGACGGCGTCCACGGCGATGTTCGGGCTGTTTTCCACGCCGGCGAGCAGGGCGCGCTCGCGCAGGGGGATGCCGAGTTTTTCATAGGTGCGCAGGAGTTCGGGATCGACCTCATCGAGCGATTTGGGGCCGGGCTTCTTCTTGGGCGAGGCGTAGTAATACGCGTCCTGATAGTCGATCGGCGGATAGCCGAGCTTGGCCCAATGGGGCTCGGGCATGGCGCGCCAGGCGGCGAAGGCGGCGAGGCGCCAGTCCAGCAGCCAGGCGGGTTCGTTCTTCTGGGCGGAGATGAAGCGAACCGTGTCCTCGGACAGGCCTTTGGGGGCGAAGTCCGTGTCGATCCGGGTTTCGAAACCCCATTTATAGCCGCCTTCGGTGGCGCGGCTGATGGTGTCGAGCGTTTCGGCCACTGCTGGCATGGGGGTTCCTTCAGGCGTGCAGGAGGGCGGGTGAGGCGGCCTGCATGTCGGCAAGCGTGATGGCGGAGAGGGCCTGGCGGATGGCCTGGTTCACCGGGTCCCAGCTTTTGTGGATGGGGCAGTGGATGGCGCTGTCACAGCCGCCGCCGTCCACGCAGCTGGTGAGCGCGATGGGACCGTCCAGCGCCTCGATGATTTCGGCGACGGCGATGGAGGCGAGCGGGCGGGCGAGGCGGTAGCCGCCGCGGGCGCCGCGCTGGGAGGCGACGAGATTGGCTTGGGTCAGGGTTTTCAGCACCTTGGCGACGGTCGGTTCGGGGATGCCGGTGGCCTGGGCGATGCCGGGGCTGGTCTGGATGTCGGTGCCTCGGGCTAGGCGGACGAGGACCACGACGGCGTAGTCGGTCAGCTTGGAGAGGCGGAACATGCATACACCCGTATCAGGACCGGTGCTGTCCTGTTTGACTTAGATGCGGGCAGGGGGCGGCAACGTCAACCCCAAGGAAGGGAGCGCCAAAGAGCAAAAGTTTTTTGGTTCTTTTTTCCAAAAAAGAACCGCTTGCTTTCTTCTGCCTATGCGGGCCGTCAATTGAACAGGTAGCAGTAGGTTTCACTGTTCTCCAGGTTCGCGCCGGGATTGTTGTCGGTGACGATCTCGGTCCAGCCATTCGGGTTGGAGGGGCTGGTATCACCGCAACTGTCGTGGACCCAGTGAATGCCTGGGTCGCCTTCGGTGTAGAGCAGGCCGCAGAGCGAGAGGGTGGTGCCCAGTTTGATCGCGGTCAGGTTCGAGGGGATCTTCTTCGAATTCTTTACCCAGGTCGGGTTGAAGACGTTGTCGATGGCGACATCGTATTCTTCGTTGTTGGCGCTCGATTTGAGCGTGACATGCGTGTGGGAGAGCTGGACGCCGTCGATGGTTTCGGTGGCTTTGACGAAATAGGGCTTTCTGGTGACGGTGCCGGTGAGATACTGGCCGTCATTGGCGGTGCAGTCGGCCTTGGTTTGGGCGCAGGCGGGGAAAGCGGCGAGGGAGAGGGCGAGGGTGAGAATGGTGGCTCGCATTGTTTTCTCCTGACGAGCGTTGTCGGAACGTGGCGGTGGCAAGCAATAGGTTAGCCCTGCGGCAGGCCGGGACCAAGCGGCGTTTGTTGCAGAGCCGAGTTGTGGTTGGGGCAGCCGACGGCTCAGGGCGCGGCGGGGGCAAGCTGGTCTGCACCGGCCGCGCCGCGCAGGCCGGTGGTCGCGAAAAAACGCTCCAAGCGCGAGTCCAGTCTGGCGTAGATATCGAGCAACTGGCGGGTTTTTCCCCGCATGCGCGGGAAGGCCGCGATTTCGGCCGCGAAGGTTTGGGCATGGCCGAAGACGCGTTCGGCATAGGTATTCCAGTCATTGTCCAGGCTCGTCGTGCCGTAGAGAGAGACGAAGCCCTGGGCGTGCAGCGCGGCATCTCCTTCGACGGGTGGGCGCTGGGCAAGGATTTTTTTGTAATCGTCCATGCTCGCATAGCTGAAGTTGGGTGGGTTGGCTGCAGTCCAATCAGTGACGTTGAACAACGCCTCATTGCGAATGATCGAGCTGAGCTCGTGATGGAAGCTGTCGGCTAGGAAGGTCTGGCCGCCCGGCGTGGTCACGTCATGGGCGTTGAGCGCGATCGTGTCGGCCACGAAGAAGCCGCCGGCCTGGATGTTCCATAGCGTGATCTGGCCGGCTAGGGCGATGACGGCGACGCGTTTGTCCACGAAGCCGGGAGGGTAGATGGCCAGGGCGGCGGCGAGTGCCTGGGCAGCCGGCGGCGCGAGTGAGGCGGGTAGATCGGCCAGGTATGTGGGGCGGTCTGGGAGGGCGACGAGCGGCGCGATGCGGGCTTGCAGGTCTTGCGTCAGCAGCCGACCGTGGAATGAGGCGCCGATAGCACCCGTGTTGGCCAGCGGAGCGCGGCGGTTGAGCAAATAGCCGGCGAGCACGAGCAGAAAGGCAATGGCGAGCAGGGCGCGGGAGAAGATGACGCGCCTGCGCATCAATGCGCGGCCGCGGCGGCGAAGATGCCGGTGACCGCGGCGGTGGCGGGGATGTCTACGGGCGTGTCCGCGCCCAGCGTTACGAAATTGGAGACGACCACGCCGGCGGCGAGCGCGCCGCCGGCGATGTAGAGGCCGTATTTGGCGAGAAAATGCACGGGGCCGGCATACCAGGCAGGCGGGGAGACGGGCTGGGCCTGGCGGGTGATACGGGGATCCTCGGGCTTGGGCTTGATGTCTATCGTAATGGTGAGTTCGGGCGAGACGTAGAGGAATTTGAGGTATTTGCCCTTGAGTTCGGGCGATTTGAATTTGGCGCGGATGACGGGCATGCCGTCTTCGGACGACATCGCCACGCCAATGGAATTGAGGCTGGGCGGTGCGCCCTTGGCGTTGATGGTCATCATATCTTCGAATTCGACCTTGTTGGTCGTGCGGTCCCAGGAGACCTGCGTGTCCGAGAGGAGTTTGGCCAGCGCGCCGTCCGTTTCCTGCTTGGCGGCGAGTTCGGCGCCTTTGTCGGTGAAGGTCACGATGGGAATTTGCTGATCGGCCCAGATGGTGATGCTGCCGGCGAACTTGATTTCGATTTCGGCGGCGGCGGATTCGAGCTTGATCGGCGGGAGCTGGTCCAGATTGTATTTGAAGGGAAAGCTGTTGACGCGCGTGTTTTCGCTTGGCGCCGGCGATGCGGTTTGCGGCGGCGCAGGCGTGGCCGAGGCTTTGGCGGTGTTGGCGCTGGGTTGCGGGC
>CAXUNZ010000131.1:0-8955 GCA_964252525.1 uncultured Acetobacteraceae bacterium
CCCTCCTATGAATCAGCGATTCCGCGTCGTACAAGAGTTTTGAAAGGCGTTCTAAATAAAAAGCTCCGATATTCGTGAAATTACAGAAGGAATTCTTGTCGAAGAAGTAGGGTGTGACAATGCTTTTTTATGAAGGCAAGTTGGAGTGTTCACAGCAGTTGGTGCCGACGCGAGCCCGAGGACGTTCAGAACCTGCGCTTTTGCGCCGTTACAACGACTTCTTCAAAGCCGCCGCTCTTCACCTTCCTATTCGGCCCACTTGCCATGGCGCTGAGAGGTGGCCCCACGAACTTGGACAAGGTGATAAGCTAATCCCGCTCTCGCGTAGGAAGCGAACGGATGGGGAAAGTCACACGCAAGCGGTATTCGGCTGAGTTCAAGGCTTGGGTTGCGCTGGAGGATCGAAGGCGAGCAGACGCTGGCTGAGCTGGCCTCCAGGCACGGTGTTCATCTGACGATGATCGCGGCTTGGAAGCGGCAGGCCATCGAGGGAATGGCCGCGACCTTTGGCACGAAGACCGAGGCGTCTCCTGGCGCTGTGAGGTGGACCCGTTCCGGCAGTCCGCGACCCTGGTAAGCTAACCCCTGTCGATCGTCAGACCCTGGCGAATATGCGGATTGTCCGCTTTCAGTCTCAATCATTCGTTGCCGAACCTGGCCGGCTCTCGATGGCGTTCGCAGATGGCGCATCCACACTAAAGCGCAGTGACGAAGGCGACTTTTAGGCACAACTCCGCGTTAGATGGCATCAACCAACGGAGAGAGCCATGCCCGCGCCGGAAAGCCTCAAGGAAGTCTACACAGACGAAATCAAGGATCTATGGTCAGCCAACGAGCAGATGATCAGAGCTCTGACGACGCTGAACGAGGGCGTTCAGGACAAGAAGCTGAAGGAGCATTTTACCCAGTCGCTCGCCGGTATTGGCAAGCACAACGAGACGCTGAAGTCGCTCCTGCAAAGCGCCGGCGCCGAGGTTGAGACGGAACATTGCAAGGGCATGGAAGGGCTTTGCAAGGAAGCACTCAAGCACGGCGTCAAGGAGGCGCCCACCGATGGCGAACTGAAAGACATCGTCATCGTCACGCAGTATCAGCGCATGTGCCATTACGGAATCACGGGCTTCGGCTCAGCCGCCGCGATCGCCAAGGCGCTCGGCATGAAAGATCACGTGACCAAGCTCGAAGGCATCGTCTCCGACATCTATGGCGCCGATGAGCTGACCAGCCAGATGGGGGAGAAGCTGGCCAAAGCTGCGGCCAAGCACGCCAAGGCCGCCGTGTAGCCAGAACAAGACAGGTGCGGGTGGCTGGCGCGTTCGCGGCCGGCCGCCTGTCGAGAGATGCCAGTACTCGAGCCGCTCTCTCAGTTACGCGGAGCGTCAATGCGCTCTGCCGCTCGCCATCACCGTGTCCCATCTGGCGCGGAACAAAAGCTCTTTGTGACGCCGGACCATGCCGTGCAGGACGGCCGACAACTCGGCCGCCGTTTGGTGGTCGCCGAAAGCGCTGGCGTGTTCCAGCGCGTGGCGAACGGCCATTTCCATCGTCGAGCCTCTGGCGAGCGGCTTGGGCGGTTCCATGCTGCAACCCTGACCTGTAGGAGGAATTGCCCCTACGCGCGGAGCATGCCCCGGGATGCGGCCGCGGCGCAATAACGTGTGGCCCTTGCCTGCGGCAGGAGGCTGGCGCTATAGGCGGCGGCCGGTCCCGGATAGCTCAGTTGGTAGAGCAAGCGACTGTTAATCGCTCGGTCGTAGGTTCGAGTCCTACTCCGGGAGCCATCCACCAATCGCGTGCAGAAGCGACCTGTGTCCTGTAGGGTGAGCCCTCGGCCACACTCGAAGGACTCTACCTTGCTGATCCGCCTAGGCTATGACCTGACCTACGCCTGCGTTCAGCCCACGCCCATGATCGTGCATCTCAACATCCACCCCTCGCGCAACGCCAGCATCGTGCGCCAGGATGATATGCTGACCACCCCGACGGTTCCGCTCTCCACCTATCAAGACAGCTTCGGCAACCTGTGCACGCGCCTGGTCGCACCCGCTGGAGGTATCCGCCTGACCGCGGACGGGCTGGTCCATGTCACCGGTCTGGCCGACGAGCAGAATCCCGACGCCGCCCAACATCGTGTCGAGGACCTGCCGGCAGAAACGCTCGTTTTCCTGTTGGGCAGCCGCTATTGCGAGACCGACAGGCTCAGCGACATCGCCTGGTCCCTGTTCGGCAATTTCCCGACCGGCTGGTCCCGCGTGCAGGCCATCTGCGCCTTCGTGCACCAGCACATCCGCTTTGATTACCAGCTTGCCTCCAGCACCCGTTCGGCCTGGGACGGCTATAACGAGCGGGTTGGCGTGTGCCGCGATTTCGCCCATCTGGCGTTGACCTTCACGCGCTGCCTGAACATTCCGGCGCGCTATTGCACGGGCTATATGGGCGATATCGGCGTGGCGCCCGATGGCGGCCCAATGGATTTCTCCGGCTGGTTCGAAGCTTATCTGGGCGGGCGCTGGTACACCTTCGATGCTCGGCACAACCGTCCGCGCATCGGGCGCGTGCCCATTGCCTATGGGCGGGATGCCTCCGATGTCGCCATCAGCAATACCTTCGGCCCCAATCGCCTGACCGGCTTCCTGGTCTGGACCGATGAGGTGGACCTCGACGCCCATCAGGAGGCTCAATCCCGCACGCTTGCGCGCGGCGCGGCGCGGTGAGAATGCTACCGCGCAGAATTGAACCACGGGTCGAGGGCGCAGGCTTGCATAACGCGCGGTTGTGCGCATCTGGAAGCTTCGCGCCCGCAGGCGCGTTCCAACCCTCGCTCTCAGCGGCAAGCGGCCTTAGCCGGGCTTGTTCGCGCAGCTTGGCCACCAACATCCGGCAAAACCTGCCGCCTGGAGACAGATAGTGTCGTTTGCCCCCGTGTTAGCCTGTGCCGCACACCTGACCATCGATGCGGCGCGCCGGGAGATTTGCGCATGAGTGCCGTGCTGGTGACCGATGCCATGACCAAGCGCGCCTTCGAGGCGACGGCGGCGCAGAAGAAGCCCAAGGACGGCGACGTGTTTCGCGAGGGTGACGTGGTCGTCTATTCCGCGCATGGCGTGGGCAAGATCGATCGCATTGGCTCCGAAATGATCGCCGGGCACACGATCGACATCATCCAGGTTTCCTTCGGTGATAACCAGATGACCGTGCGCGTGCCCGCGGCCAAGGCGCGCGCGGCCGGGCTGCGCAAATTGTCCAGCCCCGAGGCTGTGGCAAAGGCGCTCGGTGTGCTGACGGGCAATGCGCGCAGCAGCAAGCTGATGTGGGCCAAGCGCGTGCTGGATTATCAAAGCAAGATCAATTCGGGTAATCCCATTCTGCTTGCCGAGTTGCTGCGCGATCTGCGGCGAAACGCCGATGGCACGGAAGGCAGTTATAGCGAGCGCAATATCTTCGAAATCGCGCTCGCGCGCCTGGCCTCCGAAATTGCCGCGGTCGAGAATATCGACCAGCCGGCGGCTGTGGCCAAGATCTTCGCGCAACTGCGTAGCGGACGCGGCAACACGGAAGCAGCGTCGGCTGATGCGGCCGCTCAACCCGCCGCCGGGGCGTAGCCAAGCCGGCGCCCTTCTTCAGCCTGGGCACTGTAGGTAGGGAGTGTGCAGAGGCACGCACCGTGCCCTTGCCGTGGCGTTCTCAATCTGCCTGCTTGTGATGCGCTGGACATGCCTTTCGCCTGCCGGCCTGCAGGATTGCCGAACTGGCCTGAGGAGGGAAGACAATGAAGCCGTGCCTGACTTTGCCGGATCGTCCCATGGCCATCATCGCCGGGAGTGACGAGGGCTTTCCGGTCGGCCGGATCTTCTGCATCGGGCGTAATTATGCCGCCCACGCCGAGGAGATGGGGATGGATGCCCGTGAGGCGCCCTTCTTCTTCACCAAATGGGCGGACGCACTGGTGCCTGGCGGCGGCACAGTGCCTTTTCCGCCCAAGAGCAATGATTATCAATACGAGGGTGAATTGGTCATCGCGATCGGGCGCGAGGGTGCGGCAATTGCCGAAGCGGACGCATTGAGCCTTGTCTATGGCTACGCGGCGGGACTTGATATGACCCGGCGCGATCTGCAGTTCGAGGCGCGCGGCAAGGGCCGGCCATGGGATGTCGGCAAGAACTTTGCCAATTCCGCGCCCTTGGGACCGATCCGGCCGGTGGCGGCAGGCGGCCATGTTACCGAGGGTGGCATCCGCGTGACGGTGAACGGCGCGGTGAAGCAACGCGGCCAGGTGGCCGAGATGATCTGGAAATGTCCGGAAATCATTGCTTACTTGAGCTGTTTTGAGCGGCTGCGGCCGGGCGATTTGATCTTTACCGGCACGCCTGCGGGGGTGGGTCCTGTTACGCCAGGCGATGTGTTGGAGGTGAGCATCGAGGGTTTGCAGAACTTGCTTGTGACGATCGGCGAGCGGGAGGCGGTGTTCGCTTGAGGAGTACACCGTAGGGAAGCTCGGGCAAAGCCTGGGGGAGATGTGCGATCTTTGCACAGACCCTCGTCATCAGTTTAGCATCCGCAGAAGATCATGACGGAGGGTTTGGGCGGGCATTGTGCCCCTTTATCTGACGTGGTGCGGGTGGCCGGACTCGAACCGGCAAGGGGTTGCCCCCGTCTGATTTTGAGCCAGATGCGGTTACCATTTCGCCACACCCGCGCCTGCGGCGCTGCACCAGGCGGCCCGTTTAGCCGGGCCGGCGTTCGCAACGCAACCACCCACAGCTTTGCGCGCACCCCGGACCTGCCCATATGCACGGCGCCGCCATGCCCCGTCAGCAGACCGACCTCTTCGCAACGCAAATCTTGTCCGGCCTTTCGCTCGCGCCAGACATCGTCACGCCCGCCGAAGAGGCCGCGCTGATCGAGGCCATCGACGCGACCACGCTCACCCCATTCCGCTTTCAAGGCTGGCTCGGCAAACGCCTGACCGCGTCTTTCGGCTGGAACTACGATTTCGACAGCGCGCAATTCGCACGCGCGGACCCGATCCCGCCCTTTCTCTTGCCCCTGCGCGAACGTGCGGCCGCCTTCGCGGACCTCAATGCCACCGCGCTCGAACAGGCGCTGCTTATTCGCTATGACCCGGGCGCAGGGATCGGCTGGCACCGTGACCGGCCGGTGTTTGGGCACGTGATCGGCATATCGCTGGGCGCGGCGGCAATCATGCGATTTCGCAAGCGCGCCGGTGGCGGGTTTGCGCGCGCATCGGCGCCGTTGGCGCCCCGGTCGATCTACCACATCACGGGGGAGGCGCGGCACGGTTGGGAGCATAGTATTGCGGAAATGACCGTGACACGGTGGTCGGTGACGTTTCGAAGCTTGGAGACGGCCGCCTGGCACAACGCCATGCCGAACTGCACCGCCGGCTGAACCGGATCGTGGCATGCGAACCCGCCTCGCCAGACGCAAGACGCCTCCATCGCCGCCTGCTCCGCGACCACGGTAGCCTGTTCGTGTTCATCACCGACCGCGAGGTGCCACCCACCAACAAACATATCCGAACGCCATCTCCGCCCGAGCGTGATCTTCCGCAAAGGTGACGAACGGCTTCCGCTCCAGGTGGGGCAGCGAGACTTATGCCGCGTTCCGCACCATCGCCAGCACAGCCAGAAAAACCGGAAACACAACCTTGCAGGCCACCCAGGACGCTCTCAACCCCGACCTCAGCCTAAAACCTAGGTGAGTAGGAACGATCCTTCCTTCCCAGCATCACCTTGCAAAAATCCAAATTCCGCCTTGATCTCCTCCGCCGACGCGCTTGCCGACAAAATATCCGCGGCAAGCCTCGCCGGCGCAGTGCCGCCCAGCACCAGAATGCGATCGGCAACAGCCAATGCCTGACCAAGGTCATGTGTCGCCATCAACACGATGGCGCCGATCTGGCGCGCCTGGCGCATCACTTCCGTCCCCAACCGTGCCGCAAGGCCAGGGTCCAGCGAGGCGAACGGCTCGTCCAGCACCAGCAGAGACGGATTGACCGCCAGTGCGCGCGCCAGCGCCACCCGGCGCGCCATGCCGAGCGACATTTGCTTGGGCAGCAGATCGCCCTGCCCCTGCAAACCGAAATCTCCCAGTCGCCGTTCGGCCGCTTCCCGTGTCAGAGCCGGCGCGACCAACCTGATATTGGCCACCCCGCTGAGCCACGGCAGCAGCCGCGGTTCCTGGAACATCGCGCCGATGCGTCCCGCCGGACGTGCCACGCTGCCGGCAAAGTCGCGGTCAAGCCCAAGCACAACGCGCAGCGCGGTGGTCTTGCCGGTGCCCGAAGGCGCCAGCAGCGCCAGCACCTCGCCCGCCACCGCGCTGAAGCGCACGCCGGACAACACGGGGCAGCCCCCGAACGCCTTGCCTTCGATGGCGACACGCAAACCCTCAGCGCCAGGCACTGACGCGCCGTTCGAGCGGCTGCATTAGCAGCGCTTCCAGCCCCAGCATGATGAAAGCAAACACCAATCCATAGGCCATGATCCCTGTCACGTCGAAAGACTGGAACAGCAGGTTCAGCTCGAACCCCACGCCGTTCGGCCGCCCAAGAAGTTCGACGATGAGCACGATCTTCCACGTGACCGACAACCCGCCTCGTGCCGCCGCCACCAGGTAGGGCGCCATCTGCGGTGCCAGAATATGCCGCCAAGCCCGCAGCCTCGGCAGCGCGAAGACGGCCGCCATTTCGTCGAACGCGGGGTCCAGCGCCCGCGCGCCCTCGCGCACCGTCACCGCGACAGTCGGGGTCTTTGCCAGTGACACGGCCAACACCGCCGCCACATCGTTGAGGCCGACCCATATAGACCAGAACGACAAGCACCAGGATCGGCAGGTTGAGCCAGATGAGCAGCCATGGATCGATGATCGCATCCGCGGCGCGCGAACGCCCCGCCACCATACCGATGGCAATGCCGGCAAACATCGACAGCGCGAATGCCGCCGCCACGCGCGCCAGGGTGATCCCGACCGCGGACAGCATGTCGCCACCGATAGTTTGTTGCCAGGCAAAACCCGCCACCGGCCATGGGCCAGGCAGGCGTGACGGCGAATTTCCCGCCCATGCCATGGCCCACCAGAACGCAAGCAGCGCGGCAATCGAGACGGCCCGGCGGTCAGCCCGCATCTGCCGTTTGCCAGAACACGCCCGACGGCAATGCCGCCTTGCCCGGCGCCATCCCCGCGCGGGCCAGGATCGCCTGGATTTGCGCCGCCTGCGCTGTCAGCGCCGCAACGGTGGGATGATTTACACCCGCAATGAACCGCCGCCGCAAAGCGTCGAACAGGGTGTCCTCGGGCGCATTCATCAGCGGCCGAATGCGCGCCCATTCGGCCGGCGAGGTTGCCAGCATCCGCGTGGCCGCGGCCGATGCCGCCAGGAATCCTTCGATGACAGGCCTGTTTGCGGCGCCCCAGCCCTCATCGAAAACGTAGCCGACCAGGACGGGCGCCGCCTCCACCCCCAACGATCGCGCGCACTCCGCCACCGAAATGGCTTCGCGAAAACCGCCAACCTCCAGCTTTGCCGCGAAATTCCAGAACGTCAGCAACGCGTCCAGACGGCCATCCTGCTGCAGTGCACCCAGCAGGGGCGGCGCGCCATAGGACAGCACGGTCTGCTTGACCAGATCGATCCCCTGGCCAAGCCCTGCTGCACGGACCAGCAGCCAGGATTTGTCGGCCGCCCCGCCGGCGACGCCCAGCCGCAGGCCGCGCAGATCCGCCAGCCGCCTGACCGGCGAGGCGGCGGGCACCATGATCCCGCCCAGACTGCCGTTGCTGCCCGCGGCGAAACAAAGATGTCCGCCGTGCGCGCGCTGTTCAGCAACGAATGGCCAGTCGGACCACGCCACATCCACCGCGCGGCCAAGCAGCGCCACCTTCTCCGCCTGGGTGTCCGCGAGCACCGAGGTCTGCAGCCTGAAACCATGCGCCGCATCCAGCCCGTGATGCGCGATCACATCGGCGACCCAGTGCACAGAGCCGAAATTCAGCACCCCCAGTCGCAGCATCTGCACCGGCGCGGCCCGCGCGCCGGTCAAGGCCAAGCCGCCAAGGCCGCCCAGGATGGCCCGCCGCCCGATGCCGGGTGCCGATTGAAGCGCGTGGCGTGGCAGGCAGGTTGACCGGACTACGGTCAGATCGGCGGCGCGTTCAACCATAAGTTTTCGCCTGAGCAGCGTGCCCGTTTCGGTCATCGTCTTTTAGGACAAACCAATGGAGAGGGACATACCCGACCGGTTTTTGCAGCACGCCACCATGGCCCATGGCCCTGCCGCCGGTTATCACCGCCGCCGGCGAGCCAAAAAACTGCGGCGGTTCGCCCGCACGCCACGCTATTCCACGGCTGTCCAAATTCAGCGCGAGCGCCCCATTGGCTTTGGCGTGCGCGATGCCAAACCGCTCGCGGCTGGTGCCGTCCTCAGCCGCGCAGGCTTTCGGCACGGCGCGTGCGTCCGGCACGACAACCAGCAGCGGCATCAGCTTGGCGGCGCGTGCATGCGCCAACGCCCCGACGATGATGGCTTGGGCCGGGCAGGGGTGATTTCGGCCATGGCCCAATTTACGCCGCTATCCCTAGACCTGCCGAAACCGCCTTGTCAGGCGCGCCCCGCCAGAACGATCCCGCCAAATAGCGCAATCCACACGTAACACATCGCAGGTACAACCAGGGCGTGCGAAAGCCCCACCCAGTCCGCCATCGCGCCGGTCGCCAGAGGCACGACAGCGCCTCCCACGATGGCCAGGCAAATCACGCCTGAGGCCTCCGGCGTGTCCTCGCCCAACCCTTCTATGGCCAGCGTGTAGATCGTCGGTAACATGATATAATTGAACACGCCGATGGCAAGCACAGACACCGCGGCCGGCACGCCCACGCTGAAGGCCGATCCCGCCGCGAGGCTGGCCGCACAGGCCGCGGTGTCTGTGCTTGCC
>CAXUNZ010000132.1:0-8866 GCA_964252525.1 uncultured Acetobacteraceae bacterium
GTGCTGGGGGAACTGATCGACCGGCTGGTGGGCCGGTTGGGGTGAGGGTGTGGTGTTGAGGCACGCGCGCTGGGGGGATGTGCTATCCCCCCCAGACTCCCGTCTTATTTGGAAGAGATGGGCGCCGAAGCTGCTCAAGCTGAGATCAGTCTGACGAGCCTGATTTGCAGCTTTATTCGACGGGGGGTTTTGGGGGGACCAGCTCGGTCCGCCAATTTCTACCTACCCACTGTCGCCATAAGCTGCGGCGAATACCGCTCCCCTTCGATCGTGATCGCTGCCGCAGCCTGCTCGATCTCTGTCAAATCGTCATCGCTGAGCGAAACATCCGCCGCGGCCAGGTTCTCCTCCAGCCGATGCAGCTTCGTCGTCCCAGGAATGGGCACGATCCAAGGCCGTTTCGCCAGCAGCCAAGCCAGCGCGATCTGCGCCGGCGTTGCGCCTTTCTCGTCCGCGACACGTTTCAGCAGATCGATCAGCGCCTGGTTCTTTTCCATGGCCTCTGGCGTGAAGCGCGGCACCGTCTTGCGGAAATCGTTGTCGGCAATCTTCGTGTCCTTGCTCATCGCGCCGGTTAAAAACCCCTTGCCGAGCGGGCTGTAGGGCACCAGGCCGATGCCCAGCTCCTCGCACACATCCAGGATGCCGTTGGTCTCAGGCCCGCGCGTCCACAGCGAATATTCGTTTTGCAGCGCTGTTACCTTCTGCACCGCATGGGCGCGGCGCACCGTCGCGGCACCCGGCTCGGACATGCCGAAATGCCGCACCTTGCCCTGCGCGATCAGGTCGGCGACCGTGCCGGCGACGTCCTCGATCGGCACGCTCGGATCGACGCGGTGCTGGTAGAACAGGTCGATGACATCGATGCCGAGCCGCTTGAGCGAGGCATCCGCCACGCGGCGGATCTGCTCCGGCCGGCTGTCCATGCCCGACATCTTGCCGTCGACGATGTTGAAGCCGAACTTGGTGGCGATCACGACGCGATCGCGCACCGGGCGAAGCGCCTCGCCGACGATTTCCTCGTTGGTGTAGGGGCCGTAGACCTCGGCCGTGTCGAAGAAGGTGATGCCGCGATCCACGGCTTGGCGTATCAGCGTGACCGCCGCCTCGCGGCTCAGGATGTGACCATAGCTGAAGTCCAGCCCCATGCAGCCGAAGCCGACGGCCGAGACTTGCAGGCCTTGAGTGCCGAGTGTGCGTCTTTGCATTCTGATGCCCTTGATCTGGCGTATTGAACCAATCACCGAGGTTGAGGGAAAACCACCGCAACAGAGTGAAACCAAAAACTGGGGGGATGGTGCCTATGCCTCCAGACCCCCCGTCATCAGTTTATCCCCAATCTTCTCTTGCACCTTATCCCGTGCGTGCAACCCTTGACTCGCGACCCCCGCGGCGTATGTCTGCCGCCACTGGCAGGGCCCAGCCGCATCGCGGCCAAGGGCCTGTTTTTACGTTCAACCACCAGCCGGCCTAGACAGCCGGCGAGCCGCTGGGCTCTCAAGCCCCGCGCAGTCCCGCGCCGCCCCACCGGGCGCAGACCGCACACAGGAATATACCCCTCACATGGCATCCAGCGCCGCTGCCCGCGTTCTCGAAGCTCCCTATCATCCGACAGACCACATGGGCGGCGAAGATTTCGCCACTCTTCTCGACGAGACCCTCGGCCGCGACAGCGGCTTTGACGGCTCCGTCGTCACCGGCCGCGTCATCCGCCTCACCGACGAATTCGCCATCGTCGATGTCGGCCTCAAATCCGAAGGCCGTGTCGCACTGAAGGAGTTCGGCCTCCCGGGCCAGAAGCCCGACGTCAAACCCGGCGACATGATCGAGCTCTATGTCGAGCGCTACGAGGACCGCGACGGCTCCATCGTCCTTTCGCGCGAAAAAGCCCGGCGCGAGGAAGCCTGGACCAGCCTGGAGCGCGCCTTTGAATCCCAGGTTCGCGTCAACGGCACCATCTATGGCCGCGTCAAGGGCGGCTTCACCGTCGATCTCGGCGGCGCGGTCGCCTTCCTGCCCGGCAGCCAGGTCGATATCCGCCCGGTGCGCGATGTGGGTCCGCTGATGGGCATGCCCCAGCCGTTCCAGATCCTCAAGATGGACCGCGCGCGGGGCAACATCGTCGTCTCCCGCCGCGCCGTGCTGGAAGAGACGCGCGCCGAGCAGCGCAGCGAGCTGATCCAGGGCCTCAAGGAAGGCATGATCCTGGATGGCGTGGTCAAGAACATCACCGATTACGGCGCCTTTGTCGATCTCGGCGGCGTGGATGGTCTGCTGCATGTCACCGACATCGCCTGGCGCCGCATCAACCATCCGGCCGAGGCGCTGACCATCGGCCAGCCCGTGCGCGTGCAGGTCATCCGTTTCAACTCGGATACGCAGCGCATCAGCCTGGGCATGAAGCAGCTTGAGGTCGATCCGTGGGATGGCGTGACCGCCAAATATCCCGCGGGTGCGAAGTTCAGCGGCCGCGTCACCAACATCACCGATTACGGTGCCTTCGTGGAGCTGGAGCCGGGCGTCGAGGGCTTGGTGCACGTGTCCGAAATGTCCTGGACCAAGAAGAACGCCCATCCCGGCAAGATCGTCAGCACCAGCCAGGAAGTGGACGTGCTGGTGCTGGATGTGGACAGCTCCAAGCGGCGGATTTCGCTCGGGCTGAAGCAGGTCCAGCGCAACCCGTGGGAAGAGTTCGCCGAGCAGCATCCGGTCGGCAGCACGGTCGAGGGCGAGGTGCGCAACACCACCGAGTTCGGCCTGTTCATCGGCCTCGCCCCCGAGATCGACGGCATGGTGCACATGACCGACATCAGCTGGGACGAAGCCGGCGAAACGGCGATCAACGCCTATGAAAAAGGCACCATGGTGCGCGCCAAGGTGCTGGACGTGGATGTGGAAAAGGAGCGCATCTCGCTCGGCATCAAGCAATTGCAGGATGACCCCGCGGCCGAGAGCCTCAACAAGTTCCGCAAGGGCGAGGTTGTGACCTGCATCGTCACCGCAATTCAAGCCAATGGCATCGAGGTCAAGGTCGATGAAGTGTTGTCCGGCTTCATCCGCCGCGCCGAGCTGGCGCGCGACAAGGGCGATCAGCGCCCCGACCGTTTCGCCGTGGGTGAGAAGGTGGACGCCAAGATCACCGCGGTCGACCGCACGGCGCGCAAGCTGTCGTTGACGATCAAGGGGCGCGAGGTCGAGGAGGACAAGCAGGCGATGGCTGAGTTCGGCACGACGGATAGCGGCGCGTCGCTGGGCGATATCCTCGGCGCGGCGATACGGCGGCGTAATCAGCAGGATGCTTGAAGAAAGGCTGGGGGAGATGTGCCATCCCCCCCAGACCCCCGTCATCATTGAAGGCGGGAGCAACATTAAGACGGGGGGTTTGGGGGGAATGGCGCATTCCCCCCAATGTTTTTCAGGTCCCATGACATGGCACTAGACACCGATCTCATCCTGGACCGCGCCCGCCTCAAGCGCCGCCTGACGATTTGGCGGATTATCGCCATCGTTGCGATCGTCGCTGCCGTGTTCGTGGCGACTCTGCATCACGGCGGTCGCATGACCGCGTCGTTCTCGCCGCACATCGAACGCTATCGCATCACCGGGCTGATCGGTAATGGCAGCACCACCATTCGCGCGCTCGAGCGGCTGGAAGGTGACGGCACCGTATCGGCCGTGCTGCTGCATCTGGATACGCCAGGCGGCGAGGTTGCCGGAGGCGAGGGCATCCACGATGCGGTGCTGCGCCTGGCCGCACGCAAGCCTGTCGTTTCGGTCATGGACGGCACGGCCGCGTCCGCCGGCTACATGATCGCGGTCGCCGCGCCGCACATCGTGGCGCGAGAGAGCACGATCACCGGCTCGATCGGCGTGATCATGGAGAACCTCAATTTTGGCGGGCTGCTCGACAAGATCGGCATCTCGGTCGATCCGCTCGTTTCTGGGCCTTTGAAAGGCCAGCCGAGCTTCGACAAGCCGCTTTCGCCGCAAGGGCGCGCCGTGCTGCAGGGCATGGTGGGCGATCTTTACGATCAGTTCGTCGACATCGTCGCCAACGGCCGGCACATGGATGCGGCGCGCGTGCGCGGCCTGGCCGATGGGCGTGCCTATACCGGCCGGCAGGCGCGTGCGCTGGGCCTGATCGATGAAATCGGCGGCGACCGTGAGGCGCAGCTTTGGCTGGAGCATACCAACCGCATCCCCCGCGGTCTGTCGATCATCGAGCCCGATCGCCGGCCCTGGACCGCGCGCATCACGGCAGATACCACCGACAGCCTGGCCGAATTTTTCATAAGTGCCGCACAACGCTTGCGAATTGACGGGGCGATGGCCCTCTGGCAGCCTTCCTCCGTGCGGGAGTAGGGGGCGCGCGGCACTGCAAGGTGCCTGCCGCGAGGGGAATGACCAGGTCGGAACTGATCGCGGAGCTTTCGACCGCCAACCCGCATTTGCGTTCCCAGGATGTCGAACTGATCGTGGCGACGGTCTTTGACGAAATCTCGGCCGCGCTGACGCGGGGGGAGCGCGTGGAGCTGCGCGGCTTTGGCGCCTTCACCATCAAGCGGCGGGACGCGCGGACGGGGCGTAACCCGCGAACCGGCGCGGCGGTGCCCGTGGACGAGAAGGCGGTGCCGTTCTTCAAGGCGGGCAAGGAGCTGCGCGAGCGGGTCAATCGCGGGGCGGCCACCGCGGAGCACGTCGTCGTCGGTTAGTGTCGTGCGCAGAATGGCCGGAGTATTTTGTTTCTCGGCGAGGGTCGCAATCGCTGTTGTGCCAGGGTTTTACCGCCGCCTGATACAGCCGGACTAACGCATTCCTGCACAACTACAGTGCTGTGGACACCGTGCTCTGCTATGGCAGGCGTGTCTGGCCTCGCAGAGCATGCGATATTCCGTGGTTTGACGGAAATCGTAAAGTTTGCACGTAATCGTTAAGCAAAAAAACTCCTCCGCAAAAGCGTCGGCGCTAAACGCTTCACTTTAGCGGGTCCGGGAGTCGTTCTTATGGCCAGTTTCGAGCAGACGGTGCAAGAACTGGATGCTCGTGTTAAGATTCATGACGTTTTGGTTCGGCTCTGCCAGGGCGTGGACCGCCTCGACCGAGATTTGATGATCTCTTGCTACCATCCCGATGCGGTGGACAATCACGGCGCATTTACGGGAAACCGGGAGGACTTTGCCGACTGGGTTATCGGCCGGCATATGGGAAACATACACTCCTGCGTGCACTTCATCGGAAATGAATACGTCGAACTGATGGGTGACATCGCAAAATGCGAGTCCTACGTCATTGCATATTATCGCTTTAGCAAGGAGGGACGTCTCTATGATATGACAGCTCCGGGGCGCTACTTGGACAAGCTAGAAAGGAGAGATGGTGAATGGAAAATTCTGGAGCGATTGGTTCTGTTTGAAAAGGATCGCCTTGATCCGGTCGTAGAAATATCCTCCGGCCCATTGACTGAAGCGCTGACAAAGAGCCGGAGAGACAATTGCGACGCTGCCTACGCTTTCTTCGGCCGCAAAGCCGTTACATCCAGTAGTTAGCAGACTGTGCAAGATTTCACGATAAATGATATTGCGAGATCATAAAGGTGCAGCAGCAGCCCATTCCGTGAAGCGCACCAGCCCCTCTCACAGCGAGGCGGTGTCGCGCCCCTCCAAGCAACCGGGCCAGGCTCGCTAGACTTCGCTTTTCCCGCCGCCTGGGGCAATCTGGCCGCCATGCTCCGCGCCCTCCTGCTCGCCCCCTTCCTGTTGGTCCTGATCGCCTTCGTGCTGTCCAACCCGCAGCCCGTCTCGCTGGCCATGTGGCCGACCGACGTTACGCTGGAGGCGCCGCTCTCCGTCGCCACGCTGATCATCGCCGGCGTTTTCTTCCTGCTGGGTGCGGTCATGGTCTGGCTGCCGGGCCTGCGCCACCGCCGGCGCGCCAGCGTGGCCGAAAAGCGGGCGCGTTCGCTCGCGGCCGAGCTGGCTGCCAGGGACAAGGCGGCCGCGACCGTTGCCAGCGCGCCGCGCCTGACGGGCCCGCCGGTGATCGAGGCCAGGCGCGTGGGCTGATCGGCCGCCGCGCCCATGGTCCGCGTCAAAATTTGCGGGGTGAACAGCGCCGAGGCGTTCGACGCGGCGGCGGATGCCGGCGCGGACTGGATCGGTTTCGTCTTCTTCGCCGGCTCGCCGCGCGCCGTGTCCCCGGCGCAGGCGGCATGCCTTGCGGCGCGCCGTCCGGGCGGCCCGGCGCGGGTCGGCCTGTTCGTCGAGCCCAGCGATGCCGAGATTGCCGCTTCACTCGCCCTCACCCCGCTGGACGTGCTGCAAATCTATGCGCCGCCGGCGCGCGTGGCCGACATCGCCGCCCGTTTCGGCCGGCCCGTGTGGCGTGCCCTGGGCGTTGGCAGCGCTGCGGATCTGCCCGCGGCGGCGGGTCCCGCCGAGGCATTAATCGTCGAGCCGCGGGCGCCTTCCGCCGCCTCACGCCCGGGCGGCAATGGCCAGGCGATGGACTGGTCGATATTGCGGGCGTGGGCGCCTGCCTATGACTGGCTGCTCGCGGGCGGCCTTACGCCCGCCAATGTCGGCGGCGCCATCGCTCAATCAGGCGCACGGGCCGTGGATGTCTCCTCCGGCGTGGAACACGCGCCAGGCAAAAAATCCCCGGACTTGATCAAAGCCTTTATCGAAGCGGCCAGAACATGACGGGGTTCGGGGGGGCTGACGTGTACGTCAGCCACATCCCCCCAGCCTTTTTCTGCCCTACCGCTCCATCACAGGTACCGGCCCCGCCGCCGCGCGCACGAAGCCTTCCGTCACCGGCGCGTCATACCGATTGCCAAAATGCGTGCGCACGAATTCCACCACCGCGGCGATCTGCGCGGGGCTGAGGGTTCCGTTGAACCACGGCATGCCGCCATGCCCGTTCAGCACCATGCCAACCGGATACTCCGCCTGCTCCAGATGCGTGTTGTTGGCCAGCGCGGGAAAGGCGCCCGCGCCGGAAGCGCCGCGCCCGCCCGGCATGTGGCAACCCTGGCAGACATGCTGGTAGATGTCGGCACCTTTCGTGTAGGGCACCTGTCCGCGGCTGACCGTCGCCGCATCGGCGCGCGCACGCGCGTATGGCGCCAAACCCGCAAGAAGCGCCAGCAGACCCAAAGCCGCACGCATCAGCCTGTTGCCCGCTGATGCAGTTGCGTGACCGCCGCCAGGGCCGAGAGCAGCGCGCCCTCCTGCCAGCAGCCGACATAGGAGGCGTGTTCGCCGGCCAGAACGATGCGCCCCTCCATCGTCGTCAGTGTCTTGTAATGCGTGCGGCGCGCCTCCTCGCTCCATTGCGAACAGCAGCCGAGCGTCCATGGCATGCGGCTCCACGCCACGCCGACGCCATTCGAAAACTCCGACGAATATTGCTTGTGGATCTGCGCGCCTTGCGCCACCGCTTCGCGCACGCGCTCGGCCGGCTCCATGCCCGCGAAATCGTAGGCCGGCGGGCCGAACATGTAGCCACCCAGCATCACGGCCGGACCCTGAGAGAAATACCCGTGGCTCGGATAGGAAATGACGCTGACCGGCAGGTCTGTGAAGGTGACCCCGCCATAGATCTGCTCATCCTCCTCCCAAAACCGCCGCTTGAATTCCAGCCCGATCTTGACCGAGGACGCATAAGGCACCGCCGCGATCGCCGCCTGCATGACGGCGCTGACCTGCACATCGAGCTGGCTGAGCACCGGCAGCGGAATGGTGCAGACACAGTAATCGGCATGCGCCTGTGTCACGGCATCGCCGCCGCCGGCGTCCTTGTAGGTCACGCTCACGCCGGATGCGTCCTGGTGAATGGCCGTGACGCGGACATTGTGCGTCACCAGATCGCCGATCTGGCGCGCGAACGCACGGCCGATCATGTCCATGCCGCCGACGGGCTGAAACATCGTCGTTTGAAAATCATTGAGCATGTTGAAGGACAGGTACTGCGCCAGGCCCGATTTCATGATTTCCGCCCGCGGCAGCAGCGCGGATGGCGTGGGCGCGCCATCAGGTCCCGCGCCCTGCTCGCGTGAAAATCCGCGCCGCAGCGATCCCGTCTCGGCGGTGTAGGCATACGCCCTGTTCAGCAGCCCCCATGCTTGCAATGAAGCCAGCACGTCGTGCTTTTCCTCGGCGGAGATTGGCAGATCGAGGTTGTGCTGGTTGATCGCCTTGGCGAGCAACTCGGCCGTATAGCCGGTGAAATCGCCCAGCACGTGCCTGTAGCGCTGCGGCGCGCCGCCGAAACTGCGCGTGTCGTGCAGATAGGCGTTGTGGTTGACTTCGATAAACGGCTCCAGCGCCACGCCGAAGGCCCGGCAATAATGCAGAATAGCCTGATGGTGGAATGGGATTCGCCACGGACCGGGATTTATGTAATTGCCCGGCGCAAAGCCGACCGTCTGCGTGTAGCCGCCAAGCTCGGTCAGCGTATCGCCGCCGCGCAGGGTGTAATTGCGGCCGCCTGACCGGTTCTGATACTCCAGCACCCGCACGCTGTAGCCGGCGCGCCGCAATTCATAGGCGGCGAGCATGCCGGCAAGACCGGCGCCGAGCACCAGCACGGCCGTGCCTGGCTTGGCGCCGCTCAACACCGGCGGGCCGGCAAAGTCGGTCCCTTGCGCATGGCCCATGCGCGTCATGGCCTGGTACATGGCCACGCTGCCTGCGGCCAGGCCGATGCGGGTGAGCAATTGCCGCCTTGTTGCCACGAAAACCCCGCGGGAAAACATCGACGAAGCACAGGGCGTGCCAGAGAAGAGCTGGGGGGGATGTGCCATCCCCCCCAGACCCCCGTCATCAGTTAAGGCGACGCGCCAAAATCGACGGGGGGTCTGTCTGGG
>CAXUNZ010000133.1:0-8844 GCA_964252525.1 uncultured Acetobacteraceae bacterium
GCGCTAGAGGGTGCGGGTGGCGGCGGCTGGCAAGGCAAGAAGATTTGGCAGGGCGCGCCGCTCCCCAAACCCCGTCGGTCTACTGCCGGTGGCAAGCCTCGTGCAGGATATTGGACGGACACTCGTGGCGGAACAAAGTCATGGATGACAGCTTCGTATGTCGTATCTGCGGCCAGACCCATCAGGGTTTGGTGACCGACTATGCGTACGAGTTGCCGGACGTGGTTTGGGCCATTCCCGAAAACGAGCGTAAGGACAGGGCTAAGTTCGCTCCCGACCTCTGCATGCTGGACCAGCCCTTCTTCATCAGATGCGTGCTGGAGATACCATTTATCGACAGGGCGGAGAGGTTCGGTTGGGGATGCTGGGCCGAAGTCGACAGGAAGTCCTTTCAGCGTCATCTCGAACTCTACGAAACAGATGGGTCGGCGGAGCCTCTGCACCAAGGCAGGATCGCCAACGCGCTGCCTGGCGACGAAGATGGTTTGGATACGCCGATCGGATTCAATTCCCGGGCAGCACGGAGCGGCTAGGCCTGTTTTTGCCTGCCCAGGACCATTCGCGCCTTGCGGCGGAACAACGCGCGGGAATCGACGTGTGCCAATATCACGAAATCCGTGCAACGCTTTGAGCGTCAGGGCTCATCTCCAGAATCTTCAGCGGCAAATGGCTTCGCAAGGCCCTCGTTCCAATTACGCGTAAAGTTAAGAATAAAGGGAAGGCCTTGCCGGTCCCCCCTCGTCATCCTTTACGCCGTCCGTAGCCGTGCGACCGCTTGGCCTATTGCATCGATGTTCCGCGCGGCAATGGGATCCTCAACCTCGTTGCGATCATAGGCGGTAAACTCCGCTTCCTTTCGCACGACGAAATCGGACGGATATCCGCGCCTCAGCTTGGCGCGCCAATGCGCACGGGACCGCGTGAAGTAATGGTTCACGCGGCACAGCGAATAATCCGGCGCCTCGCGGCCCACGCCGCGCAGCACGCCGCCGGGCGCCTCGGGCGCGCGCGTCCACAGCATGTACTGCCCGCGCGAGTCGCAATAATGCCCATCGGTAAATTCATGCATGTCGAAATAATGCGGGTTGGGGCATCCGCGCGCAAAGCCCGGGCGGATGATCGATTTGACATGATGCGTCGGGAAGAAATCGGGCGCGGCCCGGCGCGTGTAGGCACTCACCACCAGGCCGTCCGGCGCCTCGTCATGCCCGTTGGAGCCGTAAATCGCCCAATTGATCGCGATGGCGGACCATGTATCGAACCGGGCAAGAAAGTCGTTCACCGGCGCGCCATCCGCGGTGACGAGAAACTCGTCGGAATCGAGGAACGCGATCCAGTCGAATTCCAGCTTGTAGGCGTCGCACGCCGCCTTGTAGGCCAGCACCTGGCTGTCGGCCGTGCGGTTCTGCCACTCATGAAACCGCACATCGTAGTGGCGCCGCGCCGCCTGAATACGTTCGGCCGTGCCGTCCGTGCTGCCGTTATCGAAGATGATCTGGGTGTCGAACCCCGCCAGAGCGTGGAAGGCAATCCATTCCTGGATGTCGCGCGCCTCGTCCCGCACGATCATGCAAATCGCCGATTTCATTGCCGACCCCCGCTTAACGTTGCGTAAACGGTACGCAAATCATATTGCGTCTCTGATCTTGGAGGCATCCCGTGGACACGATTGTTGAAGCACGGCTCCCGCCCGGCATCCGCCCCGCGCCCGCACCCCCTATCCTCCACATCAGCACCATGGGCAATCTGGCCAACCAGATGATCCAGTTCGCCATTGCCCACGCCTTGGCCGCCCGCATCGGCACGGCGCGCTTCTCCAACGTCAATCTGCCCCCTTTCGGCATCCACCATCCCGCCATCGCCGGTGACTACCCCGCCACTGAAATCGTGACCTCCCACACTGTCGAACTCGACCGCCTGGCCAATGCGCTCGCCGCCGGCCGACTGCAACGTGTCGACATCCGAACGTATGGCCAAAGGATGGAGAACTTCCTACCGCCGCAGTGCTACGCCAGGATATTCCCCCAGATCTCGCCGCCGCCGCCAACCGCCGGCCCAGGCGAATTGCTGATCAACATCCGCCAAGGCGACATCCTGGACGGTCACCATCCAGACTATGTTCTGATCCCGCCCGAATTTTACGAGGCCATCTTGGCCGAGACCAGCCTCTCCCCCGTCTTCATGGGCCAGCTCGAGGACACGCCCTATCTGCGCACCCTGCGCACCCGCTTCCCGCATGCCCGCTTCTTGCCCAGCCTGGGTGCGGCGCTGGATTTCGCCCGCATCCGCGCCGCGCGCTTCATCGTCCCTTCGGTCTCCACCTTCAGCTGGCTCGCCGCCTGGCTGAGCGAGGCCGAGCGCATCTTCCTGCCCGTGCTGGGCCTGTTCAACCCGGCCCAGAACCGCGGCGTGAACCTGCTGCCGCTGGATGATCCGCGTTTTCGTTTCTACCAGTTTCCCATTGCCTATGGCTGCCGCGTGGCGGAGGCGCCTGCCGCCCATGCTGCCTTGCGCGGCCTGTGGCGCTACATGCCCGCTGAGCGGCTGGCTGCCCTGCTCGCCCGGACCCCGCCGCCGCGCCGCAAGGACGCCTACCTCGCCGCCTTCGATGAGACCTTCTACCAGGCGGTCAACCCCGACATCGCCGCCGCAGTCGCGGCCGGCCACATCCCCAGCGGCCGCCATCATTTCGAGACCACGGGTTTCGACGAGGGCCGCGCGGCCTTTGCGCTCGACCGCGCGTGGTATTGCCGCACCTACCCGATCGCCGCGCTGGAGATTGCCCAAGGCGAGTGCTGGGACGCCGATCAGCACTACCTCGAATTGGGTCACGCGCGCGGCTACTGCCGAGGCGGAATTTCGGCGGAACCGCGCCGAAAACGGGTCCGCGCGGAGACTGCCAAAAAATGACGGGGTTCGGGGGCGCAGACACTGCTCCCCAAACCTTAAGGAATGTACCAACAAGCAGAAAGATTGACTTTCAAACAGATTGGGGGAGCAGTGCCGGCCCCCCCAACCCCCCCGTCATTTCTTTGGGGGGTCGACCTAAAACAAACAACGGGGGGTCTGGGGGATGGCACATCTCCCCCAGCCTTCTTTTCAGTGACGATGTGTCGGCTCAACACCGGCTGGTATAAGCTTTACTTCTTACGCCCGCGCTTCGCCCCCGCAAAAATCCGCGCGGCACCCGGCGAGGATGCCGGACTGACCTGGGGATCGACATCGCCCGGAAGCGAAGCAAATCGCCCGGCAAGCGCCGCCACCACCTCGAAGCGCGTCTCGGTCGGCAATATCCGAATGGCGCCGATGTCACGCTTGCTGATCCCTCCCAGCCGACAGATCAGCGGCACAAGCCATTTCGGGTCCGCCTTCTGGTCACGCCCGACGTTGAGGCTGAACCACTGCATCGCCCCTTGCGGCCGCTCCGGCGTGGCCGGCCGCGCGTCAGCCTGCGCTCGCGCGCGCCGCCGCTCAGGCATCGCGGCAGGATCGGCCAACTCCTCCGGCGCCGGCAGGCGCGAGCGGTATAGCCGCACCAGCGCGCCCGCCACCTCCTCGGCCGTGCGCCCTTCCAGCAACGCGCGCGCCAGCACCAAATCCTCGGGTGCCAGCTCCTCGGTGAGCGCGCCCTCCTCCATCAGGCGCGCGCCATCGCGCGTGCGCACCATGTCCGGCGTCGGCGCATCGCTCCATTGCGCGCTCACCCCCGCCTGCGCGAACAGCGCCTGCGCACGGCGCACGCGCGGCGTCGGCACGATCAGCACGCAGATGCCTTTGCGCCCCGCGCGCCCGGTGCGTCCGCTGCGATGGAGAAGGTCGGCGCGGTCGCTCGGCAGATCGGCGTGCAGGACCAGGCCGAGATCGGGCAGATCGAGCCCGCGCGCAGCGACATCGGTGGCGACGCAGACGCGCGCCTGACCGTCGCGCATCGCCTGCAGCGCGCGCGTGCGCTCGTTTTGAGTCAATTCGCCGGAGAGCGCTACGCTGGTAAAGCCGCGCTCCAGCAGGCTTGCGTGCAAATGCCGCACGTTGTCGCGCGTGGCGCAAAAGACGAGCGCGGTCGGCGCCTCGAAATACCGCAGCACGTTGACCACCGCGTGTTCGACATCCTGCTGCGCCACTTGCACGGCGCGATATTCGATGTCGGCATGCGGCTGGTTGCGCACCAGCGTGTCGATACGCAGGGCATCGTTCTGGAATTGCCGCGCCATCGCGGCGATTTCACGCGCGATCGTGGCCGAAAACAGCAGCGTGCGGCGCCAGGCGGGCGTTGCCGCAATCAGGCGGTCGAGTTCCTCGCGAAAGCCCAGATCGAGCATCTCGTCGGCCTCGTCGAGCACGACCACGCGTAACTCGCCAAGGCGCAGACGGCCGCGCGTCAGATGGTCGCACAGGCGGCCGGGCGTGCCGACGACGATATGTGCGCCCGCCTCCAGCGCGCGAGCCTCGCGCTGGGCGTCCATGCCGCCGATGCAGGAGAGGATGCGCGCGCCGGTCTGGCCGTAAAGCCAGGAGAGTTCGCGATGCACCTGAAGGGCGAGTTCACGCGTGGGGGCGACGATCAGCGCCAGCGGCTGGCCGGCGGGCGAAAAGCGCATCTCGCCGCCCAGCAAGGTGGCGGCGAAGGCCAGGCCGTAGGCGACTGTCTTGCCCGAGCCGGTCTGGGCAGAAACCAGCAGGTCGCGCGCCTCCGTGCCCGGAGCGATGGAGGCGCTCTGGACGGGCGTGAGGTCGTTATAGCCGCGCCCGGCAAGCGCCTGGGCCAGCGCAGGGTGGACGAGCGTGTCGAACATCGCGATTTTCCGGGCAGCGGTGCCGTATGACGCGAACGTGTCGTCAAGCCAAGCGGCGCGCTGCCTGGGTTCGGAGGTTCTGCTTCGGCGCGGCCGACGAGAGCCAAGTCCGGCTTAGTTGAGAATGACTTGCAATTGCAAGGTAGCCGTCTTACTCAGTCGTCATGCTTCGCGCCCTCACAGCCTTGACCTTCAGGCCGCTCAACCTGCTTTTTGGGCTTACAGCCATGTTCCCGCTCCATGGCGCGCGGGGTCAAACGACCTCGCCGGCAACGCCTGACGTTAAACCGGGCAACAAGGCAACAGCGGCCACGCCGATCGAGGCCATCACGGTCAAGGGCCAGCGTACCACCACCGAACTCGCCAAGCTGCCGGCGCAGGTGCAAAACACGCCGGCCTCCATCGCGGTCATCAGCAAGCGGATCATCGCCCAGCAGAACGCCACCACGGTGCAGGATGCGCTGCGCTACGCACCGGGCGTCACGCTCAACTCGGGCGAGGGCGGCGCGCATGGCGACAACGTCAACCTGCGCGGGTTCAGCGGTATTGACGATTTCTTCATCGATGGCGTCCGCGATCCCGGTTCCTACACGCGGGACAATTTCAATACCGAGGCGCTCGAAGTCCTGGAAGGTCCGTCCTCGATCTTGTTCGGCAACGGATCGGCTGGGGGCATCATCAATCAAACCTCCAAGCTTCCCGGCCTGACGCCCTCGCGCAATGCCAGCGTGGTATTCGGCACGAATGGCGAGGTGCGCGGCTCGATCGATATCGACCAGCCGATCACCGATACCGCGGCGATCCGCCTCAATGCCATGGGCGAGAGCACGGGCGTGGCCGATCGCGACTACGTGCACCAGGACCGTTGGGGGCTTGCGCCGTCGGTGTCGCTCGGCCTGGGCCAGCCCACCAGTTTCACGCTCAGCTACCTGCACCAGCATGAAAGCGATGTGCCGGATTACGGCATTCCGTTCCTCGACGGCGTGCCCGCGCCGGTGCCGCGCAGCCTGTATTACGGGCTGAAGAACAGCGACAAGACGGTGACCGATACCGACATCGTCAACGCCGTGCTGAAGCATGATTTCGAGAATGGCTGGGCGGTGACCGAAACCCTGCATTATGCCGATTACTACGCGGATTATCGTGTCTCCGCGCCGCATTTCGGCAATGATTTCATCGATCCGCAGCCGCCCGGCACGCCCTTGGACCAGTTGCTTGTGTTCCGCGACCGCCCGAGCAGCAGCGCGCGCGAGACGTATTTGACCGACGATGTCGATGTCACCGGGCATTTCGACCTCTTCGGCCTGCCCAACCTTCTGCTGGCAGGCGGCGAGGCCGGGCGGCTGACCAATAACGGCAAACGCTACGACAATGAATTTCAGGGCATCGACGGCGTGGCGCCGACGCTTCTGCTCGCGCCCGATGCCAATGAGGCGTCGCCGCCGCAATACACCGTCGTTGCGCGTCCACAGATCGCCTCCGACCTGCTGGGCATCTATGGCGTGGATACGATCCAGCTGTTGCAGAAACTCGGCCTGACCTTCGGCCTGCGTTATGACAGCTATGACACGAGTTTCAACGATCCGATCGCGGGCACCGGCTTTCACCGTGTCGATGGCGCTTTCAGCCCCAAGGCGGCATTGGTCTTCAAACCCGCACCGGAGCAGACCTTCTACTTCTCCTATGGCACGTCCTTCGATCCGCCGGTCTCCTATCTGACCCTGGCGCCATCGAGCACGAGCCCCAAGCCGGAGACATCGACCAGCTACGAGGCCGGCGGCAAATTTGCCGTGCTGCAAAACCGGCTGCATCTGACCGCTTCCGTCTTCCGCACCGAGAGCTCCAATATCGTCGTCTCCGATCCCGACGATCCGACCTTGCAGGAAATTCCCGGCTCCAACCAGCGCATCGACGGCTATGAGCTGAGTGCCACCGGCCATGTCGTGCGGGATTGGGAGATCACCGCCAATTACACCTATATCGATCCGCACATCACCGCCTCGGCAACGCCGAGCCAGATAGGCAAGCTCATTCCGAACGCGGCGCGCAACAACGCCAATCTCTGGACCGTGTATGAATTCGATCGGGACAGATGGTCGATCGGCACGGGCGTGAATTATGTCGGGCCGCGCTACGCCGATGTCGACAACATCGCGCGGGTGCCGGGTGCGGCGATCTGGAACGCCATGGTCAGCTACAAGATCACCGATCGCATCCGCGTGCAGGCCAATCTCGACAACATCACCGACGAGTATTACTACCTGGGCGCCTATTTCAGCGACCCGACGGAAAATCACGTTATTCCCGGGCCCGGCAGGACGCTGTTCGTGACGACGAACCTTCGTTTTTGATGTGAAGGGCTGGGGGAGATGTGCCATCCCCCCAGTCTCAGCTTCTGCCCTTATCTTCGATCGGTCTCATGCTTTCGCACATCCAACAAGTTCTCGATGCCGGCCAACTCGCAGCCCTCACCGAACGACTCGACGCCGCGCCCTGGATCGACGGCCGCAAGACCGCCGGGCCGCAATCGGCGCAAGTCAAGAACAATTTGCAACTCGACGAAACGAGTGCCGAGGCGCGCGCGCTTGGCCAAATCGTGGTCGGTGCGCTGGAGCGGCATCCCATCTTCATCAGCGCCGCTTTGCCGCGTCATATTTTCCCGCCGCTGTTCAACAAGTATGGGGAAGGCATGGGGTTCGGCACGCATATTGATAATGCCGTCAGGTGGATTGGCGGCACACCGCACCGCATCAGGACGGATTTGTCCGCCACGCTGTTTCTCAGCGAGCCCGAAAGTTATGACGGCGGCGAGCTGGTTGTGGAAGACACCTACGGAGAGCACGCGGTCAAGCTGCCGGCCGGCGATATGGTGCTCTATCCCGCGAGTTCGCTGCACCATGTCAATTCCGTCACGCGCGGATCGCGGAGCGCAGCCTTTTTCTGGGTGCAGAGCATGGTGCGCAGCGACGCGGACCGCGCTTTGCTGTTTCAACTCGACACCGCAATTCGCCTGCTCGGGCGCGACAACCCGAATTCGGCATCCCTAATTGGCTTAACTGGGTGTTACCATAACCTGATTCGCCGATGGGCGGAGGTCTGACGGCGATGCGTGCCGGCGTGTGCCGGTCTCTGACCGCGTGGCTCGCGCCGATGCGCGCGCGCGTGCTCCGGTCAGGCGAGGCGGGACAGGAGGGCCTGCCATCCTCGCCTGCCGCCTTTGCCGCCCTTTCGCCGGCGCGGCGCGGCGCGATTCTAGCCAGCGATCGGCCGGGCGCTTTTGGATGCGTCCGGATGCTTGCAGAAGCCGGCATCATCGAGGCGCAACTGCGCCTCGGCCGCATGCTGCTGGAGGGAAGGGGTTGCGGTCCGGACAAGGGCCGGGCGCTGGCCTGGTTCAGAACCGCGGCGCGCGATGGCGACAGCGAGGCGATGAACATGGTCGGCCGCTGTCATGAAAACGGCTGGGGCGTAAAGGCCGATCCCGCAGAAGCCGCAATCTGGTATCGGCGCGCCGCGGACCGCAGCGATGCTTGGGCCCAATACAATTTGGGCCATTTGCTGCTGGACGGAAACGGCGTGGCGCAGGACAAAATTGCCGCGTTCGAATGGTATATGCGTGCCGCCACACAGGGCCATGCCCGCGCCATGAATCTGGTCGCGCGATGCCTAGAGCAGGGGTGGGGAACCGCCCGCAACCCTGCCGCGGCATTGACTTGGTACAGACAATCTGCGCAAGGCGGCTACTTCCGGGGGCAGTTCAATTACGCAACGCTGCTGCTGGCGGCTGGAAGGACCGCTGACGCACGGGCGTGGTTGTTGCGTGCCCGCGCGGAAGCCACGCCGTCAATGCGTCATCGAATCGATGAAATGTTCGAGAAGGTAAAGGCTGGGGGAGATGTGCCAGCAGATGGGCAAACCCCGGCAAGAGTGATTGCGGCATCGGATAGGAAGGCCAGGGGCTCTACCCCTGAACCCGCTAAGGACAAGTCCCCTTAGAACCTTTTTATCAGCACGTATAAACAATTGGAGGTCTGGAGGCCCTGCCTCCAGC
>CAXUNZ010000134.1:0-382 GCA_964252525.1 uncultured Acetobacteraceae bacterium
TCCAAAGCCTGCTGCCCATACCGCGGCGTTTGCACATCCGTGAGCTGCCCGCGCCCACCGTAGCTGATGCGCGCTTCCGCCATCCGGTCATGCGGCACCGTATTGTCGCTCGCAATATCCTGCGGACGTATCACGCCGCTGACACGCAACTCGCGCAGCTCGCTGTTCACCCGCATCTCCTGCCGCGCCGCCACAACAAGATTGCCATTCGGCAGCACCTGGGTGATCACGCCAGCCAGGCGCAGCGTCACCGTTTCGTTGCGCTTGATCACGCCCGTGCCCCCGGCGCTGCCGGCGCTGTTCGCCGTCACCAGATTGGACGGATTGACCGCCTTGGACAGCATTCTCGGCAGCGCCGCTTCCAGGCCGAACATGTTGGGCA
>CAXUNZ010000134.1:392-8840 GCA_964252525.1 uncultured Acetobacteraceae bacterium
CTGACGGGTTTCGCTGGATGCGTTTTCCACGTCGGCATTGTCGGTGGTCTTGACCAGCACGGTGACGATGTCGCCGACCTGCGCCGCGCGCTGATCCTTGAAAAACGCCCGGCTGCCGCTGCGCCACAGGCTGCCTGCTTCGGCCGGCGTCTGCACGATATGCGGCATCGGCATGGAGACGGGGCGGAAATGCGGATCCTCGGTCGGGTCCGCGGTCACGGTCATTTTCGGCGGGCTGCCGATTTCGCCCAGGCGCTGAAAGGTCGCGCACCCGCTTAGGGTGGCCGCCAGCAACATCAGCGCGGGCGCTCTCAGGCTTGCAGCCATGGATTATCTCCTCTCGTGATCGGCGCGCACCGTGATTGGCGCCTGTTCCGGCGGAGCAGGCCGATCCAGCGGCGAAGGCTCGCGCGTGATGACAGCCTGCGGCGTGTCACGTTGCATCCAGATGAACGGCTCGAGCGGCCTGTCCTCGGCGGGAGTCCAAGGCGCGCAATCGCCCATGCGCGCGCGGCGAGCGGCGATCATTGCGCGGCCACCTGGATCGGCCCGCGCGTGGCCATGATGCGTACTTCATCCGCACCCGTGATCTCCGCCAGAACAACGGCGCGGGAGGACGGATTCTGTACTCTTATATGTGCGCCCAACGCGCCCTCCTCCAACGCGATACCCTCGGCGCTCAGCGCGATCTCTCCCGCGCTCAGCACCATGCGCACCGTGGCGTTTCGGGCGACCAGGATCGGGTGCGTCAGATCGCCCATCACCAGCGGCCGGCCGGCATCCAGATTGTGCCGCAGCGCCAGGCCAAGAACGGCGGCTTCACTGACCGGAGCGGCGCCGCGCAGCGATGCGGCCGGAATGCGCGTGGCGTGCACGCGCCCTGCGCTTAGCACGGTGCCCGCGCTGAGCGGCTGCGTCAGCTCGACGGCATCGACCATGCGCATCGCCTGGCCGGACAGATGCGTGGTGATCGGCGGCGCGTCGCGCACCGTCACGCTCAGCAAGGCGGTGAATTTGCCCGTCACGGCATCGTAGGTGAAATCGCCGATTTCCGCCTGCGCCACGGCGTCACGCGCCAGCATGGGCGGTGCGTAATCGGCCAGCGTGATCGCGGCATCCGGCGCGGCACCGGCGGAGACCAGCATGGGGCGCAGCAGCGCCACGGCAGCCGCCTGTGTATATGGCGTGGCGTCGCATTGCAGGATCGTCTGTTCGCCGCCGCTGACCGGCCGCCAATCGACGTTGTAGTCACGTGCAATGGCGGCCAATTGGGGCGCCTGCACCATGATGCGCGCGCCGGGCGCGGGTGCGGCACCCAGCACGCGGTCGGCCACCCCCAGATCGTCGAAGAGATCGGAAAGATGCACGCTGGCGCCCGGCAACATGCGAAAGGCACGCAACGTCGCGGCATGCGCGGAGGCAGGCGAGGCCAAGGCGGCGATGAGCGTGCAGGCGGATAACAGGCTGGCGCGTGCCATGATCGTGTCTCCTTCGGTCAGTGCAACTGGGTCAGTGTCTGCATCATGTCGTCGGAAGACGTGATGACCTTGCTGTTCATTTCGTAAGCGCGCTGGGCGCTGATCAGGCTGGTGATTTCGGTCACCACGTTGACGTTGCTGGATTCCACGAAGCCCTGCATGGTGCTGCCGAAACCCGGCGAGGAGGGCGTGCCCGTGGCGGCGTTGCCCGACGCCGCGGTTTCCAGGAATAGATTGCTGCCTTGCGATTCCAGCCCGGCCGGATTGGGAAAGGCGGCGAGCTGAATCTGCCCGAGTGTCACCGGCGCCGTCTGACCGCTGATCGTGGCCTGCACCTGGCCGGAGCCATTGACGGTGATGCTGGTGGCATTCGTCGGCACGGTAATGCCGGGCTGCACCGTGTAGCCATCGGAGGTGACGAGCGTGCCCCCGGGCGAAAGCGCGAACGTGCCGTCCCGCGTGTAGGCGGTTTCGCCGCTGGGCAGGGCCACCTGGAAATAGCCGTTGCCCTGAATGGCCATGTCGAGATTGTTGCCGGTCTGCTGCAAATTGCCCTGTTCGGTGATGCGATAGACCGAGGCGGTCTTCACACCGAGGCCGATCTGCGCGCCCGATGGCACGATGGTGCCGTTATCGGAGCTGTTGGAGCCGACGCGGCGCAAATTCTGGTAGATCAGATCCTGGAATTCGGCGCGCTGGCGCTTGAATCCGGTCGTGCTCATGTTGGCGATGTTGTTGGAGATGACCTCCACATTCGTCTGCTGGGCCTGCATGCCGGTGCCGGCGATGTCGAGCGAGCGCATGGTCGGGTGTTCCTTAATTCGATTGCTGGGTGAGTTTGTCGATGGCGCTTTGCTGGCGCGTGCCCTCGGCCTCGACGAACTGGGTGACGAACTGGAAATCGCGCTCGGTGCGCATCATCGAGACAAGCTCGGGCACGGGGGCGACGTTGCTGTCCTCGACCGCGCCCTGGATGATTTTGGGCGCGGCGTTCGCGGTGGTGGGCACGTCGGCGCGGAAGAGCCGGCCGCCTTCGGCAGTCATGCGGTTTGGATCGTTCGGTGTCACGATCGCGATTTTGGCGATCGGGCCATTTTGGCTGGACAGCGAACCATCGGCGGTCACGCTGAGCTGCGTGTCTGCCGCCGTCACACGGATGGGGGCGCCGGACGTATCGAGCAGCTTGTTGCCCGCGCCATCCGTAATGCCGCCGTCCGATTGCAGGCTGAAGCGGCCGGCGCGGGTTAGGCGCGTGCCCGCGGTCGTCTGGACGGTGAAATAGCCTTCACCGGAAATGGCCAGGTCCAGCGGGTTGCCGGTCTGGCTCATGGTGCCCTCGGTGCGGTCGCGATAGGTGGCGCGGTCCTGCGTGTAGGCGAGCGTGCGGTCGCCCCTGGGGGCTGTGGTGCCGGTCTGCGGCGATAGCCAGTCGGCGAAGACCATGCGCTCGGCGCGATAGCCCGGCGTCGACATGTTGGCGATGTTGCCGGCGATCACCTCCATGGACCGCGTCTGAGCGGTCAGGCGGGAGAGGGCGATGCTGGTCGGAATGTCCATGCCAGGGGTAAGGCAATGGGTGTGCCACGGGCGTTCGCGGCCTTTTGCCTGGCTTCCCGCGGGGTGTTTGGCGATGCGCGCGCGGCGTGCGGGTGGTTTGTGCCCGGCATTTTGTGCCGGGGCGGCCATCAACAGTCGGTCACCGGACACAACCCGAAGCTGCCGGGGCGTTGGGAAAGCAGGCGCCGCTTCCGAGCGCTGGCACGATCTAGGAGACGCAGGATGATGGCGGTGTATCTTGGCCGCGCGGCGCTAGCCGCGGCACTGGTTCTGGGCACGGGCGGCGCGGCCTTCGCGCAGGCCGCCGGCGTGGGTGGTGCGGCTGGCGCCGGCGCGGCAGGCGGCGCGGCGGGTGGCACCGCGGCATCGGGCGGCGCGGGGACAACCGGTACCACAGGCGGCATGTCGAGCGGCCAGACGACGGGAAGCAGCGGCCTGGGCACGGGATCGAACAATCCGTCGAGCAGCAATGCCGGAAGTTCGGAAGGCCAGGCCGCCACCGGAATGAACACCGGCAGCATGAGCAGCCCCAACAACAGCGCCACCACAGGAACCGGAACAAACGGCAGCAGCACTGGCCACTAAACCTGCGACGGGGTTTAGGGGGAGGCACTCCCCCCAAACTTTTCTAGGCCGTCTTCCTCAGTTTTGCCGGCAGAAGCGGCCTTAGAAACCGTGCCGTATGGCTGTCTGCGTGAGCCGCCACGCTTTCCGGCGTTCCCTCCGCCACCACGCGTCCGCCGCCATCGCCGCCTTCCGGCCCCATGTCGATGATCCAGTCCGCGGTCTTGATAACCTCGAGATTGTGTTCGATTACGACCACCGTATTGCCCTGATCCACGAGCGCGTGCAGCACCTCGAGCAGCTTGCGCACATCCTCGAAATGCAACCCCGTGGTCGGCTCATCCAAAATGTATAGCGTGCGGCCGGTCGCGCGCCGCGCCAGTTCCTTGGCCAGCTTGATGCGCTGCGCCTCGCCCCCCGATAGCGTGGTTGCCTGCTGGCCCAGGCTGATATAGCCGAGCCCTACGCGCTGCAGGATTGACAGCCTGTCATTGATGCGGCTGACGACCGAGAAAAATGGCTGCGCCTCGTCCACGGTCATGGAGAGGATGTCGGCGATCGATTTGCCGCGGAACTTGATTTCCAGCGTCTCTCGATTGTAGCGCGCGCCTTTGCACGTGTCGCAGGTCACGAAGACGTCCGGCAGAAAATGCATTTCAATCTTGATCAGCCCATCGCCCTGACAGGCCTCGCAGCGGCCGCCCTTGACGTTGAAGCTGAAGCGGCCGGATTTGTAGCCGCGCGCGCGGCTGTCGGGAAGTTCGGCGAACCAGTCGCGTATGGGCGCGCACAGATCGGTGTAGGTGGCCGGGTTGCTGCGCGGCGTGCGGCCGATCGGGCTCTGATCGATATCGATGATCTTGTCGAGCTGGTCCAGCCCCTCGATGCGCGTATGCGCGGCAGGCACCTCGCCCGAACTCATCAGCCGGCGCGAGGCCGCTTTGTACAAGGTGTCCACCACCAGCGTGGATTTGCCGCCGCCGGATACGCCGGTGACGCAGGTGAACGTGCCGAGCGGAAAGGTGGCACTCACCGCCTTCAAATTGTGCCCGCCGGCGCCGACGACCTTCAGCACGCGCTTGGCGTCGATCGGCCGGCGCCGCGCCGGCACGGCGATTCGCTTGCGGCCGGAGAGATAATCGCCCGTCAGGCTCGCCGCATTCTCTTCCACTTCGGACGGCGTGCCGCTGGCAATGACGTGGCCGCCATTGACGCCGGCGCGCGGGCCCATGTCGATCAGGTAGTCCGCGGCCCGTATCGCATCCTCGTCATGCTCGACGACGAGCACGGTATTGCCCAGCGCCTTCAATCGCCGCAGCGTGCCGAGCAAGCGTTCATTATCGCGCTGGTGCAGCCCGATCGAGGGTTCGTCGAGCACATAGAGCACGCCAGTCAGTCCCGAACCGATCTGGCTGGCCAAACGGATGCGCTGGCTCTCGCCGCCGGACAAGGACGTCGATCCACGCGACAGCGAAAGATAATCCAGTCCGACATCTACCAGGAACGTCAGCCGTTCGATGATTTCGCGCAGGATGCGCCGCGCAATCTCCGCGCGCTGCGGTGTCAGCGTCGCTTCCACGCCTGAAAACCACTCCAATGCTGGCCGGATCGCCAGATCGGAGGCCTGCGCAATCGTGTTGCCGGCAACGCGAACCGCAAGTGCGGCGGGCTTGAGGCGCGCGCCGTGACAGACTTCGCATGGCTTGTCGGCCTGATAGCGCGCCATCTCCTCGCGCACCCAGGCGCTATCTGTCTCACGCCAGCGTCGAGCGAGGTTCTTCATGACGCCCTCGAACGGCTTGGTGACCGTGTAGCTGCGCGCCGTGTCCTTGTAGGTCATTTCGATCGGCGTTTCGCCGCTGCCGTCCAGGATGGCGTCGCGCACGCGCGCGGGCAGATCCTCCCACGGCGTACGCGTGCTGATTTTGTAATGCCGCGCCAGGCTTTGCAGCGTCTGGTCGTAATACTGACTCATCCCGCCGGCCCAGGCGGCAATTGCGCCATCGGCCAGGCTGCGCGTTTCATCCGGCACCACGAGCGACGGATCGAAAAAAACCTCGATTCCCAGCCCATCGCATTCGGGGCAGGCGCCATGCGGTGAATTAAAACTGAATAGCCGCGGCTCGATTTCCTCGATCGTAAAGCCGCTGACCGGGCAGGCAAATCGCGAGGAAAAAGTGGTGCGCGTTCCATCGTCCGCCGATTCCGCGTGCACGATGCCGTCCGGCACCAGGCCGAGTGCCGTTTCGAAACTGTCCGCGAGGCGTTGTTCCACGCCTGGCCGCACCACGATGCGGTCGACCACCGCCTCCAGCGTGTGCTTCAGCTTGCGGTTGAGCGCGGGCACGTCGGCAATGTCATACAGCTTGCCGTCCACCTTGGCGCGGGCAAAGCCGCGGCGCTGCAATTCGGCCAGTTCCTTGCGGTACTCGCCCTTGCGATCGCGCACCACCGGCGCCAGCAGCAGCAGGCGCGTCCCCTCTGCCATCGCCATGACGCGGTCGACCATTTGGCTGACCGTCTGCGCCTCGATCGGCAACCCCGTCACCGGCGAATAGGGCACGCCCACGCGCGCCCAGAGCAGGCGCATGTAATCGTGGATTTCGGTCACCGTGCCGACCGTGCTGCGCGGGTTGCGGCTGGTGGTCTTTTGTTCGATGGAAATGGCCGGACTCAGCCCCTCGATGCTATCCACGTCGGGCTTGCCCATGAGTTCGAGGAACTGGCGCGCATAAGCCGAGAGGCTCTCGACATAGCGGCGCTGGCCCTCGGCGTAGATCGTGTCGAAGGCAAGGCTGCTTTTGCCGCTGCCGGAGAGGCCGGTGATGACGGTCAGCTGGTCGCGCGGGATCGTGACGTCGATGTTCTTGAGGTTGTGCTCTCGTGCGCCCCGAACAATGATTGCGGCCAAGCACTTACCTCCAGATGAGCAAGGCCGGGGCTCTGCCCCTTGACCCCGCTGGGGACAAGTCCCCAACCCCCTATCTAGTCTGGACGGGAGGGGGTTTCCATCCTGTTCCGGGGCGCTAAAGTGCGGCCAGAAGCGGAGAATCTGCAACCATGGCGGGTGTCAACAAGGTCATTCTGGTCGGCAATCTGGGCAAGGACCCCGAAGCGCGCACCATGCAGAACGGCGGCAAGGTGGTCTCCTTCAGCGTCGCGACGTCCGAGAATTGGACCGACAAGGCCAGCGGCGAGCGCCGCGAAAAGACGCAATGGCACCGCGTCGCCATCTTCAACGAAAAACTCGGCGAAATCGCGGAAAAATACCTCAAAAAAGGCTCCAAGGCCTACATCGAAGGCGCGCTGGAAAGCCGCAAATACACCGATAAGGACGGGGTTGAGCGGGAAACATTCGAAGTGGTGCTGAGCCGCTTTCGCGGCGAACTCACGCTGCTGGATAGCCGCGGGGATGGCGCCGGCGGGTTCAGCGGCGGCAACGAAGGTGGCTATCGCAACGAACGAGCAAGTTCCGTCCGTTCCCCCGCGGCAAAGGGCAGTGGCGGCGGCAATCCAAGCTGGGAGCCGGCCGGCAGCGATCTGGACGACGAAATCCCCTTCTGACCGCGGCCGTCATGCGCCGCGGCGTATCTTCCCATGCCAATGGATTGCGGCGGCGGCTCTAGGCGAGCGGCCCGACGTAGCGCGCCAGCGCCTGCGCCATCACCATCTCGGACGCATCGGCCGGAATAGGCGCCACAAACATGCCGTTCGGCGAAAATAGCAGGATGACCGAACTATGGTCCACGGCGTAGGGCGGCGTTGCGCCGTGCGTCACCGTGACGATCCCGTACTCCTTGGCCACGCGCGCAATCTCCTCGGCCGAGCCGGTCAGTCCGAGAAGCCCGGGCGAGAAATTACCGACATAGCGCCGCAACACAGAAGGCGAATCCCGCGCCGGATCAACCGTAATGAACAGCGGCTGCACACGACCCGCGCGTTCGCCCAACCGGCCGAGCGCGGCGCTCAGCGTATTCAGCGTTGCCGGACACACATCCTGGCAGGCCGTGTAGCCGAAATAGACCGCCAGGTATTTGCCCGGAAAGCTGTGCTCGGTGACGATGCGGCCGTCATCGGCCACCAGGCGGAACGGGCCGCCGATGCCGCCGGCATGGTGCCCCTCCCCTGGGCTGATCAGCCAAAGAAGTGCCGCCGCCACGGCAAGAATCGCCGCAGCGCCGGCGGCAGGAAATATCTTCATCATACTGGCATAACATAGCAGGTTTGAAAGAAGCGTAGCGCCAAATGAAGACGGAGTTCTGGGGGCAGGCACTGCTCGCCCATTTCTGACTTCCCCCTACATAGGCATCTTCATGATTCCCGCCGGCGCCTCAGCCGGCCTTCGCACCCGCAACGCCGCTATTTCCGCAGACAGCGCGGCCGGGTCGTTCCATCCCGGCGCCGCGCCCGGTGGCTGCATGGCGCGCAGCCACCCTGCCCCGTCAATCAGGAACTCCGCGCCCGCAAGATGCTGTGCATCCACACCCGAGGCGATGGCAAAAGCCTGTGGCACCGCGGCGTCCTGGGCCAGGCAGATGCCTGCGGGCGCCGCGCCTGCCGCTTCCCCTGCCACGACAGTCACGACCCCGTCCGAGGCGTGTGCAGGCGCAGGACCACCGATGCGCAACCGCACGAAGTGTCCGCGCAAATCGGTGGAGCTGACACTGACCTGCCCGCAGGAGGCGGTAAAAGCAGGGGCCTGAATCGTGTGAGGCCAGGTGCCGGCGGCGTGCATGGCATCGCCTGCGTTGCGCGCCCGGATGAAGTCGATCACCGCCCAAAGCTGGTCATCATCCAGTATCGATGCGAAACCCGGCATGGCCTGCGCACCTTCGGGCGTGATTATGCC
>CAXUNZ010000135.1:0-8782 GCA_964252525.1 uncultured Acetobacteraceae bacterium
CTCCGGACGCGGTCAGGTCAGCGCCGGTCCCCCGGCAAGTCCGACCCCCCTCTGTCGCGGAAACCTGAGAGATTCAGGCGCCCTTTTTACAAAGGAACGGGCGCCCTTACTCCGTCGGTGCGGCGGTGACCCGCCGGCTTTCCAGAGGTCCATGCCCGTTGCGGTCCTTTGTGCCTGAGCGTTTCCGGGGGCCGGTTGCGCCTTCGGCGGCAGGTGCTGAGTCCTGCTGCTCTTCCGCATGGGTATCTGAACGCGCCAAGGATGACCGCGCGCGCGGCGAACTTCAAGCGCGGATTTGCGGGTCTGCTGATCCTGGATGGAAAGCAACCTTGGACAAGACGTGCTTATCTGGCTTTGGGCCGGCCGCAGGGCAAAATTCGGCGCCCGCCTGGCCGTCTCGCGCCCGGCGGGCGAGGAGGTCTTCGCGCGCGGGTGAGCAAGGAAGAAAAGTTATCCTTACTGAAAACAGGACGCGAAAACTTTTTCATTTTGCCTCCTGGGCGACGATGGTAGAGCGGCGCCATGACGCGCGGCATCCTGTTTTTCCTGCTTCTGGCTGGCGCCGCACGCGCGCAGTCGGGCGACCTCATGGCGGTTTGCGCCACCAATCCCGCCTATGCGCCCGATGTCATGCGTTCGGTGCTGAATGCTCAGCTTCAAAAGGACCACGACGACGCGCTCGATGCCGAACCGCCGCAGCAGATGGCCAACGAAGCCGCGGCACTCGGCATCAAGGAATGCGCCGCCGACCTTGCCGCACATCGCGACATCGGCCAGGCGCTCGCGGGCCTGGCGGCGGTCGATGAGCAGGTGGCATGGGACGCGTACAACACCACGTGCAACGACCACGGCGCCACGAAGGCGGCGTGCATGAAGGCGGAGGTGGGCTCCGCCCAGGCGCTGCGGCGCATGTCGAAAACCAACGAGCCGGCTGGCTCGCGCGCGCTTGTGTCGGCCTGCCAGCTGGTGTTGACGAGCGAGTTTGCGATGGTGGACTGGCGTTTGTGCGTGGACACGGCACTGGCCGTGCACGCCACGCCGGCGCGCGCGGCGCAGTGCAAGACGTCGGTAAACTGGCACGTGGCCAAAACAGGAGCCGAGGCCGGCAGAATCGTGGCGGGCTGCCTGAAACAAGGCCTGTAAGACCGAGGCTGAAAACTGGGGGAGCAGTGCCTGCCCCCCCAGGCTTCCGGTCGTTATTTTAGCCTTCGTCCCACTGATGACGGGGGGTTTAGGGGGGATGGCACATCCCATTCAACTTTCGTCGCCGTCAATCAACGCGGATTGAAATTACTTCCTGTAAAACTCATGCACCAAGGCAATCGGCAAACTCCCGGCAAGCAGGAGTGCCTCGTGATGCAACGCATAAGCCTCGCCTGGCGTGCACACGCGCGCTGCCATCGTCTCGCGGCTGGGCTGCATAGGCGCAACCACCGATCCAAAGGGCGTGGCGCTGCGCAGCAACGCCGCCGCCATGCCTGGCCAAAGCCGCGCCGGCACATACCATAGATCCGCGTCCGAAACGGCACGTCCCGCGGCCATAAGCACCACGCGCCGATGCATGACCTCTTCGGGATACCCAACGCCCAATGCCGCGCATTGCGCGCGGCTCGCCGGCAAAACCGCTTCCGGCACGCGGGCAATTTCGACCGGACCGCCGAAAACCTCGCGCAACACCGCGGTCGCGCTGGCGCTGGCAAGCAATTTACGATGGAGTGAAAGCACTGCCGCGCGCGAGGTCAGCACAGCGGCAGAAGACACGGTGCCTGTCCCATGCGCAGCCACACAAGTGCGACTTGCCGATAAAGCCGCCCCAGCCTTTTCACCCAGGATTTCGGTGCCGCCACCAGAAATTGCTGCTCCAGCCACACGCCCGTCCCGCTTTCGGCCGGATAGGCGGTGCGCCGTGCCAAGTCGGCGTGCAGCCGCGCCATCATGCGCGCGTTCCGAGCGGCCGGTGCACGGCGGCCATTCGGGTTGCAGGCGGTGATCAGCACCGCCCAGCGCGTGCCCATGCCCGCCAGCAAACCATCCAGCGCGCGGGAACGCCGGCCGATGCGCAACGTCACGCCCGCCGCCTGGTAGCGGCAGGCGCGGTAAGCCACGGCCAGATGCGGCTTCATGTGCTAGAACACCTCGGCCGGATCGGCGAATTCCACATCCCTGTGCACGTGCACGGACAGCAGCAACCCCATGGCGAACATGACGGTCAGCATGGCGGAACCGCCGTGGCTGACCAGAGGCAGCGGCACGCCGCCCACGGGAATGGCGCCGACAACCATGGCGACGTTGACGAAGACGTACATAAACATGTTCACGCAAATCCCCAACGCGAGCAGGCGCCCATATTGATGGCGCGCGCGCAACGCGATCATCGCGGCACCCAATATGATCAGCAGCAGCAATGCCAGAAGGCCGAGCGCGCCCACCAAACCCCATTCCTCGGCAACAATGGAAAAGATGAAATCGGTCTGCTTTTCCGGCAGGAAATTCAAATGCGCCTGGGTGCCCTGCATGAACCCCTTGCCCCACAGGCCGCCGGAACCCAGCGCAATTTTCGACTGGATGATGTTATAGCCCGCGCCGAGCGGATCGGATTCGGGATTGAGGAAGGTGGTGATGCGCGCACGCTGGTAATCGTGCAAATGGCCGTAAGCGAAATTGACCACCAAGGGCAGAGGCAAAACCAGCAATCCGATCTGCCACAGCCGCATGCCCGCAGCCACGAAAATGGCGAAGCCGACGACGCCGGTGATGAAGGCCGTGCCCAGATTGGGTTCCTTCAGGATCAGCGCCACCGGCAGAAGCACGGCAAGCGCCGGCGGAACCAGGAACAGCGGATTGCCTACGCGCTCCCAGCTCGCCCGATTGAACCAGCTGGCCAGCGCCATGCACAGCGCCACCTTCATGATCTCGCTCGGCTGGAGTTGCAGCGGACCGATATCCAGCCAGCGCTCCGCGCCCTTGCCGACATGGCCCATGCGCAGGGTCAGCACCAGCAGCACGAGCGCCAGGCCGTAGAAGGGCCAACTGAAGCGGGCGAGAAAGCGGATGTCGATCATGGCCAGGCTGAGCGCCATCACCAGGCCGGCGGCGAAGCGCATGCCGTGGCGCCAGGCGTAGGGCTCGGGGCCGCCGCCCGCGGAGTAGAGGGCGGTGTAGCCGCAGCAGGCGAGTGCGCAGAGCAGGGCGACATAGGGCCAGTGCACGCGGAAGAGTTTGGTGAGCAGGCCGAAATCGGGCTCGGCGCGGAGGAGGCGGCGTTCGGTGAGCATGGCGTCGTCAAGTGTATGGCACGGAAGGATGGCAGAAAGGAAAGTGCCGGCTTGGTGCCGCCGATGGTTTGGTCTCTCCCGCACCGCCTCGAAGACAGGTTTGATTGCAGCGCAGGGATTGCGTACGTGTAAACAGCCGTCTAACGTTTGAGGCTCGCAAGGGACGACACATCAATCCGCGCGATAGCTGCAAGACGGTGCGCAATCCCTGGCGATGGACCATCAACATGCGGGCGCAAGCCCACAACAGGGGCGTTTTTCATGATCCGTGTCGCTTTTCTCACCGCGGCTGTCCTCACAGCCGTTTCCTTTCAGCATGCCGCCGCGCAAACCTATAAGTTTAAAACCATCACGGATGGGAAGGGCGTGAATACGTCCATGCACGACATCAATGACAGCGGTGTTGGTGTAGGCGGCATGTTCACGCAGGGTGCCACCTTGCGCCCTTGCTTCGTGTTGACCGGCAATAAGAAGGCGCCGCTGAACGATCCGAACGGCACCAATGGTACGGAGTGCTGGGGCATAAGTTCCACGGGTACCATCGTGGGCGACTATTCCGACGCGAACTTCAACCAGATCGGCTATATTTACAGCAATGGCACCTTCACGGACATCGCTCCGCCGCACGCCGTCACGACCGTCGTTTACGGAGTCAATTCATCCAACGTAGCGATCGGCTACTACATCACGAGCAAAGGCGAGCAGATCGGATTTATTTTCGACGGAACGAAATACACCGACATCAAGATCAAAGGTGGCAGTACGACCGAGGGTTTCGGCATTAATGACGCAGGCGACTATACCGTCTCGACCGTGCTGAGTGATGGCTATACCCATTCCTACCTTTTTCAGAACGGAAAAAAGACTGAAATCATCTTCCCGAACTTCGTCCAGGTTGCCGCACATCATCTGAGCAACAAGGGCCTGATTTCCGCCACGGTCATTGATGCCAATGATGTTTACTACGCCGGCGTCTTCGACTCGGTGAACAACGCCTATTATACGGTCACAGACCCTAAGGGCACGACCACCATCGGCGATGGCGTCAACGACAAGCAGACGATCGTTGGCCGCTACATCGACAGCAACAGCAACAGCTACGGCTTCGTCGCGAAAGGCAAATTGTAGCCACTCGACATGCCGGGCGGCTCACCGCCCGGCAAATCGCGGTGGCGTTGCCCGGCGTCTTACCGTTCCATCTCATCGACAATTCGCCTGGCGCCATAAACGTGTTCCAGTAAGGCCTCGATGGCGACCCATGAGACGCCGATGCTACGTGCCGTCTGCGGATCGTTGGCAAAAGTGTTGCGTTCCGCCGCATCGTTGATGGCGAAGATCACGCCCGCAAGTTCTCCATCCCGATCAATCGCCGGCGAGCCGGAATTTCCGCCCACCGCGTCCACGTCGGCGACGAAATCCAGCGGCATGTCCGGGGGTATCCTGCTTTTCGCCGCGCGCCATTTCGCGGGAAGCCGGAACGGCTCGCGTCCGCTGTCGAGAGCAAAAGCCTCGCCGAACGTCGTCTGCGCCGGCATATCGGTGTCGAACCAGCGATAGCCCTTGACCGCGCCAAAGGCGAGCCGGGGCGAGAAGGTCGCATCCGGAGCCACTTCGCCGCCGCCTTCCGCGAGGCGCGCCTGATCAATCAGCCCGGCATTGCGTTTGTAAACACCGTCGATGTTGTCGTCCCAATCCTTGCGTATGGGCAGCATGGCCGGCACCCATTTGTCGCGCAGATAGACAATGAGCGGATCGTTGCTGGCGCGCACCGCGGCAGCACCGCCATCCAACAGGCGGCGGCGTTCGGCCAAGTCGAACAGCTTTGTTCCGCCAACCAGGCGCGCGGCCATTGCGTCCTGGCCTTCATTGCCGATGAGTGCGCGGTAGAGCGGATGGGATGTGCCGGCTTCCTTGAGTGCGGATAAAATCCAGGCGATCATGCGCTCCTCGACGCCGCTGTTCATCGGCATGGGCGAGAGAATGGCTGTGCGCGTCTGCAGCCAGGCCGAATCCTGCATTTCAGGCAGACGCTGTGCGTCGGGCTTGGAACTCTCTTCGGCATGCAATGTCATGCCCATGGCGGCTGACCACAGACGCGCAAGCGGGACTTGCTCGCCGACGATGACCATGGGGGTGTAGGTCGCCGCAACCTCGCGCTCATGGAATGCGGCGCGCGCCGTCTCTTGCCAAGCCGGGCCAAATTTTTCCTGCGCGTGGGAATCGGCTGCCACCTTTGCGCGCAACGCGGCTTCGTCACGGCGCTTGTCATCCATAATCGGACCGACGCTCAAGGCATCATGCTCCTTGGCGAGCCGGCCGCCGTAGTTTTCCGAGTTGACGATGATGTCCTGGAATTGCCGCGCCATTTCGGGGTCATGGCGCGCGGCTTCAAAGGCCATGCCATGCAGCTCCGCCAGTTCCCGCATGCCTGATGGCAGCATCACGTCACGTGACGCTTCGAGCTGCGCGACCGTTTGCAGCCGTTCCGTGTCGCCGGGATTGCCGCTGACGAATAGCAAATCGCCTGGCTTCGACGCCTGGCGTTCGTGGCGGAGGAAATTGCCCGAGCTGTCGACCGGCCGGCCTTTTTCATAGACGCGCAGAAAACTGACGTCAAAGACGTGGTAGGGCCAGTCGGCGGTGTTGGGATCGCCGAAATTGGCCACATTTTCCTCGCTGGCGAAGACCAGTCTCACATCCCCATATCGCTTGTAGGCGTAGAGATCATACCGGCCGCCATGGAACAGACTGACCAGGTCACAGCGAAGCGTGACATCCTTGTTGCAGGCGCCTTCGATCTGCTCTTGCGCCTGCCGCTCCGCGGCTTCGAACGCCGGACCGTCCAGCCCGTTCGTGGCGGCGTGCATCTCCCCGGTTTTCGGCGTGATAGAAAGGAGCTGGTCCATTTCCATGTTCGGACACCGCCGCTCGTCCGTTTGGGCGGCCGCGAGGAATCCGTCCGCGATGAAATCCATGCCTGGCTTGGCAAGGTCCTGCGCACACGAGCGGGCGCAATGCTGATTGGAGATCACCAGGCCATGTGGCGATACGAAACTGGCCGAGCAGCCTTGGGCAATGCGCAGGGAAGACCGCATCGCATGGTCGGTCCAACCCGGCGGCGGCGTAAACTGCCATTTCGTTTGAAGTTGTTTCAGCGGCAGGGCGTCGTAGGTCCACATGCCTTCATCGGCTTGTGCAGTCGGAAGAAAAATGCCGATGATGAGACAGAAAGAATAACACGCCATTCGCATTGTTCGGTTCCGCCAATACCGGCGTGTATTAGCGCGCTTGACGGTCGTGGACAAACTAAAGACGGGGGGGCAGGCACTGCTCCCCCGGCTTTACTGTAATGCTTTCTCACGCGTTCAAAGCAGGCCAGAAAGGAGCGAAGCCCGCATGCAATGCACCGAAACATCGGGTTTGCGCGATGCCGGCCAAGCGGTGCCAAAGCGCCGCAGCCTGCTCGCCGCCTGCCTCGCGCACGCGTTGCACGACGGCTACGTCGATGGACTTTACCCGTTTCTACCGGTGTGGCAGGCGCAGTTCGGCCTATCCTACGCCGGGCTGGCGATCATCCGCGCCCTCTATTCCGGCACGATGGGCAGCCTTCAGGTTCCGGGCGCCAGGATGGTGCAGGGGCTCTCGCCGCGCGTGGTCCTTGCTATGTCCAGCCTCATCGCCGCTCTGGGCTTTGCCGTCATGGCCTTGCCGCTGGGCTTGCCCGGCCTGTGCGCGGGTCTGGTGCTGGCCGGGATCGGGTCCAGCATTCAGCATCCGCGCGGCTCGCTTCTGGTCTCTGACGCCTACGCGCCGGCGGCACGGGGTCCGTTGGGTGTCTACAATTTTTCGGGCGACCTCGGAAAGGCAACGCTTCCCGCGCTCGTTGCTCTGCTGCTGCCGATCCTGGCCTGGCGGCCGGTGGTTGCGCTGATGGCGCTGCTCGGCTTGCTGACCGCCTTGGCCCTTCTGGCGCTGGCGCCCGGCGCGTTGCCACCGGCGCCGCAAGCACGCATGGCGCCGCGCAAGTCCGCCCGTTCCGGTTTCGCGCTGCTCATGGTCATCGGCGCCTTCGATACGGCAAGCCGCATGGGTTATCTGCTGTTCTTGCCGTTTCTGGTTCACGCCGGAGGCGGAACGTCGCCTTCCATCGGCCTAGGTCTGGCGCTGCTCTTTGCCGGCGGCGCGTTCGGCAAGGCCACGTGCAACTGGCTCGGTCAGCGACTGGGCGTCATCGGCTGCGTCGTTGTGACGGAAGGCGCAACGGCGCTGCTGATCGCCGCCACGTTGGTCCTGCCGCTCGGGCCGATGCTCGCGGTGCTGCCGCTGCTGGGCATCGTGATGAACGGCACCTCGTCGGTGCTGTACGGCACCGTGCCGGAACTGGCGCCGGATGGGGATACCAGCCGCGCCTTTGCCCTTTTCTATACGGGCGTGATCGGCTCGGGCGGGCTGGCGCCGATTGCCTATGGCGCCATCGGCGATCGGGGCGGGCAGATCCTCGGCGTTCTCGCCGCCGCGGCGACCGCGGGGTTCATCGTTCCGATGGCATTTGGCCTGCGCCGATCCCTGGCGCCTGGCTAGCGGCAATTCAGCTGGCCTTCTTCGCCGCCTTGCGGCTGGCGGGCTTTGCCGCGGATTTAACTGGCGCCTTTTCCGCCGCCTTGGTGCCGGATCCGCTTTCCTGTCCCAAACTCTTGCGCAGCGCCGCCATCAGATCGACCACGTTGCCGACAGGCACCTCCTTCTCCGCATCCTTCGGCCGCACGCCCTTGATCTTGGCCTCGATCACCGCCCGCAGGCGCGACTCATAACGATCTTCCATATCGGCCGCATCGAAAGGCTTGGTCTGCCGGTCGATCAACATGCGCGCCAGCTTGATCATCTCCTCGTCAGGTGTGTCGTCCGGCACAGATTCGAACAGCGATTTGGGATCGGTGACCTCGCGCTCTTCATAAAGCGTGTGCACGACCAAGCCGCGCTCCATCGGCATGATCGCCACCGCCCGTTCGCGCTTGGCCATCACCACGCGTGACAGCGCCATGCGGCCCGTCTGTGCGATGGCGTCGCGCAGCACGATATAGACGTCCTGCCCGGCCTTGCCGTCCGGGGCCATATAATAGGGGGTGTTGAAATAGACCGGATCGATCGCCTCGCGCTCGACGAATTTGTCCACCACCATCGTGCCGTTGCTTTCGATGCGCGCGCGCTCGAAATCCTCGTCTTCGAGAATGACATACTGGTCCTTCTCGAATTCATAGCCGCGCGCCAGGTCGCGCCGCTGCAACGGCTCCTCGGTTTCGGCGTCCTGCGTGATGGTGCGTACGCGGTTGCCGGTTTTTTGGTTGATGAAGTGAAAATGCAGATTGCTGCTCTCGCGATGCGCCGTATAGAGCGCCACGGGACAGGACACGAGAGCCAGGCGCAAATGGCCGCGCCAGATGGGACGATCAGCCACGGCGGCAATCCTTTTTAAGAAAAGACCAGGGGGAATGTGGCTGACGTATACG
>CAXUNZ010000136.1:0-8719 GCA_964252525.1 uncultured Acetobacteraceae bacterium
GCCCTAAAATAATGACGGGGGGTCTGGGGGGGCAGGCACTGCTCCCCCAGTCTTTAAACGTCAATCTTTCTGCTACTTGGTATAAAGGAACGCCTTTCTTAAGCCTTGTCGCTGTAGGAATGCATCCACCGTCCCACCAGGCCCGCAAGCATCGCGCCGGCGATGGGGGCAACCCAGAACAACCAGAGCTGCCCGATATAGGGTCCGCCAGCAAAAAGCGCCGGCCCGGTGCTGCGCGCGGGATTGACCGAGGTGTTGGTCACGGGGATGGACACGAGATGGATCAGTGTCAGCGCCAGGCCGATGGGGATGCCGGCAAAGCCGGTCGCGGCGCCCGCCGATGTCGTGCCGATAATGATGAACAAGAAGAAAAACGTCAGCACGAATTCTGTGGCAAAGCACCCGGCGAGGCCGAACTTGCCCGGGCTGAGATCGCCATAACCGTTCGACGCAAAGCCTCCCGGCACCCAGCCCGATTTGCTCGACGCAATCACCCAAAGCAACGCGGCCGCAGCGATGGCCGCGGCGACCTGTACGACGATATAGGGGATGACATGCTTATTGGCGCAGCGGCCTGCCGACCACAGGCCGAGCGTCACCGCCGGGTTGAAGTGCCCGCCCGAGACATGCCCTACCGCGTAAGCCATTGTCAGGACGGTTAGGCCAAAGGCGAAGGAGACCCCGAGGAAGCCGATGCCAAGCGCGGGAAAGCCCGCCGCGAGCACGGCCGCGCCGCAGCCGCCGAGGACGAGCCAGAACGTGCCGAAGAACTCCGCGGTCACGCGCCGCGCCATGTCGGAATCCATCATCCTACCCCTGCATTTTCACGAGGGCGTTACAGCGGTGCCGGACGCGGCGCAATAGGCAAATGGAGCAGAAGGACAGGGAGGATGTGACCCCCCAATGTTTGAGGCACCGCCTAAACTGATGACGGGGGGTTTGGGGGGGATGGCACATCCCCCCCAATGCTTTCCAGGCCGCCCATATAGGGCCGCAACACTGGCGGTACCATCATGCCGCCATCCTCCCGCTGATAGTTCTCCATCACCGCAATCAACGCGCGCCCGACCGCGACACCGCTGCCGTTGAGCGTATTGATGTGGCTGACCGTCTTGCCGTCCACACCGCCACGCAGGCGCGCATTCATCCGACGCGCCTGAAACGCGCGCGTGTTGGAGCACGAACTGATTTCACGCCACATGCCCTGACCGGGCAGCCAGACCTCCAGGTCGTAGGTGCGCGCGGCGCCAAACCCCGTGTCGCTGCTGCACAGGAGCATGCGGCGATAGGGCAATTCGAGACGCTCTAGCACCGTTTCAGCCGCACGCGTCATGCGTTCGTGCTCCGCATCGCTGTGCTCGGGTGCGACGATGCTGACGAGTTCGACCTTGCGGAACTGGTGCTGGCGCAACATGCCGCGCGTGTCGCGCCCCGCCGAGCCCGCCTCGCTGCGGAAGCAATCCGTCAAAGCGGTGAGGCGCCACGGAAGGGATTTCTCGGCGATGATCTCGCCGGCGGCAAGGTTGGTGAGCGGGACTTCGGCCGTGGGGATGAGCCAGCGGCCGTCCGTCGTGCGAAAAGAGTCTTCGGCGAATTTGGGCAGTTGGTTGGTGCCGAAGAATGCCGCGTCATTGACCAGGGATGGAACCGCACACTCCGTGTAGCCGTGCTCGGTCGTGTGCAGATCGAGCATGAATTGGCCGAGCGCGCGTTCCATGCGTGCGAGCGCACCGCGCAAGACGGTAAAGCGCGCGCCGGCAATCTTTGCCGCACCGGTGAAATCCATCAAGCCCAGTGCTTCGCCGAGTTCAAAATGTTGCCGTGCTGTGAAGGTGAAAATGGGGGTGCTGCCCCAGCGCTTGAGCTCGGCATTATCTGCTTCGCTGGCGCCGTCCGGCACGTCCGCGTCCAGCACATTGGGCAAGCCGGCGAGGCGTTGCGTGACTTCGGCCTCCAAGGCGGCGGCGCGGGTTTCGAGCGCTTCCATGTCGCCGCGCAGTGTCACGGCTTGCGCTTCCAGGGCGCCGGTGTCCGCGCCGGTGCGTTTGGCCTGACCGATTTCCTTGGACAACGCGTTGCGGCGCGATTGGTGGTCCTGCAGCGCCGTCAGCGCGGCGCGGCGCTGCGTATCCAGCGTCAGGATTGCCTCGGATGGGGGTGGCAGGCCGCGGCGGGCCATGGCCGCGTCGAAGGCGGCAGGGTCGGTGCGGAGGCTGCGCAAGTCGTGCATGGAAAGAAGTCCAGGATGTTCTTTTTTGAAAAAAAGAACCAAAAAACTTTTGCTCGTTGGCCGCCGTATTGCCCCAACATCCGTCTAGACGGATAAAAGTTTCTTGCTTCTTTTTTTTAAAAAAGAAGAACCCTTACTCTGCCAGTTTCGGCTCCACCATACGCGCCGCCAAAATAGAAACCTCATACAACCCGATAAGCGGCACGGCCAAACCGGACATGGTAATCACATCAGGCGGGGTCAGGATGGCGGCGAGGATGAAGCAGCCGACATAGGCGTAGCGCCGGTATTTGCGCAACGAGGCGGATCGCACCAGCCCCACGCGCGCGCACAGGCTGAGGAATACCGGCAATTCGAAAGCAATCCCGAAGGCCATGATGAGCTTCATCACCAGCGCCAGATATTCGCTGACCTTGGGCAGCGAGACGATCTGCGGCGCGCCCTTGCCGCCCGGCGTTTCAAAGCTGAGGAAAAAGCTCCAGGCAAAGGGAAAGACGAAGTAATACGCCAGTGCCGCACCCAAGACAAACAGCACCGGAGTGGCGATCAGGAAGGGCAGAAAGGCGCGCTTTTCGCTCCGGTAGAGACCCGGCGCCACGAATTTCCAGATCTGCGTTGAGACCACCGGAAAGCTCAGGAACGCCGCGCCGAAAAAGGCGACCTTGATGTTGGTGAAAAAGGCTTCGTAGAGCGCGGTGTAGATCAGGCGCGGCTGTTCGCCCTTCACGCCCTGTATGTGCGCGAGCGGCGCGGCCAGGAACAGAAAGATCGGCTTGCTGAAATAATAGCTGACCGCAAAGCACGTGGCGAAAGCCACGGCCGACCACAGCAGGCGCCGCCGCAGCTCTACTAGGTGTTCGAGCAGCGGCATGGGCTTGTCGTCGATATGGTCGTCCGGCCTGGCCGCCGTCTGATCCGGCATGGCTCAGGGATTTTCCGGACCTGTCGCCGCTTGATGATGCGGCGGCAGAAAGTCGGGCTGCTCCCAGGGCGGGGTAAATGTCTGGCCCGAGGATGGACGACGTGCGCTGGGGGGCAGGAAGGCCGGCGGAGGGCCGGCTGCCTCGATCGGCCGCTCGGGGATGGCGTGTTCGACCACCGGAGGCACGGGGCGATCGGCAAAGGGGTCGGCGATATTGCGGCTGATGCTGCCGTCAGGGTCGATAGTGCGGGCAATGACGCCGCGCACGCTTAGGCTGCGCATGTCGCGGATGGTGTCTGACACCTCGTGCATGTCGGCTTCTCGCAACATGTCATCGACATGGGTTTGAAACTCGCCTGCCATGCGGCGCATTTTTTTGATGGTGCGGGTGATGGCGCGAATAGCCACGGGCATGTCCTTCGGCCCGATGCAGATCAGGGCAACGACGGCGATGACGGCGATCTCCGACCATTCAAACCCGAACAAAACAAGCTCCTAAAAATCAGGGTTTGGGGATGTGTCCCCAGCGGGGTTCAGAGGCAGCGACCCTGGCCTTTGCTCTTCCGTCGTCAACTCCTCCCGTCTGGGCAGGTCTTTTAGGCCGTTTAACCCAAAGTGCGTGAGGAACTGCGGCGTGGTCGCCCAAAGCGTTGGCCGCCCAGGAACATCGCGATGGCCGGCGCTGCGCACAAGACCGGCCTCCAGCAGCGCGTCGAGCGTCGGCTGGCCAAGGGTCGCACCACGTATCTCCTCGACCTGCGCGCGCGTCACCGGCTGATGCCAGGCAATGATGGCCAAAGTCTCCATGGCTACGCGAGACAGCCGCCGAGGCCGCGAAATCACCCGCGTCAGCCTTGGCGCCAGATCGGGCGCCGTGCGGAACTGCCAGCAGCCGCCGGTGATTTCGGCCAACTCCACGCCGCGGCCGGCATAGCGTGCGCGCAATACCCCCAGAACATCGGCTGCGTCCACATCTTCGGGCAGGAGGCCCGCCAGCGTGCGGACGGGGACGGGATCGGCGCTGGCGAAGATTAGCGCTTCGGCCAGACGCAAGTGATCTTCCGTCATGCTTCGTTGGCCGCGCCGAGGCTGATCAGAATGGGCGCGAAGGGGTCATCCTGGCGCAGGCGCGCGGCGCCACCGCGGGCGAGTTCCAGCGAGGCCAGCAGCGTGGATGCGACCGCCGCCCGGTGCGCCTGGCCTGTCAGGCTGGGCGGCAGGAAGGCCTCCAGGCTGCTCCAATCCGGCATGCGGCCGAGCGTGGCCGTCAAGCGCGCCATGGCATTCTGGACTGTCCAAAAGTTCAGGCTGAGCTGGCGCGGCGTATAGGTGCGCGCGCGGGCAACGCGGCGTATGGCGTCCAAATAGCCGCGCAGCAGGCTGGGGATGTCCACCGAAAGCCCGGATCGGTCCGTCTCGGTCAAATCCTCGGGTGCACCGCGGGCAAAAACATCCTGGCCCAAAGCGGGCCGCGCCGCCAACCACGCGGCGCCCGCCCGCATGGCGCCGAGCTCGGCCAGGCGCGCGGCGAGAACGTCCGCGGCCTGCACGCCTTCATCGGTCGCCCCGTCCTGCGCCGGCAACAGCAGGCGCGATTTCAACCAGGTCAGCCAGGCGGCCATGACCAGCCAGTCGGCCGCCAGCTCCAGCCGGATCTGGCGCGCGCTTTCGATGACGGAGAGATACTGGTCGGCCAGCGCCACGACATCGATGCGGGCGAGGTCGATCTTCTGCGCGCGCGCGAGGTCCAGCAACAGGTCCAGCGGTCCGTCGAACCCATCCAGGAACAGGATCAGCGAATCAGACGGCATCGTTCACGCCGGCGAGCCAGAGGATGCTATCGAACACCCAACTGACCGCCGGGATCAGGGTCTGGCTGAGCGGATCGAACGCCACCCCGCTCTGGCGCAGCAGCGCGGGTGCCGCCACGAGCACCATGACGATCGGGATGCCGTAACGCTCCAGCCCCGCCCAGGCGATCGCCGCGCGCCGCGGCAGGATGCCGACCATGATGCGCCCGCCATCCAGCGGCGGCAAAGGCAGCAGGTTGAAGATGCCCAGCACCAGATTGAAGGTCATGAACTTGATGGTCACGTCCTCGCCCCAGGGCGGCAGACGCGGCAGCAGGAGCAGGTGGGCGGCCAAAAAGGCCAGCGTCACGTTCATCGCTGGACCGGCGAGCGCCACGAGCGCCATCATCTGGCGCGGTGCGCGAAAGCGGGTGGGATCGATGGGCACGGGCTTGGCCCAGCCGAACATGAAAATGACCCGGCCGAGTGTCGCGATCTGGCTCAACAGCAGCAGACCGGGAAGCAGCAAGGTCCCGACGCGATCGACATGACGGATCGGGTTCAACGAAAGGCGGCCAGCGCGGCGGGCGGTATCATCGCCCAAAGCCAGCGCGGCGAAACCATGGGCCAGCTCGTGCAGGATGATCGCGGTTGCGGCCAGCACGATATAGATCGCCAGGTTGGACAGCATCGCCATCATGCGAGCAGGGTGGTGCGCTCGGCGGTCAGGGCAGGGATATCCAGGGGCACGCGGCTGGAGGTGGCCATGGCCGCGGCCGCGGCAAGGCGTGCCCGGGTCGCCGGGGGCATCGGCGGGATGGCCGCCAACACGGACTGAGAGTCGGCCAGCACGCCCGAGCAGTGAAGCGCGATGTCGCAGCCGGCCGACAGGGCGGCGGCGGCACGCTCGCCAGGGGTGCCGGTCAGCGCGTTCATGGCCAGATCGTCCGTCGTCAGGATGCCATTGGCGCCCAGGCCGCGGATCAGGCGGATCAGGCTCGACGATTGGGTGGCGGGCGCATGCATGTCGCGTTCTGTGTAGCGGATATGCGCAGTCATCATCCAGGGCAGCCATGTATTGGCGCGAAAGGGGATCAGGTCCGCTTCCGACACGTCCGGCAACTCGGGCAGTTCGAGGTGGCTGTCGGCGCGGGCGCGGCCGTGGCCGGGGGCGTGCTTGCCGATGGGCTGGATGCCGGCGGCGAGCAGGCCGCGCGCGCTTGCCTCGCCTAGCGCCGCGACCGCGTGCGGGTCCGCGGAAAAGGCGCGGTCGCCGATGACGCTGTGGCCGGCGGGATCGGCGACGTCCAGCACCGGGGCGGCGATCACATCGAAGCCGGCCTCCCGGCACTGAGCGCCGATCAGCGCGCCGGTGATCCAGGCGGCGCGCAGTCCCGCCGCGGGCTCGCGCGCATGCAGTTCGCCGATGGCGCGGGCGGGGGGATGGGCCAGCCAATGCGGCGGCCGAAGCCGGGCGACGCGGCCGCCTTCCTGGTCGACCATCAGCAACGCGCCGGGCAGCACGTCCCGTATGCTGCCGATCAGTTCGGCGAGTTGCGCGGGATCGGCGATGTTTCGGGCGAAGAGGATGATGCCGCAGGGGAAGAAATGCCGCAGCAGATCGCGTTCGGCCTTTGTTAGGGCGGTGCTGGACAGACCGATAAAAGCGGGCGCGGGAATATAGGCAGGGTGCTCTGCACCCTTCACTCCCGCTAAGGGCAAGTCCTTAGCACCTTTTTAGAACGCGGCGATGCTGCAATCGGCGCCGTGCTCGTGCATTTTGGCGCAGAAGCTCGTGGCCTCATTAACCGTGCCGAAGCCGGCGGTGCGCAGCCGCCACATCGTGCGGCCGGCGACTTGCGCGGGCGTGATTTCGGGGCGGCGGCCGCCAAGCAGATCGGGCGCGCGCTTCAGCAGCCCGTCCCAATCATGGCGCGCGGCCGCCTCGTCGGTGAAGGCGGCCAATTGCACGGCGGGGCCCGATAGAACCGGCTTGAGCGCGGGCGGCAGCCTGGTGGGCGCCGGCACGGGCACGCTCATCAGCGCGCTTGCACGCTGAACCGGCGCGGGCGCCGCGACCTTGGTTTCGGCGAGCTTTTCGACATGCGCGGTTTCGGCCGCCTGATGCGCCAGCTCCTTCTTCACGGCGCGCAACTGGGCGCGCAGGGCGTTGATCTGCGGCTGCTCGGCGGCAGGCGCCAGTGCCTGGTTGGCATCCCCGCCCGGGTTGAAATCCGCGCCCGTCACCTGCATGCCGCCGGCATCCACGGGCTTGATGCGCACGGGACCGGCCTCGGCCTCCACGATCGGCACGCCGGCGCGGTGATGGCCCAGCAGCGCACTGCCGGCCAGCGCCAGCACAATGACGCCGCCCAGGCCGGCGGCGACGATTCCCATGCGCTGCACGTCCGGACTGATGCGCCGGGCGCGCCTCACCGGGCGATAACTGGGGCGGAAACCTTCTCTGGTGATGTCCATCTGGGCCATGACTCAGCGCAACTCCTCGACCGGTGCCACCCCCAGAACCGCCAGACCCGAGGCGATCACGCTGGCCGTGGCCTGCACCAAGGCCAGACGGGCCAGCGTGCCCGCAGGGTCCGAGTCCTGGATGAATCGGAGCGTGGTCTGATCCCGCCCCCGGTTCCACAGCATATGAAAGTCGGCCGCCAAGTCATAGAGAAAAAACGCAATCCTGTGCGGCTCGCGGGCTTGTGCAGCGCCCTCTACGGTGCGGGGCCACTGGATCAGGCGGCGCAGCATGGCCAACTCCGCCTCGTCGTCCAGCGCGTCCAGCGCGGCGGCAGCCAGCGTGTCCGGGATGAGCGCGGCCGCGCCGAAGGTCTCGGCCGCCAGGCGAAGAACCGAGCGGCAGCGTGCATGGGCATATTGGACGTAGTAGACCGGGTTCTCGCGGGTTTGGGCGACCGCAAGGTCGAGATCGAATTCCATCTGCGCGTCGGGCTTGCGCATCAGCATGGTGAAGCGGACCGCGTCCCGCCCGACTTCCTCGATCAGGTCGCGTAACGTCACAAAGGTGCCGGCGCGCTTGCTCATGCGCACGGGCTGGCCGGCGCGAACGACGTGCACGATCTGGCAGAGCAGGATTTCAAAGGTCTGGCCGCGATCCGACAGGGCACGCACGCCGGATTTAAGGCGGGTGACATAACCGCCGTGATCGGCGCCCCAGACGTCGATCATGATCTGGGCGCCGCGTGCCATTTTGTCGGCGTGGTAGGCGAGGTCGTTGGCAAAATATGTGTTGCTGCCGTCGCTTTTGCGCAGCGCGCGATCGACGTCATCGCCGAATCGGGTGGCGCGGAAGAGGGTTTGGGTGCGCGGTTCCCAGTCCTCGGGGGTTTTGCCTTTTGGCGGATCGAGAATGCCTTCGTAGATCAAACCTTTTTGCGTGAGCTTTTCGATGGTCGCTTCGGTGGCGCCCGAGGCGAGCAGCGCGCGCTCGCTGAAGAAGATGTCATGGTTGACGCCGAGGAGGGCGAGATCCTCGCGGATGCCGGCGAGCAGGGTGGCGATGGTGAAATCGCGCACCGTGTCCAGCCATTGCGCGGGCGGGGCGATGGCGGCGCCGGGGGCGGCAAGAGTGGGGCCGTGGGCTTGCGCCAAGGCTTGTCCGATGGGGATGAGGTAGTCGCCGCCATATTGCAGGCCGCCCGGTGTTTGCGCCGCGAAATCTTCCTGCGTCAGCGTGGTTCCAAGGGCCTGCAGGTAGCGCCAATAGGCGGCCCACGCCAAAGCGACGACCTGGTTGCCGGCATCGTT
>CAXUNZ010000137.1:0-7889 GCA_964252525.1 uncultured Acetobacteraceae bacterium
CGAGGCCGACGCGGCGCGGCACCTACAGGCCGCCGCGCTGGCGCGGCGCGCGGCGTACCTGCGGATGGTGGCGGCGGAAAACGCGCCGAACAATCTTTGCCGCGCGCCGAAGATGGCGCGGCTGGTCATGGATGGTTGGAACGGGCTCGACACGTTCCGCGATGCCGGCGTGCGGGTGATCGACATCGAGCATTTCACGACCGTGGGTGCGCACGCTTCCGGCCAGGGGCTGGCGTGTCATGGCGTATTCGTGACGAACAAGGGCTGGCGGGTGGCGGGCACGACGGTGATGAAGCGTAACGTTGCCGGCGATCCGATGTTTGTGTGGCAGCGCGACGCGCGGCAGGACATGGCCGATTACGAGGCGCCCGCGATGGAAGCAGGATCGCCGGAGGTCCAGAGCGGCATGAGCGTGGGAGCGGCGGTGCCTGGGGTGAGCGAGGCCGCGGCCAAGGAGGTGGATGGGCGGATGTGATCAGAGGCAAATGTGAATCTATCTCCCGAGCAAAAATAATGACGGGGAGTCTGGGGGGCAGGCACTGCTCCTCCAATTTACCAAATTTCCCGCGGCAAAGGCTGTTATCGAAGTCAAACGATCAGCGCAACATTTTCACGGCGCCGGAAATGCCGCCGCCATGATTGCGGCTGTCGCGCCAAAGGGCGTGGCGTCGAGAACTCGTCCATATAGCCGCAGCCGCCGACAAGGCGAAACACATCCTTAAGTCGGCAGCCTCAATGTACCGGCAACGCTTTTCGCCGCTTGTGCGGGTGCAGGACGCATCATGGCCACGGCGTGACGCGGGTTGCCCCTCGCTGCGGAGGTACATTGTTCACATCGTCCGCCTGGCGGCGCGGTTTGCTGTTCGCGATGGCCGCCATGCTCGGCGCGCTGTCCGGGTCGGGCCGGGCCGCGGCGACGGACCAGGAAAGCTGGGCCGATCTGGCAACGCCCGTCTTCCGCACATACGGCCAGGATGACGGGCTGCCCCACCCGATCGTGACGGCCATAACCGAGGACGGCGATGGCTTCATATGGGTCGGCACCCAGGAGGGTCTGGCCCGCTGGGATGGCTATCATTTCCGCACGTACAAGCCGGCGACCGGCGATGCGCACGCGTTGCCGGATAGCCTGATCACCACCCTGCACACCGATCCGCGCGGGCGCCTCTGGATCGGCACCAATGCCGGCGGTCTCGCCGCCTATGACCGCGGGCAGGACCGCTTCGATTGCTTCAAGGATGGCGCCGGCGGCCTCAGCGATTCCAACGTCAGGGCCATCGAGGACGATGGCGCGGGAGGCCTCTGGATCGGGACCAATGGCGGTCTGGACCATTTCGATCCGGCGAGCGGCCGCATCGCCTCGCTCCACCATCGGAATGCCGATGCCGCCAGCCTGCCGGACGATCACATCTTCGCCCTGCTGCGTGACCGCGCCGGCATCCTGTGGGTGGGCACCGCGGGGGGCCTGGCCCGCCTGGCGCCCTCCGGCGGCCGTTTCGCCCCCGTGGCCCTTGGCGGCGCGCAGCCCGGTGCGGTGGGCGTCAGCAGCCTGTTTCAGGATCTCGGCGGCAAGGTGTGGATCGGCACGTTTCACGAAGGTGCCTTTGCCATGGCCGCCGAAGGAGGTGCCGGGGCGGCATCCCGGCCCGCCGGGATGGCGGGAGACACCGCCACGCTGCACGGCCAACGCATCGTCGCCATCGCGCAGGCATCCGGAGATGAAATCTGGCTCGGCACCTACAGCCGCGGCATCGTTGCGGTCAGCACGCGAGACGGCCGGACCCATACGATCGGCCACGAGCCGCTCGTGCGGCAATCGCTGCCGAGCGACTCGGTTTGGGCGCTGCACCTGGATCGGGCGGGCGCCATGTGGGCAGGCACCGATGGCGGGCTGAGCCGCCTGACCTCGCCGGCCTCGGGCGCCGCGCAGACCGTGTTTGGCGGCACCGGCAGCCCGCATGGGTTGACCGAGCCGAATGTCATTGCACTTTCGATCATGTCGGACGGGCATGCCTGGGCGGGGCTGCCGTCCAAGGGCCTGGACATCCTCGATCCGGCGGCACGTCGGGTGGTCAACGTGGCACCCGATGCTTCAAGGCCCAGTTCCGCCCTGCCGCCATCCATCGTCAGCGCCGTCCTGGAATGGCCGGCGGGCACCGTCTATGTCGGCACCATCCACGGCTTGTACCGGACGGACCTGACCGGGGGCAGCCTCACGCGGCTGGAGATGCCCGGGCGCGACAAGCTGGCCGGCATACGCGGGCTGTTTTCGGCGGGCGGCAAGCTCTGGATCGCCGGCAACGATGACGGCATCTGGGCCATCACGCCGGATGGCGGGCATGCTTCCGCCGTCGAACAATACGATAGCGGCCAAATGACCGACCGGCGCGGCACCGTCTTCGCCAAGGGCGCCGCAAACGACCTTTGGATCGGCACGCGCAACGGGCTGAACCGCCTCGATTTGCAGACCCGGCGGATCGAGCGAATTCTGCCGGACCGGTCCAGGCCCGCTTCGCTGCAATCGGGCTTCGTGGGCGGACTCGTGCTCGACCGAACGGGCCGCCTCTGGGTGGGGACGTTGGGCGGCGGCATCGGCGTGCTCGTCGGGCGTGACCATAACGGCCCAGTGTTCCGACATATCGGCACGGCGGAAGGCTTGCCGGACGACAATGTCGACAGCCTGCTCTCGGATGGTGCCGGGCGCATCTGGGCCGCGACCGATAATGGCGTTGCCGTCATCGATCCCCAGGATTTCTCCATCCATGCCCTGCACCGTGCGGAGGGGGTGAACATTTCGTCCTATTGGGGTGGCTCCGCCGCCGCCACCGCTTCGGGCGCCCTGCTCTTCGGCGGAGATGGCGGCATGACGGTGATCCGGCCGGAGCGGTTTCAGCCCTGGACATACCGGCCGAGAATTTTCGTGACCGATGCGCAGGTCGGCGGAAAGCCGGTGGCGGCAGGGCGCTTCAACGCGACGGCTCAGGCGGAACCTCTGCTGGTGCAACCTGGCGCCAACAGCCTGAGCGTCGAATTCGCCGCGCTGGACTACTCGGCGCCGGAACGAAATCGTTACGCCTACAAGTTGGAAGGCTTCGACCGGGACTGGATTCCGACGGCGCCGGACCGCCGCCTGGCCACCTACATGAATTTGCCGCCCGGCCGTTTCACGCTGCACCTGTGCGGCTCCAACCGGGAGGGTGTGTGGAGCCAGACCACGCTCGACATCCCGCTGCGCGTGCTTCCCGCGTGGTTTCAGACCCTGTGGTTCAAGATTGCGCTGACGTGCGGGTCGATGGTTGCGGTGTGGCTGTTGATACGCAGCCGAACGATCTACCTGCGCCGGCGCCAGCGGGAGCTCGAGCAACTGGTCAGCCGGCGCACCCGCGAACTGGAGGAGAGCAAGCGCCAGATCGAGGAAATCGCCTATCATGATGCACTGACCGGATTGCCCAATCGGCGGCTGTTCACCGAGAAATTGCGCGACCTGGTGACGCTCGTCACCCGCGAGGGCGGCGAATTTGCTTTGCTGATGATCGACCTCGACCGGTTCAAGCAGATCAACGACACGCTGGGTCATGATGCGGGCGATGCGCTTCTCATCGAGGCGGCCAGACGCATGCGCGCCTCGCTGCGCGTCTCCGATCGCCTCGCCCGGCTTGGCGGCGATGAATTCGCCATCCTGATCACCGAACTGGCCGCCGAGGAGATGACGGCGCGCGATGTCATCGAGAGGGTCTGCGCGCGCATCGTCGACGCTCTTGCCGCCCCGATCGCCTTCAAGAGCGCGGAGATGAAAACCAGCGCCAGCATCGGCGTGGCGCTGTGCCCTGGCTGCGGGAGAACGCCGGAGGCCCTCTACAAGGCAGCCGATCTGGCCTTGTACGAGGCCAAGAGGGCGGGGCGTAATACCTGGCGTTGGCATGCCGGAGGCACCGTGCCGGCGTAGAATGCCCTTGCGCCCGGGTGCAATCTCCCGGCGGTCTGTTGACCGACTGGCCGCTCTTTCTATATTCGAGGCATGGCGCGGCCGAGGAGCGAGGAGCGACGCAGCGATATTCTGGCAGCCGCAGTTCGCGCCATTGCGGCGCAGGGACTGAGCGCGCCCACGGCGCTGATCGCCAAGGAGGCGGGCGTGTCGAATGGCTCGCTTTTCTCCTATTTCTCAACAAAGGCCGACCTGCTGAATCAACTCTATGTCGAGCTCAAGACGGAAATGGGCGCGGCTGTCCTCGACTCTTTTCCCTCCGGCGCGGACCAGCACGAACAACTGCGCCGGCTGTGGAACCGATGGCTGCTATGGGCAACCGCCCACCCCGACAAACGCCGCGCGCTCGCTCATCTCGGCGTCTCGGACGATATTACCGCCGAAAGCCAGAAGGCCGGACACGCCGCGCTGGCCGGCATGGCCGGCTTGTTGGACCGATGCAGGTCCGGCGGGCCGATGCGCGATGCGCCGTTGAGCCTGATAGTCGCCATCATCAACGGTGTGGCGGATGCCACGATGGATCTTGCGATGCGTGACCCACGCCACGCTCAGGCACACCGTGAAACCGCGTTCAAGGCGGTCTGGCGCATGATCGCATAATTTCTTGATCAATTTATGACCGACCAGTCGGTCTAGAAAGGGGCGACGTGTCACACGCGACGATTGGCGAACATCGCAACAGCTACGTCATCACAGGTCCTACGTCGGGCATCGGGCGCGAGACGGCCCTGACACTTGCCGCCCGCGGCCATATCGTATTGGTGGGCCGTGATCGCTCGAAGCTCCAGGCGGTTGAACGAGAGATCGCGCACAAGGGCGGACAGGCGCTGGCCGTCGTCTGCGATCTTGCCGACATAAAGAGCGTGCGGCGCGCCGCCGCGGAAATCGGCGCCTTGCGTTTGCCCATCGCGGGCTTGCTCAACAATGCCGGGGTTCTGCTGTCGCGCGAAACGAAGGACGTACAGGGTTGGGACGTGACCTTCACCACGAACCATCTCGGCCCGTTCGCGCTGACCGAGGCGCTCGCGCCCTTCCTTGCGGACGGCGCCCAAATCGTCTCTGTCGTGTCCGCCATCGAGGATCCGGAACGCAAGCCCGCCAAGATCATGGGCATGCAGGGCGGCCGCTACATCTCCGCGGAAGCGAGCGCCCGAGGCCAATGGAAGCCGGGTGGCTCCAAGATGCCGGGCATCGATGCCTATGCCACCTCGAAACAATGCAGTCTGGCCTCCATCCTGGCCTGGGCCAGAGAGACGCCGAGATTGCGCTTCAACGCCGTCGAGCCGGGCATCAATCCGAGCACCGCGCTCGGGGGCGCGAACGCATTTTTGCGGTTCCTGTTCGGGCAGGTGATCACGCGGCTGCCGCGTTTCAGCCGATACAGAAGTACGCCTCGGCGCGCCGCGCGGGTCGTAACGAAAATCCTGACGGAGCCATCGGTGCAAACGGGAGTCTATTTCGACGAGAAGGGCGCGCCGATGCGTGGCTCGGCGCTGGCGCACGATCCTGAGTTTCAAGATCGCATTGTTGCCGAAACACGAGCCTTGCTGGCTACCGTTTAATTTCGGCGGTCACGAGAAAGGCTGGGGGGGATGTGCCATCCCCCCCAGACCCCCCGTCGATTATTCTGCTTCTCCTCAAATAATGACGGGGGGTTTGGGGGACCGGCTCGGTCCCCCCAATTCTTCTTTTAACAACCGCAGAGTGCGCGGAGGCTCACCCCAAATTCACGCGCGGGAACCCCGCTCAAGCGTGTGCAGCCACCGGCGGATAGGGAACCTTGCTGTTGACCAGCAGATCCTCGTCGCTGGTCGCGAACATGCGTTGCAGGACCGCATCGGGATAGCGCAAATTCGGCTTGGCGGGATCGTATTGCGGTTGCGGAACGGGTGTCGCCGGCGGTTCGTATGCGGGCGGCGCGGTCATGCGTGCCAGCTCTTCGCGTGAGATGCCCGCGAGCGACACGACCTCGGGGTCGATCCACGCATCGGACTCAAGGGGACCGGGGCAGGCGATCTCCAGGTTCAGGCCCTCGGGACCGGCGAAATAGATCGAACGGCACATGCCATGGTCCATCTCGCCGAACACCGCGATGCCGCGGCTGCGAACCCGATCTCGCATGGCCAGCAATTCCTTTTGATCTGCTACGCGCAGCGAAAGATGCTGCAACGTGCCGCCGGCCGAGGCCGCGCCGGGATTTGCCGCATGGCTGACGCCAAGCTGTTCCTTGATGTCGAGCATCTTGGGGATGTGCACGAAGGAGAGGAACGATTGCTCGTTCAGTTTGAGGAAGCTATGCCAGGCGCCCTTCACGCCATGCATCCAGAACAGCGCAACCAGCTCCATTCCCAGCACGTCGGTGAAAAAAGTCAGCTGCTCCTTCATCTTGCCGGTCGAAAGGGCAAGGTGGTGGACGCCGTTGAGCTTAGCCATGGACGCCTCCGATGCGGGGTATTGAACCTGTTTGCAGTTCATATATACAGCAGTGCTGATCGGTCAATCTGTCCGGATCGTTGGTGGTGGGGTCTCTCGTGACGCGGGACGCGGGTTTGCTGGCGGGCCTTCGTGTGCTGGAACTCGGGCACTATGTCGCGGCGCCCTTCGCCACCAGGCTGCTGGCCGATCTCGGCGCCAGCGTCATCAAGATCGAGCCGCGCGCGGGCGATCCGGTCCGGCAATGGGGCGAGCAGGTGGCGGGGTGCTCGCTCTGGTGGTCGCTGCATGGCCGCAACAAGCACAGTATCACTCTGAACCTGAAGGATCCGCGCGCCAGGCCGATCGTGCTGGGCCTGGCCGCGAAATGCGATGCGGTCATCGAGAATTTCCGGCCGGGCCACCTGGCCAGGCTCGGACTGGCCGCGGACGCGCTGCGCGCCGCGCGCCCCGACCTGATCGTGGCGCATGTCTCGGGCTACGGGCAGGACGGCCCATATCGCGACCGCGCGGCTTTCGGCGTGATCGGCGAGGCCATCGGCGGCCTGCGCCACCTGACCGACCATCCGCCCGGCACCAGCGATCTGCCGCCGGTGCGTGTCGGAATCAGCATCGGCGATTCCGTGGCCGGGCTGTACGCGGCTTTCGGCGTGGTCGCGGCGCTGTGGCAGCGGGACCGCGCCGGCGGCGACCGCGGCCCGCGCACGTTGGACGTGGCGCTGACGGAATCGATGCTCAGCCTGATGGAAGGCATGCTACCCGAGTACGGCGCGCTCGGCCGCATCAAGCAGCCGACCGGCGGCGGCATCGCCACCGCCGCGCCCACCAATGCCTATCCGACGCAGGATGGGCGCTGGGTGCTGATCGCGGCCAATTCCGAACCGCTTTTCGCCCGGCTGATGGGCCTGATCGGCCAACCCGGATTGGCGGCCGCGCCGGAATTCGCCGGCAACCAGGCCCGGGTGGAGAACGTCGCCCGGCTGGACGAGGTCATCGGCGCCTGGACCCGGCTGCACCCGGCGGATGCGCTGCTGGCCAAGCTCGGCGAGGCCGATATCCCCAGTTCGCGCGTCTACACCGCCGCGGATTGCGCCGCCGATCCGCAATACCGCGCACGCGGCATGGTGCGCGACGTGAACGATCCCGCATTCCCGGACCCGGTGCTGCAACCGGGCATCGTGCCGCGGCAATTGGGCGAGCCGGGCGAGGTTCGCTGGCCCGGCCCTGCCATCGGCGCGCACAACACCGACATCTACGAGGGGCTGCTCGGCATGGCGCATGACGAGGTCGAGGAACTCACCCGGCAGGGGGTCATCTGATGGCGCGCGGGGAGCAGGTGACGATCGTCGAGGTCGGTCCGCGGGACGGGTTCCAGGCCATCGGGCCGCACATCCAAACCGCGGCCAAGATCGCCTTCGTGCGCCGCCTGCACGCGGCGGGGCTACACCGCATCGAGGCCACCGCCTTTGTC
>CAXUNZ010000137.1:7899-8703 GCA_964252525.1 uncultured Acetobacteraceae bacterium
GCCTTTGTCAGCGAAAAAGCGTTGCCGCAGATGGCCGACGCCGCCCAGGTGCTGGACGGCACGCGCGACCTGCCGGGGTTGGACGCGCAAGTGCTGGTGCCCAACCGGCGCTATTGCGAACGCGCGGTGCAGGCCGGCGCTCAACACGTCGCCTTCGTCCTGTCGGTCAGCGACAAGCACAACCGTAACAACGTCCGCTGCTCGCCCGGCGAGTCGGTCGAGGAATATGCGCGCTTGTTGGCGGGCTTGCCCGCCGGCGTAAGCGTCAGGCTGAACGTGGCGACCGCCTTCGATTGCCCGTTCGACGGCGCCGTCCCCGCGCAGGCCACGCTGGCGCTGTTGGCGCGCCTGGTGCCGCTGCGGCCGGACGCGGAGATCGCGCTGTGCGACACGACAGGCCGGGTGACCCCCGATCGCGTCGCGGCGCTTTTCGAGGCGGCTTCGGCGGAATACCCGCAAATTGCCGCCTGGGTGTTCCACGGCCACGACACCTATGGGCTGGGCGTGGCCAACGCGCTGGCCGCCCACGCGACCGGCGTGCGCGTGTTCGACGCCGCCTTTGGCGGACTGGGCGGCTGCCCCTTCGCGCCCGGCGCCACCGGCAATGTGGCGACAGAGGATCTGGTCTGGACCTTCGAGCGCATGGGCATCGCCACGGGCGTGGATCTGACGGCGCTGCTGCCCGTCGCCGCCGACGCCGCCGTCCTGCCCGGCGCCTCGGCCGGCGGGCGCGTGCGCACCGCGCTTGCCGCGTCCTGCGCACCCAGGAGCCTGGCCGCGTGACCCGGCCGCGCACCCTGTATG
>CAXUNZ010000138.1:0-8685 GCA_964252525.1 uncultured Acetobacteraceae bacterium
TGTTCCCGGAGCTGTCGCTGGGCGTGCCGTTCGGCGGGCCGAAGCTCGTGTCCGTGTCGTCCACGGCGGCGATCTCGTCGTTCACGGCGGCGCTGCTCGGGCTGGGGCTGAACGAGGCGGCGTACATGGCGGAGGTGGTGCGCGCCGGGCTGCTGTCGGTGGAAGCGGGGCAGGTGGACGCGGCGCTGTGCGGCGGCAGCGGCGATTGGTGGCGGCAGATGGAGTATCTGCTGCCGATCATTCCCAAGCGCGCCGACGTTGGCCGTGTCTATGCGCTGAGCGCGCTTATTCTGCAGGGCGGCTCGCTGTTCATTTGCGACACGCACATGAATGTCGATCCGTCTGCCGGAGAGATCGCCGAAATGGTCGGCCTGGCGGCGACCGCCGTTCAGGGCTTCGGCGTAACGCCGAAGATTGCGCTGCTGAGCCATTCGAGCTTCGGCGCCAGCAAATCGCCCTCGGCGCGCAAGATGCGCCAGGCGCTCGCCCTCGCGCGCGCCGCCCATCCCGGTCTGGAGATCGATGGCGAAATGCACGCCGATGCGGCACTTTCCGAAGCGATACGCGAGCGCATCATGCCGGACTCCACCCTGACCGGCACGGCCAACCTGCTGGTCATGCCGAACCTGGATGCGGCCAACATCGCCTTCAATCTGGTCAAGGCGGCGGCGGACGGATTGCCGGTCGGACCCCTGCTGTTGGGCATGTCCCAGCCCGTGCACGTGCTGGTGCCCAGCGTGACCGCACGTGGGATAGTCAATCTTTCCGCGTTGGCGTCGAGCCAGTCGGCGGGACGGGCGCGCGGGTGGTAGGAAGAAAAGGGTTCTTCTTTGAAAAAAAGAACCAAAAAACTTTTGTTCGTTGGCGTACGCGTCGTCGCAACGCGTACGCCAAACTCGTAAAAGTTTTTTGGTTCTTTTTTTCAAAAGAGAACCTTTTCCTTCCTTCTCTTGCCTTCGCCCTCACCGCAACAGCCTGGCTCTTCACCCACCCCGGCTGGCCGCAAAACCACGAAGTGCTGCGCGGCTTCCGCCGCATCGGCATCTTCGCCGGCCAATGGCGCCTGGGCCATCTGATCCCCGTCTGGTCCACCACCGCCTTCGGCGGCGCCGGCTCGCCCTCGCCTATCCTCTACCACAAGGCCTTTACCTGGCTGGCCACGGCGCTCGATCTGCTGACCGGCAACCCCCGGCTCAGCGTCTGCCTTGCCGTCGTGGCGGTTCTGGCCGCGCTGTTCCTGGGCGTGGCGCGGTCCTGCCGGATACTGCTCGGGCGAGCCGACCTGCTGATCGAGGCCACGGCCGGAATGATGGCCGTCTTCGCCATCTACACGACCAACGATTGGCTGATCCGCGGGGCAATGAGCGAAACGGCCGCGATGGCGATTGCCGCCTGGCTGTTTGCCTGGTGCCTGACACTGATCCGCCACGGCCGCTTCGCTTGGTGGATCGGCCCGGTCATGGCGCTGATGTATTTCGCCCACCCGGTGATCGCCTTCTACAGCGCCATCCCGCTTGGGGTGGCTCTCGCCGCCGCCGTGATGCAATGGCGCGCGCGGAGCGCGGCCTGGCTTCTGCCGGCGCTCGTCAGCATCGGCATCTGCGCCGCCATGACCGCGCCGTGGCTGCTGGCAAGCCTGCCGATGGCGCGCTTTGCCAGCCTCTCTCTTCTGGTGGATTTCCACATGATGCCGCGCCACACCCATCGCGCGGTCGGCCGGCTGTTCTTCGAACGCTCCTGGCACTGGCAAAATAGCCGCACGGGCGTGTTGATCCAGATCGACTGGCTGATGCTGGCGCTCGGCGCGCTCGCCGTGCCCGCCTGCGCGGTGCGCCGGGACCGATGGGCGGCCGGCGCGTTCCTGGCGGCGGTCTGCGCCATCATGTTCGTGCTTCAGACCGCCTGGGCGCTGCCGTTCTATGATGTTGTGCCAGGCGCGGCATGGATACAGTTCAGCTTTCGCCTGGAGGTGTTTCTCATCATTGCGCTGGCGGTGAGCGCCGCGCTGGCGCTCGATGCGGTGCGTGACCGGGCGGGCGCCTGGCCGCTGGGCGCGCTATGCGCGGTGGCGGTGGTGGCGATGTCGCTGGGCAAGCCGTGGCTGGGGCGCACGCCGCCCGACCTCTACAGTGCCGCGGAGATCGACGCGGCATTGAGCAGCGAAGCCCAGGCGCCCGAGCCCTGGGAGTACGCACCCTCGCCGCCCTGGCCGGCAATCTATGTCTACCGCCTGCGGCCGAGCGGCGCCGCCGGCTGCTTCGCCACCCCGCTGGACGACATGACGCGCGAGCGCGCCACCGCGCGCTTTGCCGTGGGATGCACCCTGGAGGGCAGCGCGCGCCTGCCGGTCGCCCTGGCCCCGGGCATGAGCTTTTCGGTGGCCGGGCGCCGCGTGGCAGCTTTTCGCGTGTGCCCGGAGGCTTTGGCGCGCCTGACCGTGCCGGTGCAGAGCGTGATTACAGTCACTTTCCCGACATTCTGGAGCGTCATCGGCACGGCACTGCGCGGGCGCGATCCCGCCTTGGCCTGCCGTTGAGGGCTCTCGTCTTGCCTCCGCCCGGCCCTCGCGGCAGGGTGCGCCGCATTTGAGGGAGGCGGGTTTGGTCAAGGCGTTGCGCAAGGCGGTGTTGCCGGTGGCCGGGTTGGGCACACGCTTTCTGCCCGCCACCAAGGCGCTGGCCAAGGAAATGCTGCCCGTCGTGGACAAGCCGCTGATCCAGTACGCGGTCGAGGAGGCGCGCGCCGCCGGTATCGAGCAGTTCTGTCTGATCACCGGCCGCGGCAAGACCTCGCTGGTCGAGCATTTCGACATCGCCTACGAGCTCGAATCCACGCTGCGCGCCCGCGGCAAGCAGGCTGAACTTGCGGCGCTGGCTGCCTCGCGCCTGGAGCCCGGGGCGATGGTCACCGTGCGCCAGCAGGAACCGCTGGGGCTGGGCCACGCCATCTGGTGCGCGCGCGCCTTCATCGGTGAGGACCCGTTCGCCATTTTGCTGCCCGACGACCTGATCCTGTCCGACACGCCCTGCACGCAGCAACTGGCCGAAGCCTACCAGGAGACGGGCGGCAGCGTGGTTGCCGTGGTGGAGGTCCCGCGTGAGCACACCAACCGCTATGGCATCCTCGCCACCGGGGCCGATGACGGCCGCCTGGTTGAGGTGACGGGGCTGGTCGAAAAACCCAAACCTGAAGACGCGCCCTCCACCCTGTCCATTATCGGCCGCTACGTATTGATGCCCGAGGTCATTGGCCATCTGGCGCGCATGGAACGCGGCGCGGGGAACGAGGTGCAGTTGACCGACGGCATGGCGCGTATGATCGGCCACAGCCCATTTCACGGATTGCGCTACGAGGGCACGCGTTTCGATTGCGGCGACAAGATCGGCTTTCTGGAGGCGCAGATCGCCTTTGCGCTGCGCCGGCCGGAAATGGCCGACAAGGTGCGCGCGTTTCTGAGCTCTTATACCTGAACTAAAGACGGGGGGTCCGGGGGGGCAGGCACTGCTCCCCCGGCTTTCTTATAACAGTCGATCTGTCCGTTGTTGCTATGACATGGAGGCGCCGTGATGGCCGCGTTTTCCCACGATTTCGAACCGACCTCTCTGCGCGAATATGACATTCGCGGCATCGTCGGAAAGACGCTGCACAGCGCGGACGCGTTCGCCATAGGCCGGGTGTTCGGCAGCATCGTGGCAGGGCAGGGCGGCCGGCGCGTCGCGGTCGGTTACGACGGCCGGCTATCCTCGCCGGAGCTGGAGGCCGAGTTGGTGCGCGGCCTGACCGAAAGCGGCATGGAGGTGACGCGCATCGGCCGCGGGCCGACACCGATGCTCTACTTTGCCGCGACCACGCTTGAGACCGATGGCGGCATCATGGTCACCGGCAGCCACAATCCGGCCGAGTACAACGGCTTCAAGATGATGCTGAAGGGCAAGCCGTTCTTCGGCCGGCAGATCCAAGATCTCGGCGCCCGCGCCGCGGCGGGCGATGTCGTTGTGGCCGAAGCGGGCAGGGCGGCCGATGTCGATATTTCCTTCGATTACATCGCGCGGCTGATTTCGGATTGGGACGGCGGCGACCGCATCCTCAACGTCGTCTGGGACAACGGCAATGGCGCGGCCGGCGAGGTGCTGCAGCGCCTGGTGACGTCCCTGCCGGGCACACATACCATCCTGAACGGCGAAATCGACGGCCGCTTTCCCGCGCATCATCCCGACCCCACCGTGCCGAAGAATTTGGCGCAATTGATCGATGCCGTGCGCGAAAAAGGCGCGGATCTCGGTATCGCCTTCGATGGCGATGCGGATCGCATCGGCGCCGTCGATGGTTCTGGCAACATTCTTGCCGGCGACCAGCTTCTGGCGATTCTTGCGCGGGACGTGCTGCGCGACAATCCGGGGGCGACCATCATTGCCGACGTGAAAGCCAGCCAGGTGCTGTTCGATGAAATCTCACGCGCCGGCGGCACGCCGCTGATGTGGCGCACCGGCCATTCCCTCATCAAGTCGAAGATGGCCGAGACGGGCGCGCCGCTCGCCGGCGAAATGTCGGGGCATATTTTCTTCGCCGACCGCTGGTATGGGTTCGATGATGCGCTCTATGCCGCGGTGCGGCTGCTCGGTATTACCGCGCGCATGGATGGCTCGCTCGCGGATGTGCGCGCGGCGCTGCCGCATGTCGTCAACACGCCCGAATTGCGCTTCGATTGCGACGATGTGCGAAAATTCGCGGTTGTTGACGAGGTCGCTGCGCGGTTGAAATCGGCTTGTGCCTCCGTGTCCGACATCGACGGCGTGCGCGTGAATACGGAAGATGGCTGGTGGCTGCTGCGCGCGTCCAACACGCAGGCGGTGCTGGTGGCACGCGCGGAGGCGCGCGACGAGGCTGGGCTGGAGCGGCTGAAGGACGCGCTGGCGGCACAGTTGCGGCAGAGCGGGTTGGCAGCACCGGATTTTTCCGCGGAGTCGGCTGGGCATTAGAGCAATATCAGCCTGACTTGAATCGCGCAGCATATCAGGCTTATGAAATTGGAAAAGGCCAGGGGCTCATGTGTCGACCTCAAAGCGGCCTGGTATCAGGCACCGGGTGTTCGCTGATTTCAAGCAAACGAGCGAGCAGCGCACATAACGCCGGCAAATGACTCTCGATTACGCTCCAAACCAGGCGGTCATCAACGGTCGCGTAGCCGTGGATCAGCACGTTACGAAAGGCCACGATGCGCGGCAATTCAGGAACGGTTGCGGCGAGGTCTGGGTCCGCTCGGCGCAGGCCGGCAAACGCCTCGCCGATAACCTCGAATTGTCGCTCAACTGCCGAGCGCACCATCTCGTCGGCTAAGTATCCCACCAGGCTGTAGCCGGCGGTGAAGCGGGCGATGCGTGCGGTCGCACGCTGCGCGTCCCACAATATTTCGCTACACGGTCGTCGTTCATTCCGGCGGGAACAGCTTGCGCCGCTGCCTCTCGACTTGGCGGCGCAGAAAAGGATTTTCCATAGCGCTCTCGGTGACAAGGTCCACGTTGTGGCCGAATAGCTCCGCCAGGGCGTCACGCAGTCCGAAATAGGCGTTCGCGTAGCCGCTATCCGGCAGCGCCTCAAATGCGACCAGGAAATCCAGGTCGCTGCGCCTGGGGTCAAAGAGGCCACCCGCCCCGGACCCAAACAGATCAAGCCGAAGAACACCAAAGCGCCGGCACAAGGCCGCAAGGGCGTCCGAGACCGTAGCGTCTGTCTGAGTCGGGTTCATCGAAGGCGTGTAGCACGACCAAGACGGAGATGGCGCTCGTAAGTCGATCTTTCAGCGTTAGCAGACATCATCAGGACCGCAGTTCTGCGAAACCTGTAACATGCGCATTAGTCCTGCCTTACCATACCCGGTGTTTAACAATTGCGTTGTGGAAGGCGGCCATTTCAACTTGTCTCCCCTTCCTTCTTCAGCACCTTACCCACTTGGCATAGGCGGTTACGGGTCTTTGATTGCCCAGCGCATAGCGGCAAGCCGATCCGCCAAGCTCCGGTCAACGGTCCATTCCGAGATGGATACGTCTCAACCTGGCCTAAGTCGGTTCTTTGAAGCAGACATCCCCGCCGCGGCTGCCGCAACCCAAGCACTCCCAGCCATTCCCCAGGAGGCTCGGCGGACGTGCGGAAGCCAGAGTCGGAAAGCGGATCAATGCCCAACAGGCCGCTCCCGTCATAAGGGACAGCGGCACCATCACTGCAAAGCGGAGCCAGAAATTCCGCCAATCGCTCAAATCCGCCGCCGCCTTGATGAAGTAGATCGCAAGTCCTGTCGTCACGAGCAGGAATGCATCACGGTCGTAAACATGTCGCCGCCCTCTGACCCTGCCACATGAACGGATGGGATGAGGCGGACGATACCGCGCCTGCGCGCACGCTTCCAGCATTTCGCCCACGCATCCGCGGAACTGGACCCGGCGCCAATCGCCAACGTAAAGAAAGGCATCAGCCGGGGCACCTCCCGGTTGCAAAAGCCGCCGGAGCCGCCCGACCCCGTGCTGACCGCCACCCCGCTTCCGCTGGTGCTCGATCTGGACGGCACCCTGTTGCGCACCGACAGCCTGATCGAGGCCGTGCTCCGCCTCGCCGCTTCGCGCCCTCTGGCCCTGCTGCGCACCTTGCCGGCCCTGCTGACCGGCCGCGCCGCCTTCAAACACGCCATTGCCGCCGCCGGCACGCTGGATCCGGCCACGCTGGTCTATAACGAGGACGTTCTCGCGCTGGCCCAGGAAGCACGCGGCAATAACCGCCCCGTCCACCTCGCCACTGCCGCGGATCAAGCCACCGCGCGCACCATCGCAACCCACCTCAACCTCTTTGACGGCGTTCACGCCTCGGACGGCACGAACAATCTCAAAGGCGTGCACAAGGCCGATTTCCTCCTCACCCAATTCGGCGCCCACGGTTTCGATTATGCGGGGGACGCACCGCCCGACCTCGCGGTCTGGCGCCAGGCGCGGCGCGCCATCGTGGTCTCGCCCACAACCGCGTTCCTCGGCCGCGTGCAGGCCGCGTGCGCGGACGTGCAGGTGCTCGGCGCGCCACCCTCAACCGCGACCCGCCTGCGCTGCTGGGCGCGCGCGCTGCGCGTGCATCAATGGGCCAAGAACGCGCTGGTGCTGGTGCCCGTGCTCGCGGCGCACCGTTTCGATGCCTCAACGCTGATCCGCGCCGCCACCGCTCTCATCGCCTACAGCCTGTGCGCCAGCAGCGTCTATGTGCTGAACGATCTGCTCGACTTGCCGCATGACCGCGTGCATGCCACCAAGCGCCACCGCCCATTCGCCAGCGCGGCGCTGCGGCTCGAACAGGCGCCCATGGCCATCGCCGCCTGCCTGGCCGGCGCCGCCGTGCTGGCGCTCGCCCTGCCTTGGCATTTTGCGGCCATGCTCGCCGTCTATTACGTGTGCACAACCACCTATTCCTTCGGCCTCAAGCGCAAGCCGGTGTGGGATGTCATGATGCTCGCCGCCCTCTACACGCTGCGGGTCTTCGCCGGCTCGGCGGCCACGGGCATACGCATCTCGCCCTGGCTGCTGGCCTTTTGTCTGTTCCTGTTTTTCTGCCTCGCCGTGGTCAAGCGGCAAACCGAACTCGTCCAGCACCTGCGGCGCGGCCGCGCCGAAAAACTCAGCGGCCGGGGCTATGCCCCCGGCGATCTGGACGTGCTGGCCAGCATGGCCACCTCCAGCGGCTACATGGCCGTGCTGGTGCTGGCACTCTACGTCAACAGCCCGGACGTGACCGCGCTCTACCGCCACCCCGCCGCACTGTGGGCGCTTTGTCCGCTGCTGCTGTTCTGGGTCAGCCGGGTGCTGCTGCTCTCCCATCGCGGCTTGCTGCACGACGACCCCGTGGTCTTCGCCCTGCGGGACCGGCTCAGCCTGGCCATCGGCGGCGCCTGCCTGTGTGTCTTCGTGGCCGGCGCATGATGCGGCGCAGGCTCGGCCGGGCGGAAGCGGCGGTGCTGGCCGCCGTCCTGCTCTTCGCCGCGGGCCTGGCCGCGGCGGCGCTGTGGGGCGGCGGTGCCCAAGCCTGGGCGGCCCTTCGGCGTATGCCCCTTCGCCTGCTGCCAGCCCTGCTCGCGCTCAGCCTGCTGAATTACGGCATGCGCGGCGTGCGCTGGCTTGTCTTCTCCCACGCCCTGCACCTGCGCGTGCCGCCACGCGCCAACCTGCTCTACTACATCTCCGGCTTCGCCATGACGCCCACGCCCGGCAAGGCGGGCGAAATCGTTCGCCTCTACCTTCTCAACCGCTTCCATGGCTGCGCCTATGACCGCACCGCGGCGCTGATGATCGGCGACAGGCTGCTCGACGGGCTTGCCGCGACGCTGGTGGTGGCCGTCGCCGCGCCCTTCTACGCCCACGCGCGCACCGGTGCCGCGGCGGCATTGGGGCTCGGTGGCGCCATCGTCGCGTTGTGCCTGCGGCCGGGCATCGTGCTGCATGCGACGGACGCCGCCTTCGCCCGTCTGCGTCGCTGGCCGCGCCTGTTCGTGCGCGCCCGCCGCGCCGTGCGGGCCATGCAGCGCCTGACCCGGCCGCGGGTCTTCGCCCTGACCTTGACCGCGGGCACGATCGGCTGGACGAGCGAGGGCGTCGGTTTCTCCCTCCTGGTGCGCGCGCTCGATCCCGGGGCGGGACTGGGGCTGGGTGCCTGCGT
>CAXUNZ010000139.1:0-8666 GCA_964252525.1 uncultured Acetobacteraceae bacterium
TGCCCCGACGGCGGTTCAGGCCCGCTCGGTCGCCGCGATGAAGCCGCCGCCCAGAACGCGCGTGCCGTCATAAAACACGCAAGCCTGGCCCGGGGCGGGCAGGGCATCCTCATGCAGCGTGACATCGGCGCCGCCAGGTGTGGCTGAAACCATCGCCACGCGCAGGCAGTCGCGCGCGCGCAGCTTGACGTGGCAGGCGAGGGGCGCGGCCGGCGGGGTGATCAGCCAGTTCACGTCCCGCAAAGCCAGCCGGCGCGTTCCCGCGTGGCGCGGGCCCACGGTGATGCGCCGCGTGGCGGCATCGAGCGCAAGCACCACCATCTGCTGATTGTTGTGCCGGCTGGCGGCGCCGAGGCGCTTGGCCTGGCCGATCGTGTAATGGGCAACGCCGGAATGGGTGCCGAGGGTCTCGCCCGAGACGGTGACGATCTCGCCAGGCTCGGCGGCATCCGGGCGCAGGCGGATGACGGCGTCGGCGTAGGAGCCGTCGGGGACGAAGCAGATGTCCTGGCTGTCGGGCTTTTGCGCCAAAGCCAGGCCCAGACTAGCGGCGTGGGCACGCACCGTGGCCTTGTCGGGTGCCTCGCCCAGCGGAAAGCGGCAATAGCCGAGTTGGGCAGACGTGGTGGCGAAGAGAAACCAGCTCTGATCGCGTGCGGGATCGGCGGCGGCGTGCAGCTCGGGGCCGGCCGGACCTTCGAGACGGCGGACATAGTGGCCGGTAGCCAGCGCCTCGGCGCCGAGATCCTGGGCAAGGGCGAGCAGGTCGGTGAACTTGACGCTCTGGTTGCAGGCGATGCATGGCACGGGGGTTTCGCCGGCGGCGTAGGCGTCGGCGAAGGGCTCGATGACCGCGGCGCGAAAGCGGGCCTGGGCGTCGATGACGTAGTGCGGAATGCCGAGCGTGGCGGCGACGTCCCGGGCGTCATGGATGTCCTGACCGGCGCAGCAGGCGCCCCGGCGGGCAGTGGCCTGGCCGTGGTCGTAGAGCTGGAGGGTCAGACCGATCACCTCATGTCCCGCCTCTTTCAGCAGAGCTGCGGTCACAGAGCTGTCCACTCCGCCCGACATGGCGACGACGATACGCAAAGCTGGCTTTTTCCTTAAAAGATGACGCGGGGTCTGGGGGGACCGGCCCGGTCCCCCCAGTTCTTATGTGGTGTTTTGCCGAGGCCCACCATGCTCTTCGCCCTGATCTGCACCGACAAGCCTGCGAGCCTGGATGTCCGTCTCGCCACCCGCGCGCAGCACCTCGCCTATTTGGAAACTTATCAGGACCGCATCGTGCAGGCCGGCCCGCTGCTAGATGCCGATCTGCGTGCGTGCGGCAGCCTGCTGATCGTCGATGTCGAGGATGCGGCCGCGGCGGCAGGGTTTGCCGAGGCGGACCCGTATGCACGGGCAGGGCTGTTCGAAAGCGTGGTCATCCGCGCCTACCGGCAGGTCTTTGCCGGCGGCGAGCGGGTGCCGTGAATTACTGGCTGGTCAAGACGGAGCCGGACGCTTTCAGTTGGGACCAGCAGGTGGCGCGGCGTGTGGAGCCTTGGACGGGGGTGCGAAGCTACCAAGCGCGGAACAATTTGCGGGCGATGAAGAAGGGGGATTTGGCGTTCTTCTACCACTCCAATGTGGGCCGCGAGATCGTGGGCGTCGTGCGGGGGGTGCGCGAAGCCTAGGCGGATCCGACCGCGTAAGTGGGGTATGGGTCCGGCGTGGACAGGCGGGCGGTGGGGCGAATGCCCGCGCCGGTTTCGCTGGCGGCGATCAAGGCCGATCCGGCCCTGGCGGATATGGCGCTGGTGCGGGCGTCCCGGCTGTCCGTGGTGCCGGTGCGCGAGGCGGAGTGGCGGCATATTTGCGGGCTGGGCGGGTTTCGCTTGCCTTGAGAGGTAAGAAAGAGCTTCTTCCTTGAAAGAAAGAAGCAAAGAACTTTTTCAGGTTTATGGGCGCGTTGGATCGAACCGCCGCGCCAAGCCATCCCAGCAGCTTGCGTAGTTGCTCTGCAGTTCCGGCAGGCCGGCCGCGTAGGCTGTGACGTGCTGCGGCAGAAACGTTTCGAACATGAATGCCATCGTGCCCTCCAGCTTGCGCGGCGCCAGCTTGGCCGAGCTCGCGCCGGCAAAGGCCTCGGCGTCTGGGCCATGCGGCAGCATGCAATTGTGCAGTGAAATCCCGCCGGGCAGGAACCCCTGCGGCTTTGCATCATAGGCGCCGTAGATCAGGCCCATGAACTCGCTCATGATGTTCATGTGATACCAGGGCGGCCGGAACGTATCCTCGGCCACCAGCCAGCGATCGGGGAAGATGACAAAATCCACGTTCGCCGTGCCGGGCGTGGCCGACGGGGAGGTCAGCACCGTGAAGATCGACGGGTCCGCATGGTCGAACAGCACCGGCCCCACGGGCGAAAAGCGCCGCAGATCGTAGCGGTAGGGCGCGTAATTGCCGTGCCAGGCGACCACATCCAGCGGCGAATGCGCAAGTTCGCTCACCCAGAGCTCGCCGCCCCATTTGACCGTTAGCGTGCACGCGGCCGCGCGATCCTCATAGGCCGCCACAGGCGTTTCGAAGTCGCGCGGATTGGCCAGGCAGTTGGCGCCGATCGGCCCGCGTTCCGGCAGTGTGAACGTGCCGCCGTAATTTTCGCACACATAGCCGCGCGCCGGTGCGCCTAGCAGATCGGCCGCGAATTTCACCCCGCGCGGAATCACCACGATATGGCCGGGCGGCGCGTCGATCACCCCGTACTCCGTGCGAAAACGCAGCGCGCCCGATTGCGGCACGAACAGCATCTCCGCGTCCGCATTGAGAAAATACGCATCGTCCATCGAGGCTGTCGCCAGATAGACATGCGCCGCCATGCCCGCGCGCGCATCGGCGTCGCCGGACGCGGTGATCGTGCATATGCCTTCGACCAGCGTTTGCGGATGATCGGGCAGGGCAATCGGACCCCAACGCAGCGGGCCGATGGCAAGCGGGGTCGCCTCACGGCACGGCGCGGTGCACCAGAGCCGCGCGTCGGTCTTGCGATACCTACCCATGTGGCGAACGCTGGGTTGGATGCGATAGAGCCACGCGCGCTCATTGCTGGCCCGTGGCGCGGTGAAGGGCGATCCGCTCAGTTGTTCGGCATACAGCCCGTAGGCGCAGCGCTGCGGCGAATTGCGCCCGGTAGGCAGGGCGCCGGGGAGCGCCTCGCTCTCGAAGCCGTTGCCGAAGCCGCTCATGTAGCCGCGTGGCGCGGTGATCGATGGGATGGCCAGGATCGGCATGTTCATGGCGGTGATCTTTCGATGAGGTGCCTTTTATATGCGCAGGCTGATTTTGGGAAAAGGCGGAGCCCAGTCCGAGATCGAGCCTATGGCATTTGAGGTAAGGCCAGGGGCTCTGAGGCCCATGCCGATACGGCACCTCACCCCCGGACGCCCAAAAGACGCCCCTCCTAAGTAGAAGGCCGCGTCTGCATCTCCCGCATGGCGCTGATCACATCCGACCAGAAAACTTCACCCGCCAGGTCCTGCGCCCGCGCCGAGATGGCCCCACATCGGTAGGCGACGTGGCGCGCCCAGCGGCCGTGTTCATTAATCAGATCCTCAGCCCGCCGCCACGCTTCCATCGTCTTTTCACGCGCGGGCTCGACGCGCGGGCTGGTAGCCAGCACGACCGCCGCCGCAATACAGGTGCGTGAGGCGCGGGGACGGATGGTTGCCACGCCCGCCTTTGCATGCGACATCCGGTTGGCAGCAATCGCCATTCGCCCATCTGCTTGCTGTATGGAAACAGGTGAAGTCATGCGGCCTTACGCACAGCGATTGCCGCACCCTTACCACAAAGTATATGCGACGACCGAGAAAATTCTCGAGATAGCTACGCATGAACAGGCATGTCGCAGGCTGGACCATTACCGCCTGCGTGCCGCACCCTGTTGGCAAATCGACCATCTGGCCGACGCTTGCTTCGCGCTATGACGGACGACCTGCGGCCAAGCCGCGACCAAGCGGGCTCTCCGCCCGCTCGGTCGCGCGGTCAAGGCTCAGGCGCGCTGAAGCAGTAGCACAATCAGAACGATCAGCAGGATCGTGCCGAGACCGATACCGCCATAGCCATAGTGGCCGTACGTGCCGCCACCCCAGCCGCCAAACGTTGTTCCCAGTCCGCCGCCGAACAGCAGGACGACCAGGATGATCAGCAGAATCAGACCCACGGCGTTCCCCTTATCAAAAATCGCGTGACGCCTTTACGCGCCTGCGCCGCCGCGGTTTTCACGAATGCATGAACGGGGCGCAGTTCGATACAAAGAAAAGGCAGGACGGCTCCCCCAATCCTCTCTACTGTCGCGCGCATGCGCATTTGCTCGCAGCCCTCATGCTCAGTCTGCCCTCGGTGAGCTACGCCCAGACAATACGAGGCGCCGGCGCGCGCCCTTGCCAGGATTGGAGCCTCGCCCGTCGTTCGGGCGGCCGGGCATTCGAAGCCGAGCAATGGACGCTCGGCTACATGTCCGCCATCAACGCGGCTGGTCGAGGCGGGCCGGGCGGCCTCTTTGGCGGAGGCGCGGAAAAAGCCGCCTTTGCGGCCATCGACACCTACTGCACGAGCCACCCCGACGATATGCTGTGGAACGCGGTCAAGGCGGCGCTGTCCACGTCCCATGGCGCCTGATCTGGCGTGTGGGCGGAGGGCGGTGTGTTTCGCCTTGGCCGGCGTCTTGTCGGGCTGCGCGATGACCACGGGCATCGTGCCCAACGGACCCGGCACATTCCTCGTCTCGGAGATGCGCGCGCCTGTTCTGGGCGGGGCTGCGCAAGCCCAACGCGTGGCACTTAACGAGGCAATGGCGTTTTGCGCCAGGCAAGGGCGGGTCTTTACGCCGGTCGCTATGGCACCGGGCGGCTATCCATACAGCGCCTACGGACCGACGAACTTCACCGTGGCGTTTCGATGCGCGGCGGCGAAGTGAGCCGTCCCCGTCCTCGACTCATCCCAATCCGCATTGAGACGGCACACAGTCTAAAAGAAGGTTGGGGGAGATGTGCCATCCCCCAACCCGCCGTCGATTATTGGCTTCACCCTAAATAAACGACGGGGGTCTGGGGGGATGGCACATCTCCCCCAGTCTATCTTTAAAGCCAATCTTTCTGCCTGTTGATATTACCTCAAAACAAATTCTTTCCTGGACCATACGGCACAACCACGTCATCCGCGCCAGCCAGGTTGAGCATCGCGCGCGCGCGTTCGTCCAACGTATCCAGATCGATACGATTGGCCCGCAGCCCGGCGACGCGCGTTTCCCACACATCGCGCTCGGTCTCGGCTGCCGCGCGCTCCTGCTCCGCAGCCACGAGCTGAACGCGTCGCACGGCATAGGTCTTCAGCCCGTGATCGCCGCGCGTGGCGTTCCACGCGAAGTAGCCGGTCAGCGACAGGAAGACCGTGGGCGCGATCATCGCAATGGCGCCGCGCTTGACGCTCCGCATGATTCCCATACCCGCCTCCTCCGCTCCTCGCACCAGTGCGGAGTCAAACACGTCCAGCCGCTGTAATCAAGAAAATCATAATCTTGCGAGCCGCTGCTCCCAAACGATCTCCGCCTGCGCATCTCCGCCACGTCTCAGGGCGGCCAGTCCCATCGCGATCGTGGCCACAATCCTGGCTTCGATGGCCGCATCGCGCACCGAGCCGTTCCACAGCGCGGCAATGTCGGGCTCCCCTGTCTCGGCCGCCGTTGTCATCGCCGGCGCTGACGCCGCAATCCGGCCGGCGACACCGTCCCAGATATGGAGTGTCGTCGGCTTGGCGGGGTTGCGTTCCGCTTCGCCGCCGCCGCCCTTGATGACGATCAGCCGCCCTGTGGGACCGCCCCAGCGGAGGCGTTCGGCCACCGCCAGATGGGTTTCGATATAGGGCGGGTGGAAAACGCCATCCACGCCGCCGGCTGCGCCCGCGGGATTGAGCAACCTGGCCACCGTATTGAGCGGCGAGCGCAGTCCAAGGCGGCGACGCAATCCCAGCAGGGCTGCAAACCCCGGACTCAGCACCGTCACCGGCACATAGGCAAAGCCGGCATCGGCCAGCGCACGCGCCGCCCCGTTCGCATCCCCGCATGCCGCGTGGCCGAGCAGCGGCAGCGCCTCGGCCACCGTCATGCCGCCGGAGAATTCATTGGTGCCGTGCATCAGCACGCGTATGCCGGCCCGGCCCAGCGCCATCGCCGCGAGCAGGAACCAAGGCGCGCGCCGCGTGCGGCCCGCGCCGTAGGACGGCCAATCCAGCGCCACGGCCAGGTCGGGCAAAAGCAGGCGCGCGCGGGCGCCGAGCACCAGGCCGGTGATCTCCTCCGGGTCCTCGCCACGGTAGCGCAGCAGCATCAACAGCGCGCCGACTTGCACGGGATCGGCCGTGCCGTCGAGCAGCAAGCCCATCGCGTCCTCCGCCTCGGCGCGGCTCAGTGCGCGGGACCGGCCGGGGCCGCGGCCGAGGGTGGCGACGTAGCCAGCCATGCGGTCCATCGCATCCCCTGCGGCTTCGCTCACGCGCTTGCCTCCCACCCTCCGGCGAGCCAAGTGCCGACGACGCCGCCCGCCGGGTCGAACAGCACCATGTCCGCCTGCCGGCCTTGCGCCAGGCGGCCATGACGCGCACCGAGGCCGAGGAAATCGGCCGGGTTGGCGCTGGCCATGGCAATGGCCGCGGCGCGCGTCACGCCTGGCAGGGCGGCGGCGTTGCGCACGGCTTGCGCCAGGCAAAGGTCGGCGCCGGCCAACGTGCCATCCTCTGTCGCCAGACGGCCGCCTTGGCGCAGGATGGTGCGGCCTTGCAGCACGAAGTTTGCCGCGTCCGTTCCGGTGGGAGCCATGGCGTCCGACACAAGCATGATGCGGGAGGGGGATTTTACCGCCAGCATCAGGGCCAGCATGGCGGGATGGACGTGATGGCCGTCCACGATGACGCCGGCAAAGCGATCCGACAGCAAGGCGGCGGCGACCAGGCCAGGCGCGCGCGCGCTGGGAGGCTCCATGGCGTTGAAGAGGTGCGTCACGCCGGTGACGGAAGGGCCGACCTGCTCGTACCGCGCCGCGGAATGGCCGGCCGAGAGGATGATGCCGGCGCGCGCCAGGCGATGCCAGGTATCGGGCGGTGCGCATTCGGGTGCAACGGTCAGCAACACCGCGCCGGCGCGCGCCGCGGCCAGGGCGGCGAGCAGGGCCAGGTCTGCTTCGTCGGGCGGGCGGATCAGCGCGGGCTGATGCACGCCTGGGCGCGCGGGACTGAGAAACGGGCCTTCGAAATGAATGCCCAATAGACCGCTGCCACGGTCGCTGAAGCCGCGCGCGGCCTCGGCGGCACGGGCGAGGGTGTCGCGATCGGAGGTGATCAGCGTGGGCAGGATGGCGGTCGTGCCAAGGCGGCGATGAACGCGTGCCATGTGGCGCGCGGCCTCGGGGCAGGGGTCGTCGTTGAACTGCACGCCGCCGCCACCATTGACCTGGATGTCGATCAGGCCGGGAGACAGCAGGCATTCCGGCGGCAGCGCGTGCCGCCGCGCGGGCGGCGTGGCGGCGGCGGGCAGGATGGCCGCGATGGTGCCATCGGTGCCGATCAGCACGCCCAAATCGGGGGCGATGGTGCCAGCGGCGGTCAGGATGGCACAGCCGTGCAGGAAAACACTCTCCATCGGCCTGCCTTCCCAGGTTTACAGCGTTTCGCCTAGCCGGTACGGTCCGGCCCCGCCCAGCTTGGGCCAATCGACCGGGGAAATTTCACCATGAGCGTCAGTGACATCGAAAGCGTGTTTTCCAGCCGGCTTGACCAGTTCGGCGACCTTGGCGCCACGGTGAAGTTCGATTTCGGCGATGACCGGCTTTACGTGGACGGCACGCAGAAGCCGGCGGTGATGAGCCATGAGGACAAGGATGCCGATTGCGTGCTGACGATCACGCCGGAGAACCTGGAGGCCATTCAGGCGGGCAAGCTGGACCCGACGATGGCGTTCATGACCGGGAAGTTGAAGGTGAAGGGGTCCACGGCGATTGCAATGAAGTTGAGCTCGGTTTTGAAGTGATGGGCTGAGGACAGGGGGCTGACGTGTATGTCGGCCTTCCGTCATTTTAACCTGGAGACCGCGGGATCATGCCAAAAATCATCTGCAAGGCGGCAGTGCTGTTGGCGCTGACGGGGAGTTCGGCCTTCGCGCTGGACGCGTCCAAGACCGTGGACATCAAGGCGCCGCCCGCGAAGGTCTGGGCGGCGATCGGGGATTTCTGCGGCATCGCGCAATGGCATCCGGCCATTGCTTCCTGCACACCGTCCGTGCAGGGCCGCGCGCATTTGCGCACGCTGGCGCTGAAAGGCGGCGGCACGATCGTGGAGCGGCAGTTGGCGCGCAACGAGCGCGCGATGAGCTACAGCTACACGATCGTGAGTGGGCCGCTGCCGGTGGATCATTACCGCTCCACGATCACGGTTACGCCGAGTGCCGACGGCAGCACGGTGAGCTGGTCGGGCAATTTCGTCGCCAAAGGTGCCGATGACGCGCACGCCACCGCGGCAATCCAAGGGATCTATGACAGCGGGCTGACGGCGCTGGCGCAAAAGACGCAGTAATACCAACAGGCAGAAAGATTGACTCTTCAGAAGACTGGGGGAGATGTGCCATCCCCCCCAGA
>CAXUNZ010000140.1:0-1378 GCA_964252525.1 uncultured Acetobacteraceae bacterium
CCCCACGCGCGGCCCCGGCGTGGCGCCCAGCGCCAACGCGTCCCGCCCTTCCCGCGGGGAGCTCGGCGTCGGCATCTCGGTCAGCCGGGCGCGCAAGGCAGCACCCTGATCCGCCGGCAGGTCCGCAAGCCAGACCCGACCGATCAGAATGGAGGCGTCCTCATCGGCCAGGAGCCGGCGCAGCGCATCGTCGCCGCCATGGGGCACCGGCACGGCACGCCAACCTGTCAGACACTTTGCCTCGGCCGCCGACAGTTTCAGCCGGCGCGAAAAGGCCGCCACGTCGCCGCCCAGCAAAGCGGCCATTCTCCGCCGCGGGGCGGCCGGCCCGCCACGATGGATCAGCGCCTCCAGCCGCGCCAGGTTCGCGCCTTCCGGCAAGATGGCCGCAAGCACCCCCAGGCGCTGCATCAAGGCCAAGGCGGCGGCTGGATCGGGCGCGGCCAGGATGCGCTTGATCTCGCTCCAGACGCGTTCGGCGGACAGCCTCGCCAGCCCGTCCACGGAGGCGGCGATCGCCGAGACGGCCTGCGCATCCGGCGCGTGGCGGCCATAGCGGGCGAAAAAGCGGAAGTAGCGCAGCACGCGCAAATAATCTTCGGCGATGCGCAGCGCGGCCTCGCCCACGAAGCGCACGCGGCCGGCTGCCAAGTCCTGCAATCCGCCAAAGAAATCGTGCACCCCGCCATCGCGGTCCAGCGACAGCGCATTGATCGTGAAGTCCCGCCTGGCCGCGTCCATGCGCCAATCGTCGGTCCAGGCAACTTGGGCGTGCCGGCCGTCGGTGGTCACGTCCCGCCGCAGGGTGGTGATCTCGAACGGCCGATGGTTGTTGATGGCGGTAAGCGTGCCATGCGCCAGGCCGGTCGGCACCACGCGCAGCCCGGCTTTGCTGAGGCGTGCCATGGTCGTCTCAGGCGGCTCGGGCGTGGCGATGTCGATGTCGGCCACCGGCAGCCCGGCCAGCGCATCGCGCACCGCACCGCCCACGAGCCGCGCCTGGGGCAAGGCGGCGAGAACGGGGGCAAGATCGGGATCGTACAGCAAGGCGCGCAAGGCGCCCCGGTTCAACGCCCGCCTCCCGTCTGCACGCGGCCATCCTGCAGCCGCGCCGGCGTGTAGTGCCCGGTGAAGCTGCGGCTATCGCCCAACCAGAACAGCACGCCGCCCAGACCCGCCAGCGCGCAGGCAATCACCGCCAGGCCGCGATAGCTGGCGTAGCGTGCGCCCATGAACCAGGCCACCAGCAAGGCCAGGGGCAGGCACATGAGCGCCAGTTCCACGAACCTCATCGATAGCGACCCAAGAACTGGGGGGGGGGGGGGGGGGCCCCCCCCCCCCCCCCCCGGGTGGGTGGGGGGCGGGGGGGGGGGGGGGG
>CAXUNZ010000140.1:1388-6441 GCA_964252525.1 uncultured Acetobacteraceae bacterium
CCCCAGGACGAAGCCCGGCGAAATCGTATTCCGGCCGCGGCGTGCTGAGGTCGTTGCCCGCTTCGCGGCTGAAGGCGAGGAACTCGGCGGTCATTACCGCGCAAACCGTGTGGCTGCCGGCATCGCCCGGCCCCGTGTCGCAGCACCCGTTACGAAAATAGCCCGTCAGCGGCGCCTGCGAGCAGGATTGCAGCGTGCCGCCGAGCACGTTCAGGGACGGCGAACGGTAGGCACCACCGGTGGCATCAAGCGGCATGGGCGCGCCTCCGCAAAGTTAAGCTCCGAGCCTAGCACATCGCGGCCTATCTGCGCGTGGCCATCATCAGCACGAACAACAACAGCGCCACGCCCTGCAGGATGACGCGCGCCTGCATCAGCCGGTTGGACCGGGCCGGATCGCCGCCGCGCGCCACGCCGGCCATGCCGAGCGCCAGCACACCGAGGATGGCCACCATCACCACGAACAACAGGATCATGAACAGCTGGGACATGCCCTCGACATAGGTGCGCCGTGTCTTTTCCAAGCATGATTTGGCCGTGAGACGGCGCAGCGGCGTTGACAAGCCGCCGGCGTCGATGGCCCAGCCTGCGCCGATGAGGCTGCTTATCGTCACCATTGCCATCCTGTTCCTGGCGGGCGGACCAGCGTGCGCCCAACTTGCCCTGCCTGGCGCAGCGCCGGCCAAGCCGCCCGCGCCCCCCGCCAGCGAGCTGACCCCGGCAGAGACGCAATCCGTCCTGCAGCTTCTCAACGACCCGGCCAGACGCGCAGCCTTTGCCGCCCAGCTCCAGGCGCTGTCGAAGGCCGCCGCCGCCACGGCGCCCAAGGCCGCCTCGCCCGTCAAGCTCGCGCCGGACAGCGTCGGGGCCGAAGTGATCCGCAAAAGCGCGACCTGGCTCGCCGACCTCGACAGCCAGGTCAGCGCCTTGGACCACGTGCTGGGCAACCTGCCCGCCGTTTGGTCCTTCTCCCAGCGCGTCTGGAACGACCCCGGGCGCCGCGCCCGCGCCATCCAGACGGCTTGGCATCTGGGCCTCATCGTCCTGGTGGCCGCGCTGGTGGAATGGCTGTTCGACCGCATCCTGCGCCGTCCCATCGCGGCCCTGGCCAGGCTGGCGCCCGCCGGCACGCGTGCGGAGACAGACATCCCGGCCGGCTCGCCGCTGGAGGATGGCGCCGTGCTGGCGCGGCACCATCGCTTCACACGCACCCTGCGCGTGCTCAAGCGCCTGCCCTTCGTCCTGCTGCGCCTGGTGCTGGAGCTGCTGTCCCCCGCGCTGTTCCTGATCCTGGTCTATGCGGGCATGGTCTTCGCCGAACTCTACACCCAGGCCGAGCTCTGGGTGGCCGTGACCGCCTACATGGCCGTGCGCATCACCACCGCGTTGACCCGCGTGCTGGTCTCGCCGGACCATGCCTCCCTGCGCATGGTGCATTTGAACGACCACGAGGCCGCCTATGCCCTGGCCTGGGTGCGCTGGCTGGCCGCGGTGGCCGGCTTCGGCTACGCGGCCACCCAGATCGGCATGCAATACGGCCTGCCCCCGACGGCGCGTGACGCCTTCCTCAAGGCGGTGGCGCTGATCGATCACATCTTCCTGGTCGTCATCATCCTGCAGATACGCGGACGCGTGGCGGCGCGCATCCGCTCCCACGCGGCCACGCTCACGGTCATGGGCAGGATACGCGGCCGGCTTGCCTCGGTCTGGCACCTGATCGCCATCTTCTTCGTCGTGGCGCTGTGGCTGGTCTGGGCAGCACAGGTGCGCAATGGCTATGCCCGCCTGTGGCACGTCTTTCTCGTGACCGTGGGCGTGCTGATCGCGGCACGCCTGATCGCCATCGTGCTGCTTGGCGGTCTGGAACGCGCCTTGCGCGTCAGCCCTGACATGGCGCTGCGCTATCCCGGCCTGGAAGCGCGGGCCAACCGCTACTACCCACTGCTGCGCGGGCTTGTCATCAACCTGCTCTTCCTGGCCACCGCCGTGGCGCTGCTATGGGCCTGGGGGGTGAACACCGCATCCTGGTTCGCCCATGGCGGACTCGGCGGCAAGTTGGCCTCCGCCCTGATCACGGTGGCCATTGCCGGCGCGGTCACGCTGGCGATCTGGGAAGGGGTCAATACGGGACTCGACCGCCATCTCGCACGGCTGTCGCGCGAGGCGCAGGTCAGCCGCGGCGCACGGCTGCGCACGCTGATGCCCATCTTGCGCACCATGCTGATGCTGGTGCTGGTGACGGTCTTCGGGTTGACCGCTTTATCGGAGATCGGGGTCAATATCGCGCCCCTTCTGGCGGGCGCGGGCATCATCGGCGTGGCCATCGGCTTCGGCTCGCAGAAGCTGGTGCAGGATTTCATCACCGGCATCTTCCTGCTGCTGGAAAACGCCATGCAGGTGGGCGACGCCGTGACCGTGGCCGGGCTGTCCGGCTCGGTCGAGAACCTGTCCATCCGCACCATGCGCCTGCGCGCCGGCGATGGTTCGGTGCACATCATCCCGTTCAGTTCGGTCTCCACCGTCACCAACGTCAATCGCGGCATCGGCAATGCGGCCGTGTCCGTGGTTGTGCCGATCGAGGAGGACAGCGATCATGTCAGTTCTGTGCTGGCCGACATTGTGCGCGGCATGCGGGCCGAGCCAAGTTTGACCGAGAGCATGCGCAGCGACTTCCAGCTTTGGGGTGTGGATCGCGTGGACGCGGGCAATGTCACCATCGTGGGCCAGATCGTCTGCACCGATACCGGCCGCTGGGCGGTGCAGCGCGAGTTCAACCGCCGCATGAACATCCGCTTCAAGGAGCTGGGCATCAGGATCGGCACGCCGGTCAGCACCACCCGCATGGTCGAAACCGCGGAGCGGGCACCGCAAAGGCCCGGATTGTCGCGGGAGGACAAGCCGCCGCCACCGAATCAGATACGTGAATCCCCGCCACCCTCGGCGCTGGGACATACGTCATGAGCGAATTGGCCGCGCTGGCGGGACCGCTGTGCCGAGAAGGTTTCGTGCATGCGTCCGCCGCGGAGATGGGCACGCTGCTGCGCGCGCGCGGCCTTAGGGACTGGGACGGCTTCGCGTCGAGCTGGAACGATCTGGGCGTGGACACCTACATGGCCGATGGCGGCCGCTACCGGCGGCGCCGGCACGCGGCGCTGTCGGTGGACACGGTCGGGCAAATCCGCCGCAAGCCGCACCAGCCGCATTACCAGAGCCGGGACTACAATCCGCTGAATGGCGGCATTGCGCGCTGGTTCGAGCCTGTCACGGAGGCAATCGCCGGCCACCCCGCGTTGCGGGCGATCCTGAGCCTTTGCCTAGACATCTTCACCGGCTGCACGCCGCCGGCGGGGCGGCCCCAATCTTGGCATGTGGAGTTGCACCAGTTCCGCGTCGAATCGCGCGAGGGTGTCGTGGGCAACCCCACGCCGGAGGGATTGCATCGCGATGGCGTGGACTGGGTGCTGGTGCTTTTGGTCGCGCGGCACAACGTGGCCAGCGGGGAGACGAGCATTCACGATTTGCAACGCCGTCACCTGGGCAGCTTTACGCTGGCGGCGCCGATGGAAGCCGCGTTTGTGGATGACGATCGGGTTTATCATGGGGTAACGCCGGTGACGCCGATCGATGGCGCAGCACCGGCTTATCGCGATGTGCTGGTGGCGACGTTTCGGCGGGAATGAAGGAAGAAAGATGTTCTTTTTTGAAAGAAAGAACCAAAAAACTTTGGCCAATTTTCAGCGGGACTCAACAAACAAAAGTTTTTTGGTCCTTTTCTTCAAAAAAGGACTGCTTGCTTCCTGCCTTCTGCTGGCCGCCGCCGCGCCGCCCGTGACCGTGCGGGCGCCTTGGGCGCGCGCGAGCTTGCCGCAACAGGCGACCAGCGTGGCCTACATGGTCCTGCACAGCGCCGCACCGGACGCGCTGACCGGCGTCACCGCAACGCAGGGTATGGCGATGCTGCACCAGAGCACGCAAAACGGCGGCATGGCGGGCATGGCGGACATGGACAGCCTGAAGTTGCCCGCAGGACAGGACGTGGCGCTCGCACCCGGGGGCGCGCACATCATGCTGATGGATTTGCCCCGTGCCCTGCGCGCGGGCGAGACGCTGCGCCTGACCCTGCATTTCGCCCACGCGCCGAACCAGGACGTGGCCGTGCCGGTGCGGCCGTCCAATGCGGTGGGGCCATGAGGACCGGCGCGATTGCCGCTGTGGCGGGCGGGATTGTTCTGGCCGGGCTGCTGGCCGTGGCATTGATGCCGCGCCGACCGGCGGCGGTGACGATCGGCGGGCCGTTCCACCTGATCGATGGGCACGGCCACGCCGTGTCGGACAGCGACTTCCGCGGCCGGTTCATGCTGGTCTATTTCGGCTATACGCATTGTCCGGATGCGTGTCCGACCACGCTCAGCGACCTTGCCGCCGCCATCGACAAATTGCCTGCGGCCGACCGCGCGCGCCTGGTGCCGCTGTTCATCACCGTCGATCCCGAGCGCGACACGCCCGATATGCTGGGCGAATACGCCCGCGCCTTCGGGCCGGCTTTCGTTGGGCTGACCGGCAACACCACCCAAATCACCAGTGCCGAGGCCGCCTACCACGTCTACGCCAAAAGGCACCCGCTGAAGAACGGCGACTACGCGATGGATCACAGCTCGATCATATACGTAATGGGGCCCGACGGCAGCTATCGCGGCGTCATCCCCGACAATGCCAAACCCATTTTGATGGCGCAAATGCTCAGGGATTTAGGAGTCTGAATGAGGAAGAAAAAGACTTCTTTTTGAAAGAAGAAGCAAAGACTTTTATCGGTTTGCCTGGGTGGGTCTCCCCACAGGCGGCATTTCTACGATTTTCCGACGACCCCTACACGATGTTTTTCGATGGCGGCGCTTACAGCTATCTCTGCGTCACGCCGTTTCATGTGGAGGTCGATGGTTCGCTCGACATGCTGCACGCGGTGCTGGCGCGGCACGCAGCGGTAAAAGGCCCGGTGCCGTTCTGCGGCGGCGCGGCCGGCTTCATCGGCTATGACACGGGCGCAAGCCTCGAC
>CAXUNZ010000140.1:6451-8583 GCA_964252525.1 uncultured Acetobacteraceae bacterium
GTTCCGTCGAGCAGCGCCGCGATCACGCGCCGCCGCCGTCCGCGCGCGCCAGCCGCCCGCGCTCGGCGCGCGCGGAGCCACGCAAGAATGGCAGCCAGATCGCGCCCGCGACCCCCACGTTGACCGCGCCCCGCGCGCACCCGGCGCGCTGGGGGGCATTCCGGCCATGCTGTTCGGCTTTTACGATTGCGTGCTGGCTTTCGATCACGCCGCACAGCGCGTCTGGCTGTTCGGCGCCAGCCGGGCGCGGCGGGAGGCGGTTCGCGCGCGCCTGGCCCAGCCGGTTGATCTGCCGCCACTGCCGCTTCTGGCGTGGCGCGCGTGCGTTTCGCGGGACAGGCATATGGCGCGTGTGCGGGCGGTGCTGCGGGCGATTGCGGCGGGTGACATCTATCAGGCCAATATCGCGCTGCGCTTCGAGGCGGCACGGCCTGAGGGCCTGCATGCGGCCGCGCTGTATCTGGCCTTGCGCGCGCAGAATCCTTCGCCATTCGGCGCCTTTATCGGCTGCGGCGGGGGATGCGCGGTCGCCAGCGCCTCGCCCGAGCGGTTCCTGCGCATGGATGGGCATGGCGAGATCGTGGCCGAACCGATCAAGGGCACACGCCCGCGCGGCGCCGATGCCGCACGGGATGCTGCCCTTGCCGCCGATTTGCGCGCGAGTGCGAAGGATCGCACGGAGAACCTGATGATCGTCGATTTGCTGCGCAACGATATCGCGCGCGTGGCGCGTGAGGTCACCGTTCCGTCCTTGTGCGATTTGCGCAGTTTCGCGCACGTGCATCATCTGGTTTCCACCGTGCGCGGACGCATCCTGCCGGGCAGGGGCGCGATCGATCTGCTGCGCGCGGCTTTTCCCGGCGGCTCGATCACCGGCGCGCCGAAATTGCGCGCCATGCAAATCATTGCCGAACAGGAGGGGCGGGCACGTGGGCCCTATTGCGGCTCGGCGATGTGGATCGGGTTCGACGGCGCCATGGACAGCAACATCCTGATCCGCACGCTGACCGTCGCCGCCGATTGCGTCGTGGCGCAGGCCGGCGGCGGCATCGTGGCCGATAGCGATCCCGCCGAGGAGTGGGAGGAGGCGATGGTCAAGATCATGCCGCTGCTTCGCGCGGTGGGCGCGCTGTGAAGCAAGCCTGGCTGAACGGTGTCATGATGGCGGAGGAAGCGGCGCGCATTCACCCGCGCGACCGGGGTTTTGCGCTGGGCGATGGCGTCTTCGAGACCATTCGCGCCGAGGGTGGACAGCCGGCGCATCTGCCGCGCCACTTCAAGCGTCTGAAAAACGGTGCCGCCGTGCTGAACATCGAGCTGCCGTTCAGCGAACGGATATTGGCCAGCGCTTTGCGCGAGGTGGCGGCCGGCGCGGATTGCGCGCTGCGGCTGACGCTGACGCGCGGCCCGATGGCGCGCGGCGTGTTGCCCGAGCCACGCGCCTTGCCGACCATGCTGATCACCGCGACCGCCTTGCCAAAGCCCGCCGCGCCGGCGCGCGTGATCATTTCCGCCCGCACGCGTCGCAATGAGTTTTCACCGCTGTCGGGCATAAAGTCGTTGAACTACGGCGACAGTCTGCTGGCGCGCCTGGAAGCGGCCGAACTCGGCGCGGATGATGCGCTGCTGCTGAATACGCGCGGATTCTTGGCCGAGGCCAGCGCCGCCTGCGTGTTCCTTGTCATCGATGGATGCCTCGTCACGCCGCCGCTGGCCGATGGGGCGCTCCCGGGGATCGGCCGCGCCCTGATGCTGCGCGGCACGAAGGCCGTGGAACGCCAGGTGAGCCAGACGGAGCTTGGGCGCGCAACGGCCGGCGTATTGGTCAATGCGCTGGAGCGCAGGAGCATTGCCCTGCTGGAGGGAAGAACGCTTGAAGCGATACAAGGCCTTTAGTGGATTGGCGCGGGATTGTACCAAATGAGCCGGTAGAGCGCGAAGCCGATCGCCCCGAGCAAGGTGAGCGGCACGAACAGTGAGCCAAGCGAACGCGCCATGAGAAAAAGCGAAGCGATCGCGAAAATAGCGCCGACGCCATAAACGATCATGGCAAACCTTCATCCATACTAAGGCCTTTGCCTTAAGCTAATACCAACAAGCAGAAAGATTGACGCTTCAGAAGGTTGGGGGAG
>CAXUNZ010000141.1:0-359 GCA_964252525.1 uncultured Acetobacteraceae bacterium
GCGCGTCACCGGTGTGCATCAGATCGCCCACACGGCGCAGCCTGGCGCCAAGGCGCCCGCCCGGATGGTAGGCGTGAAAATCCGCCTGCGTGAAGGCGCGGCGCTGTAGCAGGGCAACCGCAAGCGCATCGCCCAGCGCCAGTTGCATCGTCGTGCTGGTGGTGGGTGCCAGGCCCATCGGGCAGGCCTCGGCCGCCGCCGGCAGCAGCAGGATTACGTCCGCGGCTTGCGCCAGGGTGGAGGCGGGGCGGCCGGTAATGGCCAGCAGCGGAATGGCGAAGCGGCTGGCGTGGGCGATCAGGTCGGCAAGTTCAGCCGTCTCGCCAGAATTGGAGAGCGCGAGCACCGCATCGCCCGGC
>CAXUNZ010000141.1:369-8527 GCA_964252525.1 uncultured Acetobacteraceae bacterium
CACGATCATGCCCAGATCGCCGTGGCTGGCCTCGGCCGGATGGACGAAATGGGCGGGGGTGCCGGTGGAGGCAAAGGTCGCCGCGATCTTGCGCGCGACATGGCCCGACTTGCCCATCCCCGAGACGATGACGCGCCCATGCACCGCGGCGAGCATCCCCACGGCCTGGGTGAAGGCGCCGTCCAGGCTGGCGGCGAGTTCGTTCAGGCCGGCCGCTTCCGCACGCAGCACCGCCAGGCCGGTCGCCAGGTCCGATGCGGCATGGCGAGCTTGCGCGTCTTCAGCCGGAGATGGGTGTGGCGCCGGGCTTACCTGCGCGGCCAAGGTGGCAGAGTGCGTATCCAGCGTGTTTGCCTTCATGACGCGTGCACCTTCTATGGGTGGGCGCGTGGCCTGGGTCAATCGAAGGCCGTGTGTCGGAGTGTGAGCGCTTGGCCTTAAGGCGCTGGAACCGGGGTCTGGTCTGCTTACGGTGAACACAGCCATGGCGTGAACAGGGTTCGGGATGGGGCTTACGTCCACGTCCGCCCCCCCCCGCACGCCATCTTTAAGTTAGCTTGGCGACATTCCGGTTTTGCTGGTTACGGCCTGAAGACGCAGTGGCTATGACAGGTGTGGCTTGGTTGAAGGACACGGCCGCATAATCAGCGCCAAATCCGGCTGGGTGAACCGCAGCCGGACGGCCAGGCAGGCTAAGCGTGACAATAGCCGCTTGCCTGTAATTTACCAGCGCACCCGCTTACGGGCTGACTTGGTAGACAATCCCCCCTTTCTTCGATCCCCCGCCCGCAGTGCCAACCATTGTGCCGTCGTCTAGCAGCAGCAAAGACGTCGTGGGATCAAAGACAGTCGATCCGAGATACTGAAAGTCATAGAGATCCGTTTCCGTCCACGGACCCTGTCCATCATTCGGCGGACTCAGCCTGAAAAACGTGCCGGCATTGTTGACTCCATTGAAGTCAGAAACGCCATAGAGCGCGCCATCATTACCGAAGATAACGCCCGCAAAGAGCGCGGCGCCGTAACTGTTTGGCGGAAATAGGTAAAGCGTTGAAGCGGTCAATGCCGGATTGCCACATGATCCGGGAGACACCTCGAAGACTGCACCGTAACGGCCGCCTGTGTTGCTATACTCGGCGGTGCCATAGAGATTTTCATTCTTGTCGAAAATCAGATCGGAATTGATGAAAACGCCGTCCGCTGCGTCAGGCGCGTAAAGAACATTCTGAGTCCAGTTGGCCTTGCCCTGCGCGGACGGAATGAGTTGGAAGACAGTTCCGCATCCATGTGCGTCATAACCGCTACATGACTGAGTTTGATTGCCGCCACCAAACGTTGTGCCGTACAGCGCGCCGCTCGCGTCCGTAATCATTGACGCGCGCGGATAAGCGCCATCCGGCCCTTTGAACGTGTGAATGACGGTCTGAGTCCACGCCGTTCCGCCTTTGCCCGGCGGGCTCAGCATGAAAACGGTTCCCAACCCTTTCTTTCCGTCTTTCAAGCCGCTGATATCCGCCGTGCCATAGAGGGTGCCGCCGCTACCAAGGGTCAGCCCGGCACGCGGCGTGCTGCCATCGAAGTCCCCCAGGAAATTGTAGAGGACCGTCTTCGTCCAGCTCGTGCTGCCTTTGGTAGGTGGCGTGAGCATGTAGACCGTGCCAACCCCCGCCGTGCCGCCCTTGCTTGTCGTGCCGTAGAGATTGCCGGAGGAATCAACGACGAGCGCACCCTCGGGGCTGGCGCCATCCGCACCGCCCAGGAAATCGTATAAGACGTTCAACGTCCACGATCCGCCTTGAGCGGGCGGCGTGAGACTGTAGACTGAGCCATAACCGGCCGCTTTCTTGGATGTGGTGCCGTAGAGAACACCGTTCGCGCCCTCGATGAGGCTACCGAGTGGGGTGGTGCCCGTCATCCTTGTAAAAGAATAAAGGTTGGAATACGGATTTCGAGCGGTAGCAGGCACGAGAGGCGCAAGTGCAAAAACCGCCGCGGTACGGACGAGCCATGATCTTTTCATCGGATGATCCCCAATTGGACGGCGTTTCTTCGATGAACGCTAGAGCCGCATCGGCAGAGGCGAAGAACTCGGCACCACCCCTCGCATGGGAGAGCCTATAACAAGTTCCGGCACGTCAATGATCACCATCGTGAAGTTCGTCGCTTAAAACGGGAGTCTTCGGGGAAACCGAACCGCGCTGACAAGGGCGGGCACCACCCCGTACTTTACCTACGTCCCCGGCCGATGCCTTCAGCCAGGTTGTCGCCAAGCCTTCACGTGAGCTTTTCAGCGCTTGATGGCTGCGTCCGTCTTCCGCGCGATAATGTCCAATGCCCAGCCGGTCACCGCGGCAGGGTGGTGGATCGGGCGTGTAGCTCCGAAGCGCAAAGTTCTATTTTCGTTCTTGACTTGGCCGCCTGATCGGCTGATGGTCTGCGAGGAACGGAAAGAGAACACGTCATGGTCTTGCGGCAAGCGCCTGCAGCCACCCGCTCGGCTCCTGATCACGCTGCCCTGGCCGCCCTTGCCGCCGCCGGCGCGCCCGATCCGGCGCCGCGCGCGCGCATGCCCTCGCTGGCACGGCGCGGCCGTGGCGCCGTGACCAACCCCGTCACACGCTTCGATGCGACGGAGAGCACGCCGTTCGACGACGGCTGGAACACGCTGCAAAGCTTCGAGGAATTGCCATCCTTGCCCACGACGCTGACGCGGGATGCGAGCAAGTCGGTAATCTCCTGGAACACCTCGCCCGATCTGGGTTTCGACCGCGCGGTAAATCCCTATCGCGGCTGCGAGCATGGCTGCATCTATTGCTATGCCCGGCCCAGCCACGCCTATCTCGGCTACTCGCCCGGCCTGGATTTCGAGACGCGCCTGGTCTTCAAGCCGGATGTGGCGGCACTTCTGGATCGTGAGCTGCGCAAGCCCGGCTATGTCGCCCGGCCGCTGACACTGGGCAGCAATACCGATCCCTATCAACCGGTAGAGCGCACGCTCAAGCTGACCCGCGCGGTGCTGGAGGTTCTGGAACGCTTTGGCCACCCGGTCGGCATCGTCACGAAATCCGCCGGCGTGCTGCGTGATCTGGACATCCTGCAGCGCCTGGCCGCGCGCCGCCTGGTGCGCGTGTGGCTGTCGGTCACCACGCTGGACAATGCGCTGGCCCGGCGCATGGAGCCGCGTGCCGCCACGCCGGAGCGCCGGCTGGGCGCCATCGCTGCCTTGAGCCAGGCCGGCGTGCCGGTTGGCGTGCTGGCCGCGCCCATGATCCCCGGCTTGAACGATTCCGAATTGGAAAAAATCATCGAGCGTGCGGCAAGGGCCGGGGCGCGCTGCGGCGGTTACGTGCTGCTGCGTCTGCCGCATGAATTGCGCGGGATGTTCGAGGCATGGCTCGGTGCGCATTATCCGGAGCGCGCAAGGCATGTGCTGGCGCTGATCCGCCAAACGCGCGGCGGCGCATTGTCGGATGCGCGATTTGGCGACCGGTTCGTGGGCAAGGGGGCTTACGCCGATTTGCTCGGTCGGCGGTTCGAGCGGGCGGCTCGGCAATGGGGGCTGGAGGAGCGCGAGGGGCTGGAGACAGGATTATTCGCGGTGCCGCAGGACGCTGGACGGGGCCAGGCGCAGCTTGCGCTATTCTAGTGTAATACCAAGAAGCAGAATTAAGGCTGGGGGGCTGACGTATACGTCAGCCTCCCAGCCCCCATCGATTCTTGAGGTCTTGACTGAAATAAATGGCGGGGGGTCTGGGGGGGATGGCACATCTCCCCCAGCCTTCTTTTCCTTCGCAATCTGGTTGCGACAGGTTGCCGGTGCCGCAACGACGTTTTTGAGGTTACGCCAAGCAGCCTCGCGCGACGAAGATAGCCAACCGGTTCCGCTCAGGCGGCAAACGCCGAGGCGGCGTAGCCCTGCGCGAACAGCAACGCCCGCAGATCCGCATGATCAACACGATTGACAACCTGCGCCGCCACCACCGGCCGCGCCCGGAACGCCACGCCGAGTCCCGCCGCTCGCAGCATCGCCAGATCGTTCGCGCCATCGCCGACCGCCAGACAAGCCGCCAGGCGCACGCCGCGCTGGGCGGCAAAATCCCGCAACGCGGTCAATTTGGCCTCTCGATCCAAAATCGGCTCGGCCACCGCACCTGTCAGCCGCGCGCCGTCATCGAGCAGGACGTTGGCTCGGTGCACGGCAAAGCCGCATGAGGCGGCGACGCGGCCGGTGAAGAAGGAAAAGCCGCCCGACACCAGCGCGGTCAGCGCGCCATGCGTCGCCATGGTCGCCACCAGCGTCTTGGCCCCCGGCGTCAACTGCGTTCGTGCCCAGGTGCGCTCCAGCGCCGCCAGGTCCAGCCCCCGCAGCATGGCCACCCGCGCGCGCAGCGCCTCCCCGAAATCGATTTCCCCGTTCATGCTGCGCGCCGTGATGGCCGCGATCTCCTCCCCCACACCGGCGAAGACGGCCAGCTCGTCCAGCGTCTCGCCCGTGACGATGGTGCTGTCCATGTCGGCCACCAGCAGGCCCCGCCGGCGCCCGCGGGCGCGCGTGGCCAGCACGTCGATCGGCGCACCAGCCAATGCGGCGCGCGCCGCGTGCAGATCCGGCGCCACATCCTGCGCCTGGGGCACGAAGAACTCCGCCGCCTCGCCGGGGCTGAGCACGCGGGGCGTATCGCTGCCGCCCACCGCATCGCGCACGGCGCCGATGACCCCGGCGTTCAGCGTGGTGGCCTGGCGGTCGGCAACCAGGGTCAGGACGTAGCTCATGCCCCCGGCCATGGCAGGCGGGCGCGGCTTGAGCAACCCGGCGATCCTGGTCGTGGGTCCCACGTGCAGCGGCAAATCGGCGCTGGCCATCGCTCTGGCCGAGCATCTCGGCGGCGAAATCATCAACGCGGATTCGATGCAGGTCTATGCCGAGCTGCGCATCCTCACCGCGCGCCCCTCACCCGCGGACGAAGCCCGCGTGCCGCACGCGCTCTACGGCCACCTTCCCGCCGCCACACCTGGCAGCGCGGCGCTGTGGCGCGATCAGGCGGTGGCAGCGATGGCGGCGGCCCGCGCGGCGGGCCGCGTGCCCATTCTGTGCGGCGGCACCGGCCTGTATTTCTCCGCGCTGACCCAGGGGCTGGCCGACATCCCCGATCCCGGGGCGGAGGCGCGGGCCGAGGCACGCGAGTTGCTCACGCGGATAGGTGCCGCCTCGCTGCACGCGCGCCTATTGGCGGCCGATTCGCATACCGCGCTCCGTCTGCGCCCGAGCGATGGGCAGCGCGTCGCGCGCGCCTGGGAAGTGTGGCGCGGCACCGGCCGCGGCCTGGCGAGCTGGCAGGATGAGGTGCCGCGATCCGCCAACGCCGGCCCGTTCCGCGCCATCTGCCTCGACCCGCCACGGGCCGAATTGCGCGCGGCGATCGCCCTGCGTTTCACCGCCATGATGGCCGCGGGTGCGATCGAAGAAGTGCAATCCCTCCTTCGCCTCGGCCTTGATCCCACACTGCCGGCGATGCGCGCCCACGGCGTGCCCGAACTCTCCGCCCATTTGCGCGGTCAGATCACGCGTGCCGAGGCGGAAAGGCGCGCCTGCCTGGCCACGGGCCAATACACGAGGCGGCAGGCGACCTGGCTGCGCCGCCGTCCGATCCTACCGCCTGAACAGGTGCGCACGATTCATTCACGGGTAAGCTTTTCGGAGCAACATCACGGAAGGTGGCTGGCTGATGTGAAAAACATTCTGTTAGACGTTATTGACGCGCCGCAACATACGCCTTAGGAACCGCGGCCCGGAAGAGGAGTCCGATGCCATGGCGGAGCACCCAGCCCATAGCGGTGCGGACGCCCTGCTGCGCGCCCTGCGCGACCAGGGTGTGGAGGTCATCTTCGGCTATCCCGGCGGCGCCGTCCTGCCGATCTACGACGCGATCTATCAACAGGATGCTATTCGCCACATCCTGGTGCGTCACGAACAGGCCGCCGTACACGCCGCCGAGGGTTATGCGCGCAGCACGGGGCGTGTCGGCGTCGTGCTTGTGACCAGTGGACCGGGCGCGACCAATGCCGTGACCGGCCTGGTTGATGCGCTGATGGACAGCATCCCCATCGTCTGCCTGACCGGCCAGGTGCCGACGCATCTGATCGGCAATGACGCCTTCCAGGAGGCCGACACCACCGGCATTACGCGCCAAGCGACCAAGCACAACTACCTGGTTCGCCATGGCGCCGATCTGTCCCGTGTGGTGCACGAAGCCTTCGCCATCGCGCGCAGCGGCCGGCCGGGACCGGTCGTCGTGGATCTGCCCAAGGACGTGCTGATCGGCCCCGCGCCCTATACGCCGCCGGCCGTCGGTCCGCACCGCAGCTACCGGCCGATCACGGAACCAGATCCTGCGGCCATCGCCCGTGCTGTGGCTGCCCTGCGCGGGGCGCGCCGGCCGATCATCTATTCCGGCGGCGGCGTCATCAACGCGGGGGCGGACGCCGCTGCGATGCTGACGCGCTTTACCCATCGCACGGGCTTTCCCTGCACGAGCACGCTGATGGGCCTTGGCGCGTTTCCAATGACCGACGCCCAATTCCTCGGCATGCTTGGCATGCACGGCACTTACGAGGCCAACATGGCCATGCATGAATGCGACGTCATGCTCAACATCGGCGCGCGCTTCGATGATCGCGTGACGGGACGGTTGAACGCCTTCAGCCCGGCCAGCTTGAAAATTCACGCCGACATCGATCCTTCCAGCATCAACAAGAGTGTTGTCGTCGATATTCCGATTGTGGGCGATGCGTGCCGCGTCCTGGCCGCCTTGCTGGCGGCGTGGGATGAGGACGCGCCCAAGCCGGATCTCTCCGCCTGGTGGCGGCGCATCGCCGTATGGCGCGAAAAGGATAGCCTGCGCTTTTCTCAGGACATGTCGGCCGGCGCCATCATCAAGCCGCAACACGCCGTCCGCCGCCTCTATGAACTCTGCCGTCAGAGCGGGCGCGACATTTTCATCACCACGGAAGTCGGCCAGCACCAGATGTGGGCCGCGCAATATTTCAAATTCGAAAAACCGAACCGCTGGATGACCAGCGGCGGGCTCGGCACCATGGGCTACGGCCTGCCCGCGGCGGCCGGCGTGCAGGTGGCCCACCCCGATGCGCTCGTCATCGATATTGCCGGCGAGGCCTCGATCCTGATGAACATCCAGGAACTCGGCACGCTGGCGCAATATCGCCTGCCGGTGAAAATCTTCATCCTCAACAACGAACGCATGGGCATGGTGCGCCAGTGGCAGGATCTGCTGCACGGATCGCGCCATTCGGAAAGCTACAGCCAGGCGTTGCCCGATTTCGTCAAGCTTGCCGAAAGCTTCCACGCCACCGGGCTGCGCGCCGAAAGCATCGACCGACTGGACGATGTCATCGCCCGCATGCTCGACGCGCCCGGTCCCGTCATCGCCGACATCCTGGTTGCGCGCGATGAGAATTGCTATCCGATGATCCCGTCAGGCGCCGCGCACAACGAAATGATTTTGGGGCCAGAGCACGACGCCGATGTCGCCGGCATCACCGATGAAGGGCTGATGCTCGTCTAATGGCGGAAGCCGCCTATCAATCCGCCACCATCTCCGTGCTCGTGGAGAATGAGGCCGGCGTGCTTGCGCGCGTCATTGGGCTATTTTCCGGCCGCGGCTACAATATCGACAGCCTGACCGTGGCGCCCGTCGATACCAACCGCAACCAGAGCCGCATCAACGTGGTGACCAGCGGCACGCCCATGGTCATCGAGCAGATCAAGGCGCAACTCGACCGCCTTGTGCCCGTCTATAAAGTGTCCGACCTGACGCGCGAAGGCCCGCACGTCGCGCGCGAAATGGCGCTGGTCAAGGTGCTCGCCACCAGCGAGGCGCGCGTCGAGGCGTTGCGCATCGCCGAAGCCTTCCGCGCCCGTATCGTCGATACCAGCCTCACCAGCTTCGTCTTCGAACTGACCGGCGCCAGCGAGAAACTCGAAGCCTTCATCGAACTCATGCGCCCCCTGGGCCTGGCCGAAGTCTCCCGCACCGGCATCGCCGCGATCGCGCGCGGCGTTGTCGTGCTGTGAGGAGGAGAGGGAAGGCCAGGGGCTCTGCCCCTGGACCCCGCTGGGGCCTGAGGCCCCAGACCCCCA
>CAXUNZ010000142.1:0-4063 GCA_964252525.1 uncultured Acetobacteraceae bacterium
CCGGCGATCCAGTCCTGCATTGTCCACGCCACGAGGATCGCCAAGGCCATCGACCAGCTCGGCAAAATGTAATTATGCACGTTCGTCTCGGCCAGCGGTGGCACCAGGCCGAACAACCATAGCGCCGGCCCAAACCCGAAGGCGCGCAAGGCCGTCACCGCCACCCAGGCCGCGAGCATCCAGCGCAGCGCGCTATCCGGCACCCGGCGGCGCAGTGACGCCGCGGCCAACGCCACCAGAACGAGGTCGCAATAGCCGCCGGCGCGAATCCAGACGCTGGCGGGCAGGCCCAGCGTAACCGGCCCCGCCATCGGCGCGCCGAAAATTCCCGGCAGCAGAAGCAGCGCGAGATTGGCGGGCAGCAGCGCCGCCGTACCCGCGCGATCATGCGCGCCGATGAACTCGCCCGGCAGTGCCTGCAAGAACGGCCAGACCGCAGGTGCGGCGATCATGGCGCCCAGCAACACGCCGCCCGCCACGCGCCACGCGTAGGCGGCCCGATCGTCCGCCCGCGCCAGCCGCACGCACGCCCACACACCGCAAAACGCCAGGTTCAAACAAGCCGTTTCCGGGAAGCCCGCGCTCAGCGACCACGCCACCCCCAGCACCGTGGCACAGGAAAAGCGTGTGCGCGCCCGCTCCAGGCCAAGCAGCACCAGCGGCAGGAACGCCACCGGCATGATCGGACCATGCAGCAGCCAGGCGAACGTGCCATTCAGCTCGAACAGCGCGGCACCCAGCAGCGCGGCGAGCGGCACCAGGCGCATCTGGCGCAATAAGGCGTAGGAGAACAGACCGGCCAGCGCCATCAGCACCATGCGCAGCGCGAGCAATCCGTGCGGCAGCGCCAGCAACAGGACGAAGGGCAGGAAAAAGGCCGGGTTCTGGCCTTCGCCGGCCAGCGGCAGGCCGATGCCGGAAAATGGGTTCCACCATGGCAGATGGCCCGACAGCCAGTCGCGCGCGGCCAGTGCGCCCAGCGCCTGCGTCGTCACACCCGCATTGCCATCGATCCAGGGCAGACCTGGCAAGAGCCCGTTCGTGGTCCAGGTGCCCTGCGTCACACCCGAAACGACATAGAGTGGATCGATGCGGAAGCGGCCCGACAATGCTGGCGCGTGAACCAGCACCGGCATGACGGCAAGCATCAGCCAGGGCGTGGCGCGCCAGATGCGTGAAAAAGTGGGGGGGGGGGGGGGGGGGGGGGGGGGGGGGGGGGGGGGGCGCGGGCGGGGGGCGCAATTTGCGTAAAAATGTCTGGGGGGAACGAGCCGTTCCCCCCAGACCCCCCGTCATAAGTTTTTCCACTGGAACACGTCTTCCAAGGGTTTATCAAAGACGCGCGCAATTCTGAATGCGGATTCCAGCGTCGGCGAATATTTACCTTGTTCGATGGCGGCTATGGTCTGCCTGGTGACGCCGATGCGCGCGCCTAACTCGGCCTGCGTCATCTCGCCGGCCAGAAAACGGAGCATGCGAATTTGGTTGCAGAGACGGCCCTCACCCATACCACCCACGCCGGTAACTTGCGACCACCACGATATGTCTGACCATTTCAGCAAGCACCAGCGCGAGCAAAGCCGCGTTGATGATCCGCCAGCCCTGGGCGCTGAACGGCATGACCACGCCCACGACGATCATGCCCGTCATCAGCACGAAATAGGCGATCGATGCGCCACGCCGGCCGATGGCGCGGTCACGCTCATCGGCCTTGGCCCGCGCCTCCGATCCCGCCCCAATAGCGAGCGCGATGCTTGCCACGATGATGAAGACCACTTGAACGCCGGTGACGGCGCCGAACAGTTCCAGCATGCCAATCGGGGAATACGCCGAACCGGCCACCCGCCAGAAATACATGCCGTACGCGCCTACCATCGCGGCCAGGGTCAGCCACGCTACCTTCTCCCGCCATGCCATCGCTTTCACCTGTATCTGCCTGATGTGGCATTAAGTCATACACGACAAACTTGATGTCAAGCTTTTATAACACGGCTGCGGGCAAGGTCGCTGGCCTGTACCCCAGCTCCCTTCAGAAGTTGGTCGTCATGACAGGGTCAAGGCTGGCCCTAAAAAGTAGACGAGGGGTTTGGGGGGGATGGCACATCTCCCCCAGCCTTTTTCACCTCACCAGCGGATTGACGTTATACGAAAACCCCCAGCTCACCGGTACGAATTGCTGAATGTGCTGGTTCACCCACACATACGCCTCCGCCACATCCGTGCGCGGCACGATCACCACGTCATACGGCCGCAGCGAAACGTCCGCGCCGGGATCGCGCCCGTTCACCGCGCCCGCGTAATTCGCCGCATACACCTGCGGCTTGTCGTAAGGCCCCCGCCGCACGATCAGAACGCCCGTGGTATCGCCGGTCACGCGCACCCCGCCGGCACGCGCCAGCGCCTGCAGCAGCGTGGGCGGCGGCCCGGGCGTGCTGATCTCGCCCGGCGTAAAGACCTCGCCCGCGACATAGACCCGCACAGGCGCGTAGCTCTTCACGCCCACGGTCATGCGCGGCTCGCGCAATTCCGCATTGTAGATCGTGCGCAGGGAAGCGGCCACCTGCTCGGGCGTCTGCCCCGCGGCCGGCACCGCCTGCGCCAGCGTGGTGGTAATCCGCCCGTCGGGCCGTACGGTGACATCCTCGTTCAGCTCGGGCGTGTCGAACAGGCGAATGGCCAGCGTGTCGCCCACCTGAACCTGATAGGCGGTGGCAGTTTCCTCGCGCGGAACAGGCAGGATCGGCGCGCGCGGTGTGGAGGCGGCGCAACCGGCCAGTGAAAGCACGATCAGCGCGATGGCAGGGTAGAGGCGGCGGGTCACGCGCGCATAGAACATTGCCATGGCAGCACAATCAAGGGTTGCGCGCACTCAGGGCGTGCCGCCGTTGAGTCCTTCTACGTCCCCGAATCGCACGAATATCGCCCCTGGCCGCCCAAAGGCCTGATCAAAGATGGCCGACTAACGCATGAAACGGCGGCGGCCCCTTACGGGACAGCCGCGTCGAGCAACGTCGCCAATTTGGCGAACACCGCGGCCAGCTTCCCCCTCAAATCCGCGCCGGACGCGATCTGGGCCGCACTCAACGCAAGCCTCAGTCCGCCGATCTTCTCGGCCAATACCACCGGCTGGCCGATGAGACAGGCTTCCCCGGCCGCATCCGCCGCCAATGCGCGATAGATCGGGCGTAGCCCATCGGCACTCAGCACGCCGCCACGCCCGCGCACGGAAAAGGTCAGCACGCTGGGCCTGTCGGACCAGCCGAGCCCCACCGGCCTCGGCGCGGGGACCAGCTGCACGCGCCGCTCGCGCATCATCGCCGCACGCATCTGCCCGCCCGCCTGATCGATCGCCGCGCGCACAGCGCCGGCGGACAGCCCCGCGAAATCGTGCATATGCGCCAGCGCCGCCGCCCAACGCAGCAGCAAGCCCGGACACCGGCGGGATACGGTGCCGTCCGACAAATTGGCGTACGCGCCCAACCCATCAGGCACCCGCCCGCCGCCGGCAATGCGCCGCAGCCGCGCGCGCGGAAACAGCACCGCCCCGCAAAACCCCGGCGCGCCAAAGAATTTGGAACCCGTGACCAGGACCGGCCAGCCACGCTCGAGATAGCGGCGCACCAGCGCCGGCTCGATGCGCAGCTGGCAGGCATCGACCACGATGTCCAGCCGGTCGCCAAAGCGGTCCGCCAGCAGATCGAGCGCCAACAGCCCGGGGGCGGTCAGGCCCGTCTTGCTGCCATCGATGGCGTGCAGGACCACCCGCCCGCGGCCGGCGGCGGCCTCGATGGCCGCCTCGCAATCGGCCGCCACGGCCTGCGGCGGCCGCGGCGCGCCGGCGCCATCGCGCAAGGCAACGCTGACCAGTGCAAGGCCGGGCGGAAAACCTTCCACCGCGCCGCCCTTCTCCACCGCCTGGCCGGATGCGGTGGTCGGCGCGAAATGCCGTCCCTGCACCGCCTCCGGCACGCCGCTGCCGGTTTCGGACGGGCTCATCAGCACGGTGGTGATGGTCTGGCGTGGCCGCTCGGCCGCGAGCAGCCCGGTCAGCAGCAACGTGGCA
>CAXUNZ010000142.1:4080-5031 GCA_964252525.1 uncultured Acetobacteraceae bacterium
CGCCGAGGCCGTGCTGGCCGCCTCGGCGATGTCGGCAACGTCCAGATGCACCAGCAGCTCGGCCACGATCTGATCGGATGCGCGTGCCAGCACGTCATCGGGTGCGCCCGTACAGCTTGCGGCAATCAGGTCATGGCGCACGCCATCGGCCGCGGCGAAGGCGGGTTCGGAGATGATGGAGGCGGTGCACGAGCTGAAGCCGATCACGCCCGGCATCGGATAGGGCGGGCAGAGGTAGCGATTCAGCCCCGTTTGCACATCTAGGGTCAGGCGATCATCACCGCCCGAGGTCAGCAGCGCCTCGGTCGGGGCGGCCAAATGCCACAGGCGGGCGACCATTTCCAACGCGGCCAGATCGGGCGCCGGCTCATCGCTTGCGGTGGCTTCGGCCAGCAGGCGCCAGCACGCGGTGAGCTGGGCAATGGGCGGCAGCTCGCCGGCCAGGCGGGTCAGCAGTGCGACACTCGGCTCGCTCAGTGCCGCCTCGCGCGCGGGGCGCGGCAGGACAGCCAGGAACATGCCCGCGGCCCGGCCGGCCAGCAGCGTGGCCGCGGCATCGGCCAGGCCGGAGATCGTGCGCAGCAAGGCTTGCTCCATGCCGAAGCGCAACAGCACCACCGCGCCGGCGCGGCCGGTCAGGCTGGCGCTTACGCGCAACTGGCCGGGAGACGTGGCCACACCCATGTCGCCCGGCGCCTCCGCCACAGCAAGGCGCAGGCGCGCCCGCAGCGGTGCCAAGGCCGGATGATCGATGTCGTGCGGCAGTCTCTGGCTGTCCGCCGCGCAAGGCAGCATGCTCACCCTAATCCTAATCCGGCTGGCCGCGGCTCGGCGCGATGCGTCCGCTGGTGGCCTCTTTCGCGCAAGCAAGCGAGGTTTGGCAACGGGCGGGCTTCAACCGGGGCTTGGCGCCACGGGCGCGCAATTGGTGCGGCCGGAGGCCAGGCAGTC
>CAXUNZ010000142.1:5041-8513 GCA_964252525.1 uncultured Acetobacteraceae bacterium
CCCAGCACATGCGCAAGCCACAGCCCGCCCAGGATCAGCAGGGCGACCACGGCCAAAGCCGCCAGCGGACCGCGGGGGGAGCCGGGTTCATCGTGTTCGTCGATTTCGCTCACGCGCGGGCCTCCCCTGGCTTGCTGCTACCGCAAAGCACGCTGAAGCAAGGCGATCAATTCGACCATCTTCACCCGCGCCGCCTCCCTGTCACCGGACTCCGCGGCGGCAAGGACGCATGTGCCCACATGGTCGTCAAGAATGTCGCGCTCCACCCGCGCCAGGGCGGCGCGCACGGCCTGGATCTGAGTCAGGATATCCACGCAGTAGCGCTCGCCCTCGATCATGGCGGCAATGCCGCGCACCTGGCCCTCGATTCGCCGCAAGCGTGGCAACTGACGCCTGTGATGGACATGCGCGCCGTGCCCGCTCAAACCGTCTTGCAGAGCATTCATGCCGCCTTCGCCACCTTCATGACATTTTCGATAGAGGAGACTGGGCCGCGGCGCACGACGCGCCACTCCAGCCGATCGTCATCGGAGGAACGTCGCCGGGAAGCTCGCGATCCCAACCACCCTGCCTGACCTCATCCGCCATGTTCGCCCCACCATGCTGCAAGATCGGCTTATACCCCCTGGGTGTATGCCTTGACGAGCCCTGCCGGGCACGGTCAAAACAGCCCATGCTCAAGGCCATGCTGCTTGCCGCCGGCGCAGTGACGATATGCGGCGGCGCGCATGCCCAAACGGCGGCCACGCCTGGAGGAGACGCGCTGGCGGGCATGGCGATGCCGAGCGCGCCGGCGTCGGCCCCGCCCGGAACGGCGGCTCAGGCATTGGCGGCAAGCGCTCCCGCCGCGGTCGCCCAGGTCAGCCTCGGCGAAACCATGCAGGATGCCGGCATGGCGGACATGCCGGGCATGGACATGCCGGCCATGGAAGCGGCGCTCGGGCCCTATCCGATGACGCGCGAGGCATCGGGCACGAGCTGGCAGCCCGACGCCTCTCCCTATGAAGGGCTGCACCTTATGCAAGGCGACTGGGCGCTGATGTTTCACGGCATGATCAACGGCGTCTATGACAATCAGGGCGGACCGCGCGGGGCCGACAAGGCTTTCGTGGCCGGCATGCTCATGGCCATGGCCTCGCGCCCGCTTGGCGATCGCGGCCGGTTGCAGTTGCGCGCCATGCTTTCACCCGACCCCTTCATGGGGCCGAACGGCTATCCGCTGCTGCTGGCGACAGGCGAGACGGCGAACGGACGCACGCCGCTGATCGACCGCCAGCACCCGCATGACCTGTTCATGGAACTGAGCGCCACTTACAGCTATCGATTGAGCGACCGTGCCAGCGCCTTCCTCTATGCCGGCTTGCCGGGCGAGCCGGCCTTCGGGCCGCCCGCCTTCATGCACCGCCTTTCCATCATGGACTCGCCGGAAGCACCGATCAGCCACCATTGGGTGGACTCGATGCACATCACCGAGGGCGTGCTGACCGGCGGCCTGACGTATGGCGCTTTCAAGCTGGAGGCGTCCGGTTTCCGCGGCCGCGAGCCCAACCAGGACCGTTACGATATCGAGCCGCCACGCCTGGACTCGACCGCCATCCGCGCCAGCGTGAACCCGACGCCCCGCCTGGCCCTGCAGGTGAGCTGGGCCAGGCAAATATCGCCCGAGCAGCTCGATCCCGACATCAATGAGCGCCGCTGGTCGGCGAGTGCCATCTACACCGAGCCGATGGGCCGAACAGGGTTCTGGTCAACGACCGCCATCTGGGCGCAGCGCCAGGCCTTCGGCGAAGCGGCGTTGCAAAACCCGGCGCTGAACGCCTGGGTTCTTGAAAGCGCGGTTCATCCGAACGAAAAATGGACGTTCTACGGCCGTGCCGAAATGGTCGACAACGATGAATTGCTGGACCTGTATCCCACCGCCGCGGACAGCAGCCTGAGCGGCAAGCCCGAGAGGGTCGGCAAATTGGAGCTCGGCGCAATTCGCGATTTTCGCATCGCCAGGCACGTCCTCTTCGGCATCGGTGCGCAGGCGGCGTGGAATGTCGTGGGCCCCGATCTGTATGATTCCTATGGCGGTGACCGGTGGGGAGAGATGGGATTTTTGCGGCTGAAGATCGATTGAAGAGGTGCGGACAAAGCGGCTTGATGCCAGGGGCTCCCGGCCCCTTGCGCCAGACCGGCAAAATGTTCCAGGCCTAGAGCGTAAAGAGGGCGAACATTCCGCCCGCCAGCAGCATCGTCGCAGGCAAAGTCGCGACCCACGCAATGATGATCTGCCGCACCGTGCCGCCCTGAATGCCCGCGCCCGAGCCCGCCATCGTGCCGGCCACGCCCGAGGAGACGATGTGCGTGGTGCTCACCGGCAGCCCCGAATATCCGGCCGTGCCGATCAGCGCCGCCGCCACCAGCTCGGCCGAGGCGCCCTGCGCCGGCGTCAGATGCTGCTTGCCGATGCGCTCGCCGATCGTAACCACGATGCGCTTGTAGCCGACCATGGTGCCAATGCCGAGGCACAGCGCGCTGATCAGCCGCACCCAGTCGGGCGCAAATTCCACGGCGCCGCGCAGCGTGTGCTCGGCATCGGACGCGGTCTTTTTCTCCGCCGGCGTGGCTGCCCTGGCTTGCATGGCGAGTTTCAGCTCGCTGGACAGGCGATAGGCATCGCCGCGCACCAGGCTGCGCCGGCCGGGCGGAATGTCGGCAAGTGCCGCCTTGCCGTGCGTCTCCGCGGCAAGCGATGCGGCCGCGCGCAGGGCGGAGTCCTTCTCGTCATCGCCGTATTTCTGCGCCAGAGGCCCCGCCTGGCCGGCGGCCTGTTCGAGTGCCGCAGGGTTGGTGTGGCTGTGCATATCGAGCGCGAAGGTGCCCGGCAGGATGCCGATGATGGTCAGCATGATCAGCCCGATGCTCTTCTGGCCGTCATTGCTGCCATGAAAGAAGCTGACCAGGCTGCAGGTGCAGATCAGCAAACCGCGCACCCACCACACCGGCGGGTTCTCCTCTGTCGTCGGTTCGAAGAGATGCCGGTCATGGATGATGCGTCGCGCGATCTGGAACAGGACGTAAGCCAGCGCGAAGCCCATGACCGGCGAGACCAGCAGGCCCGTCAGCACCTTGGTCGCTTGCGCCCAGGGCACGCCGTTTCCGACGCCGCGCCCATTCAGCAGCGCGCTGGCCAGGCCGATGCCCAGCAGCGAGCCGATCGTGGCGTGGCTGCTCGAGCATGGAATGCCCATCCACCAAGTCGAGATGTTCCAGATCAGGGCGGAGAGGAACAGCGCCAGCAGCATGCCGATGGCGGGATTGCCGTTCGGTGGGGTCAGCACGTCGGGCGGCAGCAGCTCGACCAGCGTGTAGGCGACCGCCACGCCGCCCAGCAGCACGCCGAGGAAGTTGAGCGTGCCAGAGAGGAACACGGCGTAGATGGGTTTGAGCGAATGGGTGTAGATGACGGTGGCGACCGCATTGGCCG
>CAXUNZ010000143.1:0-8510 GCA_964252525.1 uncultured Acetobacteraceae bacterium
TATCGGTGGTGTAGGCGCCTGTGCCGATGGCCCAGCCCCAGGGCGCGAAGAGCTTGGAATAGCCGATCTTGTCCAGCGGCGCCGTCTGGCCGGCTTTGGGAATCCGGTAATGGGCGAAGCCTTCCCGCTGATCCCGGGCGACCCTGACCAGCTTGCCCACCATGTCCGCGACAACGGGGTGACCGGCGGCATCGGCGCCGGCGATGAAATTGCGGCCTTCCAGCGCCGGGTTGCCGCCATGTGCGATGCTGTTGCCGTTCAGGTCCCAAATGAAGAAGTAGTTTGTGCCGTCGTAATGCATGGCGCGGATGGCGTTCTCGGCCGCCGTTTTCGCCGCCTCCTCCGTCATCAGACCTCGGGCGGCGCGTTCGTGATAACTGGCCACGAGCGCCCAGGCAGCCTCGTCCAGATGCCGCACCTCGGAGGCGCGGGCGTTGAGCAGGGAATCTTTGACGCTGATGAGGGACTGGATTCCGACAAAGGCGGGCGTTGCAATTCCGATGGCAAGGACGAGCAGAATTCGTCGGGAAACGCTGAGCCGGCCCAGGATCACGGTCGTCTCTCCAAATCCGCTCGCGCAAATGAGCTGGACGTGGATTTTGCTGCGGCGGTGTTAAGGAATACTAAGGCGCCGGGTCAGGAAGCAGACTGGGTGGGATGTGCCATCCCCCCCCAGGCCCCCGCCAATTAATCTATGACGCTACTAGACAGGCGCTGCGCCCCCGGACTGCCTTGCGCGCGCCTGGATCGCGGCACGGCGGGCTTCAATGGCTTCCGCGGTCACGCCGGCATTGAAAACCGAGGAGCGGCGGCCTTCCAGCGCCAGCGCGCGCCCGAAGGGACGGGCGAAACCGTCATCGATCAGGCTCTTGTAGGCCCGCAGCATGTCCGTCGGCAATTGAGCCATGTCGCCGGCCAGCTTGTGGGCGGCGGGCAGCAACTCCTCCGCGGGCAGGACGCGGTTGACCAGGCCCCAGGCGCAGGCGGTCTGCGCGTCGATGAAATTGCCGGTGAACGACAATTCCTTGGCACGCGATATGCCGATGGCGCGGGAGAGTTTCTGCGACAGGCCCCAGCCGGGCAGGATGCCGACCCGGGCATGGGTGTCGGCGAAGCGCGCATTGATCGAGGCGAGCAGGACGTCACAGGCCAGCGCCACCTCGAAGCCGCCGGTGATGGCCACGCCATTGATCGCGCCGATGATCGGCTTGGTGAAACGGTTGAGCGTGGAGACGGGGTCGTCGGCCCCCTCGACGATGGTGGAAGGGTGGGCGCCGCCGGCGCCGAGTTCCTTGAGATCCAGGCCGGCGCAAAAAGCGCGCGTGCCGGCACCCGTCAGGATGGCGACGCGCACCTCCTCATTGGTATTGAGTGCTGCGAAGGTATCGACCAGCCCCTGCCTGACCGAGGCCGAGAGCGCATTCATCTGTTCGGGACGATTCAGCGTGACGAGCGCCACCCCATCGGCCAAATCGACTGTCACATCTGCCATCTCGCGGAATCCCTCAATGAATAGAAGTTTTTTGGTTCTTTTTTTCAAAAAAGAACAGACCTTGCTAATTGCTCTGTTCGTCCTGGCGGTGGCGACGCGCGCCGTCGTGATCAGGCTGGGCGCCTCCGGCTCGGACGCCGGCGACTGGCCCGTCTATGCCCGGGTCGCGCACAACATCCTGTCGGGCTGCGGCGTATCGTTGTCGCCGCCGGGGGCGCCGTGCCAGCCGCATTTCGGCGGCAACGGCCTACCGGGCTATCCGGCCTTCATCGCCGCGGTTTGGGCAGTGTTCGGCGCCGGCAAGGGCGCGGTGCTGGGGGCGCAGGGGATCGTGGGCGCCCTAGCCGTGCCGCGGCTGACCTGGGGGATCGGGCAGCTGGCTGGGCGGCGCGCGGGACTGGCGTGCGGTCTGGTGGCCGCGGCCTCGCCATTACAAGCCTTTATGGTGCGGGAAGGGCTGGCGGAGACTCTGACCCTGGCCGCGGCGAACTGGCTGATTGCCGAGCTGGCGCTGAGTCTGGCCGAGCGTCGGTTGCGCGTGGTTCCGCTGGCGGCGGCGCTGGCAGGTGCGGTGTTTCTGCGCCTGGACTCGGTGGTGTTTGCGCTGCCGGTGGCAATCGTCGGACTGGCGATGCGCGGGTGGGGCGCATGGCGGCCGGTGGGCCTGGTGGCGGTGCTGGTGTGCGTGCCGCTGGCGGGCTGGTCGGCGCGCAATGTGGTTGTGGGCGTGCCGGTCTTGCCGCCGGCGCGGGGATGGATGCTGCCGGACGGCCGAACGGGGCCGCTGGGATACCTCGCCTGGCTGAAGCAATGGGTGACCACGCAGGATCAGCGGTCGGCTTCCATGTTCTTCGACGGGACCAATTACCGCATGATCCATATCTTGCCTGGCGCTTTCTTTCCCGCGCGGCAATGGGCGGCCGTGGGCACGCTGCTGGCCGATTTGCGCACCCATACCGGCGAGCCCTTTCCCGCCGCGATCGATCAGGGGTTTGCCGGGCTGGCCGCGGATGCGCGCGCGGGACGTGGGTTGGGCGGTACGCTCGCCCTGCGGGGCGCGCAGGCCGCGGGTTTTTGGGCGCGCTGGGCCGAGCCGTTGCCGCCGGAGGCGCGGCCGGCGTCCGGCGGGATTGGACTGTGGATGAAACGGGCGCTGACGCAAAGCGTCGGCACGCTGCTGAACACGGCGACGCGCTGTTACCGGTGCCTGCTCGGCATGGCGTTCCTGGCGGCATTGATGGCCGCCGCGGCGCGGCGCATTTCACCCTTGGCGCGGGTACTCGTGGTGGCGGCGGGCAGCGTGGTTGCGGCCAAGACCATCCTGGCGGTGGCGGGGTTGTTTTTGGAAGCGCGCTATACAGTGACGGCCGTGCCGTTCATGGAGGTGGCGGTTGTGCTGGCATTGATCGGAAGTTTCGCGAAGACCGGAGGAGCAGTGTCTGCCTCCAGGGAAATCGAGTGAGAAGGCCGAAGACCTGGGGGAGTGTGCCACTCCCCCAGCCCCCCCGTCGTCAATTCAATCAGTTTCCCTGCGCGCGACTTACCACCACCTGATCGAATGAGAACTCTCCCGCCGGCGCCTCGATCGCCAGCACATGCAGTCCGGCCGGCAGCGTCACGCGGGCAGGGGTCGTCATCGTGAAATCGAGATCGTTGCCGTTGGTGTAAGGTATCGTCAGCACGCCGATCTGCGCCTGGTCGAGCGTGATGTTCGCGGTCGTCGCACCGTAGTAATTGCCCGCATCGAGCGAGACGGCATAGGTGCCGGAGGCGGGGATGTTGACGAGGTAGCCGTAGAGCCCGCCCTGACGCAGATAGGCGTAGGTATCGCCGCTGTCGATGAACTCGCCGCCGAAGCCGATGTCGGGATTGACCGGCGAGAAGCTGCCGGGGATGGCCTGGCCGCCGGTCAGCGGCACGGCTTTCAGCGCGATCTCTGCTTTCAGCGCCTTGTATTTGGGCGTGCGCAAATCGAAGACGTTCTCGGTGGCGCCCCACATGCCGTATTGGCCGTAGGCCCCGGCGTCATTGAAATACATGTAGAGCGAGAGCCCGTTGGCGGCCGCACCCGAAATGGCCTGCTGCACCTGCCCACCCATGGCCGGCGCCCGATTGGCGGCGATCTTGGCGTTCAGGCTGGGTGTGCCCGACATTCCCGGGCCGCCTTCATAGGTCAGGCTCTGCAGGCCGTAATAACGCGCCCAGGTGGTGAATGCGTCTTCCGGCGCGCCCAAAGTGGCCAGATTGGCCGCCGCCGCGGCCAGTTCCTGGTTGCGTGTCAGGCCATCCGTGGAATTGTCGCCGCTCCAATAGGGCGCTTGGGCGATGCCATAAAGGAAGTTGGCGGGCGGTCCCCAGAAATTGGCGATCATCGGCAGGACCAGCGAGAGGTAGTAGGTCTGGCTGACCTGCGTGGCATAGATCGGGCGCAACATGCCGGCCCGCGCGCCGAAAGCGGCCTGAAAGGCCTGCGCGATCTGCACGGTGCGCTCGCCGACGCGGCGCGCGCCCCAGACGTAGCGGCAATTATCATAATCGCTGCATTGCCAGGCGAGCGGGGAGTTGGGATTGGCCTGCACCTCGGCTTCCGCCGCCGCCTGGTTCCGCGCCGCCTGTTCGAAGGAATAGTTCCAGACTTCGTTGCTGTATTCCACATAAACGTGCAGCGAGGGATCGACCGACTGGGCGGCGAGCGCGGCGAGGCTGGTGACGTAGGCGTCGGTCGCCTGGTCGGGGACGTTGATCCAGACATCGTGCTTGAGCTCGTTGGCGAGCTGGAAGACGTACTCCCACGCCACGCCCGCGCTGGTCTGTTGCGTGGCGTATTGCGGCGTGGTGCGGTCCGACCAGTTCACGACGGGACTGTTGTTGGTGTTCTCGAAACCCATCGTCCGGATGGCGGCAAACGGCTTGAGAAGATCGAGGAACGGCTTGGTGAAAAGCTGGCCGGGCTTGTCCCACCATTTCTGGCCGTTGGGCGCCAGTTGCGGGCGGATCAGGGCAATATTGGTGATGCCATCGCCGGCCGCATCGCCAGGCAGGCGCTGGGTGTTGGTAAAGGCGAGGTCTAGTGCGGTGCCGGCACCGCTATCCTGCAGCGTCACGTTGGCCGTCGTGGTGTTGGTGGCGCTGTCATAGCTCTGATTGGTGATGCTGCCGCTGCCGGCGACGATGCCGATCGTGGCCTGGCCGGTGAAGCTCAGCGCGTAAGTGCCGGCTATCAATGAGCGGCCTTGCGCATCGGCCACGCAGCAGAGAAAGACGGCGCCGGCATCCTGCGTGGGCCAGCCGAGCGCATCGATGCTGGCCGCTTCGTCCCAAGGGGTTTGCGGCGAGCCAAAATGCCGAGCCTGCTTGGCCGCGTCCACGAAAGGTTGCTGTGCGGTGTAGTCGGCCACACCGTCCAGGTTCATGCCGACGCTGAAGGCGCCGGGCGCCTGGGCGTCCGCCGACCGGCAGGCGAGGATGGCCAGGGCGGTGGTCAGGCAAGCGGCGGCGTGTTGCATGGACGGCTCTCCCTCGGCCCAGCCATCATGGCCGAACCAGAAAGTTGCGTCCACCATTACATCACAATCTGAAAGGTTGCGGCTGGCCTAATATCGCCAGGAGATGGTGCTGCCGCTGACGATGTTGTGCTGCGTGAGAGACAATGCCGGCCCTAACTTCGGGGGTGGTGTCGCGTAGGCCCTACCCGCTGCGTACCGGCGTATTCCCACGGAACCTCATTCAATGCTTTTTCCAGTGATCGACGACATCCATCCCTTGGCCGACCGTTTCCGCGACTTCATCTCAGCCTCGGACTTCCCGTGCGTGGGTGCGAAATCCGCGTTGTCGCGTGGCCGCATGCGGGTGATCGTGGCGCGCGATATCGCCTCTTCCTGGGACGATCTGCGCATCTATGCATCGCTGGTCGATTTCGCCGGACAGTATCGGGCAGACCCGATGCTGTTTCAGAGTTTTGCCGTGGTGTTCGGTGGCGCCGCGCCGGAGAGCGAGGCTGAATTCGAGCGTCATCTTTGGCAGCGCGTGCAATCTCTGTCCGACAAGGATGTCTGGTATCAAAACCAGGCTGATCCGCGGGTCAGCTCCGATCCCGACAATCCCCATTTCTCGTTGAGCTTTGGTGGAGAGGCCTTCTTCGTCGTCGGCATGCACCCGAACGCGAGCCGCCCGGCCCGCCGCTTCGAGCATCCGGTGCTGGTCTTCAACGTGCATGACCAATTCGAACAACTGCGCGCCGATGGCCGATATGACCGGCTCCGTGCCACGATCCTGGATCGCGACCTGCGTCTTGCCGGCTCGGCCAACCCGATGCTGGCCCGCCATGGGCACTCCTCGGAAGCCAAGCAATACAGCGGACGTATGGTGGAGCAGGATTGGGCGTGTCCTTTCCAACGGGCGGCCACGCCCGAGGGCCGGGAATGATTGTCGAGATACCTCCCCGCAGCGGGCTCGCTTTTACGCTCGATCGCGGCCAGCTTCTCACGGTCATCGATCCGCAAGGCGAACAGGTCGCGGACCTGCTCGCCTTTGCGCGCGCCGATGTCAACGAGGTCATCTCGTCGGGCCGCACTCTGGATTACGCCAGCCGTATCTACCTTACGGTCGGGGATCCGCTCTACTCCAACCGCTCCCGCATTCTGTTGCGCATCGTGGAAGACACGGTCGGGAGGCACGATTTTCTGCTCACGCCCTGTTCGGCGGATACGTTCCGCATTATTTATGGCGACGCGCATCCGCATCGCGGCTGCTTCGGCAATTTGGCCGCGGCTCTGGCGCCTTACGGCATCAAGCCGGACCAGATACCTGTTGCCTTCAACATCTTCATGAACGTTCCGATCGATGCGGAAACAGGCGTTCTACGTGTCGCCCCACCGCTCAGCCGTGCCGGCGATCACATCGCCTTCATTGCCGAGAATGACCTGATTATCGGGCTGACCGCGTGTTCGGCGCCGCAATCGAACAACGGATCCTTCAAGCCAATCCATTACAGGATCGATACGCCGTAATTCCGCCGGTCATCCGCCGCCGCGCCGTCTCCAGGAGAGATGGGGCAGGTGGAAGACCATATGCGCGCGCATGGCGCGGCTGCTCAACAGCATCTCCAGACCGAAGCAGGCGACGGAGCCCAGCGTAAAGACGATGGCCAGGCCGAAGAAGGTCAGCAGGATGGCGGCGATCGTCTTGTTGCTGAGCGCGAAGAGAAAGAGGGTGAGGATGGCCAGGCACGTGGCAACCGCCCCTGCGGCGCCAAGCCCCACCGCGGCATCAAGGCAGACGGACCGGCGGTGCAGACGTGCCAGGTCCGCGGCCTGGCTGGATGTTGCGGCATCGGGGCCGATGGTTTTCGCCAGCGCCTCGAACTGATCTGCCACGCGAGCGAGGCGCCCCGCAAAGACGTTGAGCAGCGCCGCGATGCCCGAAAGCAGAAAAACCGGCGCGAGCGCCACCTGTATCAGGTGTCCCGCGGAGTCGACGGTAAGTTCGGGAAACAAGGCTATCCCCTGCCGGAAGATCTGGCGGTTTGCGCTGGCGCATCTGCCCCGACACCGTCTTGCATTTGCACCCTGATCCTCCCGACGACCATGCCGTTCCAGTTTTTCAAGGGCGTCTCCGCCCAGGCATCCAGAACCGCATGACCCGGAAGAAAATGGCGCAGCAGCGCGGCCGCAAAGGCGTCCGAGGCGCGGTTGCCGCCATCGTCGGCCTTGATCGCAAAGCCCAGGCCGAGGGACGGGATGGCGCCGGCGTGCACGCCCTCGGCACCGGTCTTGAGGAAGACGGCCTCGCCGAGGGCCTGGGTGATCTCGGTGTCGATGCGCCCCGGTCCCGCAAGCATGATAGGATGCGCGGCGGCGGCCCCGCGCAGGCGGGTGGCGGCGGCGGCAAAACCCTGCGGCAGGTGGGTGCTTGTGCCGAAGCGGGCAAAGCCGGTGGCGATCGCCGCGAGCGGCATGCGGTAGGTGGGAATGGAGCAGCCATCGGTCGCGCGGTCGGCCTCTTCCATGGCCGCGCCGGTGACCGCGCGCACGGCCGATGTCACGCGTGACATGGTTGGATGGTCGGGGCGGACGTAGCCGCCCGGATCGTGGCCCGCCGCGAGGGCGCTGCAGATGAAGCCCGCATGCTTGCCCGAGCAATTGTTGTGCAGGGCCGAGGCCGTATGGCCGGCGGCGGCGAGCGCGCGCGCGGCGGTGGGACTGCTGGGCCAATGGATGCCGCATTCCAGGCAGCCGGGCGTGCGGCCGGCCTGGGTGAGCATGGCGTGGGCTGTGGCCGCGTGCTCGGGCAGGCCGGTGTGTGACGCGCAGGCGAGCGCCAGTTGCGGCTCGGTCAGGCCGAAGCGGTCCGCTGCGCCCTCGGCGAGCAAAGGCAGGGCTTGCAGCGCCTTGATCGCCGAGCGAGGAAAGGTGGCGGCGTAGGGGTCGCCGCCTGACAGGACCATCCTGCCTTGCGGGTCGGTGACGGCGAAGCTGCCGTGATGGCGGGATTCCACGTGCCCGCCACGGAGGATTTCGGCCAGGATCATCTCGTTGGGGTGACTTGGGGCGGCTGTTGCGTCAAGTGTGTTGCTCAGGAAGGAAGCAGTTCTTTTTTGAAAAAAAGAACCAAAAAACTTTTGGCTTTTTGGCCGCGTGTCTCTTGGAACGGTTAGACCGATTTATGGGCCGGGCGAACGCGGCTTATTATGCTGCGCACAACCCGTTCGGGGATTTTACGACCGCGCCGGAAATCACGCAGATGTTCGGCGAATTGCTGGGCGCCTGGGCCGCCATCGTCTGGCAGCAGATCGGTGCGCCCGATCCGGTGTTGCTGGTCGAGGCCGGGCCCGGCCGCGGCACGCTGATGGGCGATGCGCTCCGCGCCGTCAGGCGCGCGGCGCCTGCTTTTGCCGAGGCGTGCCGCGTGCACTTCATCGAAACCTCGCCGCGTCTGGCTGCCGCGCAGGCGCGCGTGGTGCCGGAGGCGGCCTGGCACCGCGCGCTGTCCGATGTACCGGCGGGCCCGGCCATCCTGC